>JAUIDE010000149.1 GCA_030429105.1 Alphaproteobacteria bacterium
GCGCGGCGGGCGGTGATAATGGGGGCGCCAGCCGCGCGGGCGACGGTCCACCACCTTGTAGCGGTCGTATCCGTGGCGCGGCCTGTCCCACCGGCGGTCTGAGTCGCGATCCCGGTCCCGGCCGTGGCGCGCGTCGCGATCGCGATCACGGTCCCGATCCCAGTCGCGATCCCGGTTCCGGTCCCTCTCGCGCGTCTCCCGCGCGGGTCTGTCGTCCACCCGCACCCGCGCTTCGGGCGCCGGCGCGTCGCCGCCCGGGTCTCCGCGCTCGGGCCGGTGCGGGCTCCTCAGCGCGTCGACCTCGCGGAAGCCGGCGGATTGCGCGGCCCGCCGCTCCGCCTCGCGCGCCGCGCGGCGCTCCGCCTGCCTTTCGGCCTTGCGCTCAGCCTGGCGCTCGGCCTGCCGCTGAGCCTGACGTTCAGCCTGACGCTCGGCTTGCCGCTCCGCCTGACGCTGGGCTTGCCGTTCGGCCTTGCGGGCGGCCTGACGTTCGGCTTCCCGCTGCGCCTGACGTTCGGCCTGCCGCTCGGCCTGCCGCGCCTCGCGCGTCTGGAGCCGGGATTCGCCCGCGCCCTCGGCGAAGGCGACCGGCGCAAGAAGGGCCGGGGGCGCGGCGAAGGCCGTGAGGAGACCGAGCGTCAGCGCCGCCAGTTTCATACGCCTCGTCACAACCCGCCTCCCGCATGTCGCCTTCACGTCACACGCACGGCCCGCCCGGTTCCGTCGCCTCAGCCGTGATGCGCCGCCACCGTCTTGAGCGCGGAGAAGCCGTAGAGCGCCTCGAACCCCTTCTCCCGCCCGTGGCCGGACTTGCCGGAGCCGCCGAAGGGCAGCTCCACGCCGCCGCCAGCTCCATAATTGTTGATGAAGACCTGCCCCGCACGCAACTTTTTCGCGAGGCGCATCTGCCGCCCGCCGTCCCGGCTCCAGATGCTGGCGACGAGGCCGTAATCGGTGCCGTTGGCGATGGAGACGGCCTCCGCCTCGTCCTCGAAGGGGATGACAACCTGCACGGGGCCGAAAATCTCCTCCTGCGCCAGCTTGTGATCGGGGCGAACGCCGGAGAGGAGCGTCGGCGCCACATAGTGCCCGCCCGCGGGCGCGCCCGCGACGATTTCCCCCCGCGCGGCGGTTTCGAGATCGGCGGCGGCGGCGAGGTAGCCGTCCACGATGCTCTTCTGGCGGGCGGAGATCAGCGGCCCGACATCGAGATCGTCGATCGCGCGGCCGACCTTGAGCGCGGAATAGCGGCCCGCCATCATCTCCAGCAGCCGGTCATGCACGCCCTGCTGCACGAGGATGCGGGAGGAGGCGGAGCAGGTCTGCCCCGCGTTCTGTATGCCGGCGTTCACGAGGAAGGGCAGGGCCTTTTCGAGGTCGGCGTCGTCGAAGACGACCTGCGGGGACTTGCCGCCAAGCTCCAGCGTCACCGGCACGATGTTCTGCGCCGCCGCCTCCTGCACCATCCGGCCGACGGAGACGGAGCCGGTGAAGGAGAGGTGCTTCACCCCGCGATGGCCGGAAAGCGCGGCGCCCGCCTCCTCCCCGAGGCCGGGGACGACGTTGATCGCCCCGGCGGGGAACCCCGCCTCCTCCGCGAGGGCGGCGAAGGCGAGCGCGGTGAGGCAGGCCTCTTCCGAGGGCTTCAGCACACAGGCGTTGCCCATGGCGAGCGCGGCGCCGACGGAGCGGCCGATGATCTGCATCGGGTAGTTCCAGGGCACGATATGCCCCGTCACCCCGTGCGGCTCGCGAAGCGTGTAGACGGTGTAGCCGTCGAGATAGGGGATCGTCTCCCCCGTCACCTTGTCCGCCGCGCCGCCGTAGAATTCGAGATAGCGGGCGAGGGCCACCGCGTCCGCCCGCGCCTGCTTCAGCGGCTTGCCGACATCCGCCGCCTCGATCCGCGCCAGCGCGTCCGCCCGCTCAAGCACGAGCCGGCCCATCTTCATCATCAGCCGCCCGCGCTCGGCGGCGGTGAGGCGGCCCCAGTCGCCGGCGAGCGCGGCCTCCGCCGCCTCCACCGCCGCGTCGATATCCGCCGCCGTCCCGCGCGCAATCTGGCCGACCTCGGAGCCGTCGGAGGGGTTTTCGAGCGGCAGGCGCTCCCCGTTCGCGGGGGCCCGCCAGCGCCCGCCGATATAGACGGCGTCGGCTCCGAACCAGAGATCGGGATGGGCGTTCATGGCGTTCTCCTTTCGAGCGCCGCCTTCACGTCCGGGGCGGCTGCGATCAGCGCCTTCGTATAGGGATGCGCGGGCGCGCGGAAGAGCGCCTCCGTCTCCCCCTCCTCCACGATCCGCCCGGCCTGCATCACCATCACCCGGTCCGCGAGGGCGCGGACCACGGTGAGGTCATGCGTGATGAAGAGGAAGGAGAGGCCGAGGCGCGCCCGAAGGCCCGCGATCAGGTCGAGGATCTGCGCGCGGATCGAGACGTCGAGCGCGCTCACGGCTTCATCGAGGATGATGAGATCGGGTTCGATGATGAGCGCGCGGGCGATGGCGAGGCGCTGGCGCTGTCCGCCGGAGAATTCGTGCGGATACTTGTCCATGTCGGCGGGGGAGAGCCCGACCTCCTCCAGCGCCCGCGCCACCCTCTCGCGCCGCGCCGCGCCGCGCGGAGGATCGTCGAGGAGGTGGAAGGGCTCGGCCACCAGCGCCTCCACCCGCCAGCGCGGGTTGAAGCTGCCGTAAGGGTCCTGAAACACCACCTGCATCTTCCGCCGCACGGCGCGCGGCGGGTCGAGCGTCACGGGCGCGCAGGCGACGAGAACCTCCCCGGCCTGAAGCGGCTCGAGCCCGAGGATGGCGCGGGTGAGGGTGGACTTGCCGCAGCCCGATTCGCCGACAAGGCCCAGCACCTCGCCCCGCCGGAGCGTGAGGCTCACGCCGTCCACCGCGCGGAGGAGGGCGGGTTTCGCAAATAGCGAGGGGCGGGGCAGGGCGTAGTCGCGCACCGCGCCCTTCACCTCCAGCACCGGCGCCGGCTCGTGGGCGGCTGGCGCGGCCTCGGGTCGGTGGGCGGAGGCTTCGAAGAGCGCGCGGGTATAGGGATGGCGGAGCGCACGGAAAACCTCGGCCGTCTCTCCCGCCTCCACGATCTCGCCCCGGCGCATCACCGCTATCCGGTCCGCCGCGCCGGCGACGAGGCCGAGATCGTGGGTGATGAACATGAGCCCCATGCCGAACTCGTCCACCAGCCCGCACAGGAGCGCCATGATCTCGGCCTGCGTCGTCACGTCGAGCGCCGTCGTCGGCTCGTCCGCGATCAGGAGCTTCGGGCGGAGCGCGATGGCCATGGCGATGACGACGCGCTGGCGCTGCCCTCCCGAAAGCTCGTGCGGATAGCGGTCGAGCGAGAAGCGCGGGGCGGGGAGACCCACGCGGTCCAGCATCGCGCGGGCGAGCGCCTTCGCCTCCCGCCTGCTTGCGGCGCCGTGGATGAGGGCGGTCTCCGCCACCTGGTCGCCGATGGTCTGCACGGGGTTCAGCGCGGTCATCGGCTCCTGGAAGACCATGCCGATCTCCGCGCCGCGGATGCGGAGCATTTCCGCCTCCGTCTTCGCGAGCAGATCGGCGCCGTTCAGCCGGATCGCGCCGCCCGTCTCCGTCCCTTCAGGCAGGAGACGGAGGACGGAATAGGCGGTGAGGGACTTGCCGGAGCCGGATTCGCCGATCACGCCGAAGACCTCTCCCTCGCGGATGTCGAGGGAGATTCCGCGGAGGATCGGGGCGCGGTTGATGGCGAGGGTGAGGTTGTCGACGGAGAGGAGGGTCATCTCGCCCGCCTCAGCCGCGGGTCCAGCCAGTCCCGCAGCCCGTCGCCCATCAGGTTCAGGCCCAGCACCGTCAGCACGATGGCGAGGCCGGGATAGAAGGCGAGGGCGGGGTTCGAGTAGATCAGCGTCTGGCTCTCCGCCAGCATCCGGCCCCAGGAGGGCGTCGGCGGCTGCGCGCCGAGGCCGATATAGGAGAGCGCGGCCTCCGCAAGGATGCCGAGCGAAAACTGGATCGTCCCCTGCACGATCAGGAGGTTGGCGATGTTCGGCAGGATATGCTCCGCCGAGATCCGCGCCCGCCCCTTGCCCGCCACGCGGGCCGCCATCACGAAATCCCGCGCCCAGAGCGAGAGCGCGGCCCCGCGCGTGAGGCGGGCGAAGACCGGGATGTTGAAGATCCCGATGGCGATGATCGCGTTCACCGCCGAGGGGCCGAAGACGGCGGTGATGAGGATCGCGATCACGAGCGAGGGGAAGGCGAAGACGAGGTCGTTCGCCCGCATGATGACCTCGTCGAGCAGCCCGCCGCGCCGCGCGGCGGCGGCGAGGCCGAGGGGCACGCCGAAGATCATCCCGATCCCCACAGCCACCACCGCCACCGCGATGGAGGTGCGGGCGCCGACCATGAGCATCGAGAGGATGTCGCGCCCGAGCTGGTCCGTGCCCAGCCAGTTCGCGGCGGAGGGCGGCTTCAGCTTGTCGGCGATGGCGAGCGCTTCGACGTCATGCGGGGTCCAGAGGAACGAAAGCAGCGCCGCGCCGATGAAGAGCGCCGAAAGGCAGGCCCCGAAACCGAGCGCCGCCCTCATCGCCGCCTCAGCCGCGGGTCGACCCAGGCGTAGGCGAGATCGACGAGGAAGGTGACGAGGATCACCGCGAAGACGAGAAGCATCGTCACCGATTCCACAAGGATGAGGTCGCGCTGCGTGATCCCCTGGAAGATCAGCCGCCCGAGGCCGGGGAGGAAGAACACGTTCTCGATGATGATCGCCCCGGCGATGAGGAAGGAGAACTGGAGCCCGAGGATCGTCAGCACCGGGATAAGCGCGTTGCGGAAGGCGTGCCGCCGGAGCGCCTGCCCGCGCGAGAGGCCCTTGGCGCGGGCCGTCCGCACATAATCCTCCGCCAGCGTGTCGAGCAGGGCGGATCGCATGACGCGGGCGAGGATAGAAGCCTGGGGCAGGGCGAGCGCGACGGCGGGAAGCGTCAGCGCCTTCATCGCGGGCCAGAAACCCGCCTCCCAGCCGGGAAAGCCGCCGGCGGAGACCCAGCGGAGATTGATCGCGAAGATCACGACAAGAAGGATCGCGAACCAGAAGTTCGGCACTGCGACGCCGAGCTGCGTCACGCCGATCACTCCCCAGTCCGCCGCCCGCCCGCGCCGCGAGGCGGCAAGGAGCCCGGCCGGAATCGCGATGAGGGTGGAGAGGGCGAGGGCGTAGAGCGTGAGCGGCAAGGAGATGACGATCCGCTCCGCCACGAGATCGGCCACCGGGGCCTTGTAGGCGTAGCTCGTGCCGAAATCGCCGGTCAGCATCCCGCCGACCCAGGAGAGGTAGCGGAGGGGCAGGGGCCGGTCGAGCCCGAGCTCGGCGCGGACGGCCGCCAGCGTGTCCGGCGCCGCGTTCATGCCGAGCATGTAGGCGGCCGGGTCCCCCGGAATCACCTCGATCACGGCGAAGATCGCGACGCTGGCGAGCGCCAGCGAGACGGCGAGAGAAACGAGGCGGGAGAGGGCGTAGCGGAGCATCGGGCCCTTCGGCTAAGCCCGGAGAGAGATGGGGGCAAGGGGCCGCGCCGGTTCGCGCGGCCCCTCCGGCTTCATTCCCAGTAGGCCGCGGTCATGTCGTTCGCCTGGGTCGGCGAATGTTTCCACATGCCCTTGAGCTTGGCGTTCTGCACGCTCGTCCGCGCAAGCTGGAAGAGATAGGCGTTGACGTAATCGTCCGCGATGATCCGCTGCAGCGCCTTCGTCAGCGCGGATCGATCCTCCGGGTCGGTCGTCCGCTCCAGCATGGCGAAGGTCGTCTTGAACTCCTCCGAGCTGTAGTTGAAGTAATATTCGTCCCGCGCGTAGATGCCGATGTCGAAGGGCTCGGTATGGCTGACGATGGTGAGGTCATAGTCCTTGTTCTTGAAGACCTCCTCAAGCCAGCCCGCCCATTCGAGATTGCTGATCTCCGTCTCGATCCCCACGGCGCGAAGCTGCGCGGCGACGATCTCGCCGCCGCGGCGGGCGTAGGAGGGCGGCGGCAGCTTCAGGCGGAGCGTGAGGCCGCTCTCGTAACCGGCCTCAGCCAGAAGCTTCTTCGCCATCTCGGGGTCGTGGCGCGATTGCAGGGTCAGGTCCACATAGTCCGGATGATGCGGGGCGAAATGCGTGCCGATCGGCGTTCCGTAGCCGAACATCGCGCCGTCGATCAGCGCCTGCCGGTCGATGGCGTGGGCGATGGCGGCGCGGACGCGGATGTCGGCGAGCGGCCCGGCCTTGTTGTGCGGTGGACAGGATCTGGACGATATACAGGTCAACGATTGGCATCGATTGCGTTTGAACCAATGGGACAGCATGTGCTGTATTCAGGAATATGGATTGGGACGTTCAAAAGTGGAAAACTGATTGAAGGATTTGGCGCATGGGATACAATGTCGCTAATTGTGCAATTGGCCGCAACTCCAACGCCTAG
>JAUIDE010000150.1 GCA_030429105.1 Alphaproteobacteria bacterium
AGGCGATGCGTAGCCGGAGATCGTCTCCCCGCCGCTCCGCCGCCGCAATCTCGCCCACCGAAGTGATGATGCCTGTGAACATGAAGCTTTCCTTGAAGGTCGGGGGAGGAATAATCACGATGGGCGGCGGCGCCAAGGGCAGGAGGGGGCGAGGCGGATGATCGGGCGCGGGGCGGGTCGGACCTTCCTCTTCCTCCAGGGGCCGCACGGCCCCTTCTTCGCCGCGCTCGCCCGCGCGCTCCGGGCCGAGGGCGCGCAGGTCCTGAAGGCGGGGCTGAGCCGGGCGGACGAACGGGAATGGGCCGGCGCCGGCCCCTGGCAGCCCTTCACGGGGCGGATGGAGGACTGGCCCGCCTGGCTGGAAACCCTCGTGGCGGAGCGAGGGGTGACGGACATCGCGCTCTATGGCGACGCCCGCCCGGCCCACCGCGCCGCCGCGGCGCTGGCGGAGGCGCAGGGCCTTCGGCTCCATGTGTTCGAGGAAGGCTATCTCCGCCCGCATTGGGTGACCTATGAGCGCGGCGGGGCGAACGGGTTTTCCCGCCTGATGGACCTTTCCGTCACGGAGATGGCCGCCGCCTCCCGCGCGGCGCCCTATGACGTGGAGCCGGCTCCGCCCATATGGGGCGCGGCCTGGCGGCATGCGGCGCTCGGCTTCCGGCATCATTTCGACATCCTCTTCCGCAACCGCGCCTATCCGCATTTCCGCCCGCACCGGGAGGCGGGGGCGGCGCGGGAGCTTGGCTTCTACCTTCGCCGCCTCCTCGTGCTGCCGCTCCTCGGGCCGGAGCGGCGCTGGCGGGAGCGGCGGCTGATGCGCGGCGGGCGGCTCTATCACCTCGTCCTCCTCCAGATGGCGGGCGATTCCTCGCTCCGCGCGCACGGGCCCTTCGGCTCCGTCCCCGCCTTCATCGACCATGTGCTCGAAGCCTTCGTCGCCGGCGCCCCGCGCGACCATCTCGTCGTCTTCAAGACCCATCCGTTCGAGGACGGGCGGGAGCGGCTGGAAGCGAAGGCGCGGGAGACGGCGCGGCGGCTCGGGCTTGAAGGGCGCATGGTCTTCCTCCACGGCGGCCGCCTCGGCCCGCTGCTGGACCGGGCGCGCTCCGCCGTCACAGTGAACTCGACCGCCGGGCAGCAGGCGCTCTGGCGCGGCCTGCCGCTCCACGCCGCGGGGCGCGCCGTCTATTCCAAGCCGGAATTCGTGGACGCGCGCCCGCTGGAAGCCTTCTTCCGCCGCCCCGCGCCGCCGGATGCGGTGGCCTATCGCGAATACCGCCAGTTCCTCCTGATGAGCTCGCAGCTCCGCGGCTCCTACTACACCGCCGCCGGGCGGCGCGCGGCGGTGGAGGCGGCGATGGCGAAGATGCTCGATCCGCTCGATCCCTATGACCGGGTCCTTTCCGCCTCGGGCTCCGGAGAGGTCGTGCCCTTCCCTCCGGCCGCCGGCGCGCGGCGCGCCTGACGGCCCGGACCGATTGTCCGCGCGCCGCCCCCGCGTTAACCTTCGCGCCTCGTCGGAGGGGACCCCATGCGCCGGTTTCTCGCCTATCTCTGCAGCGCCCTCGCGCTCGGCGCGCTTGCCCGGGATGTGTGGACCGGGCCGATGCAGGGCGCGCCGCTTCTCCTCACCTCCACCGCCGAATTCTGGGCTGCGGCGCATCGCGGCAGCCTCGTCGCCTTCGGCGCCGAGATCGAATCCCTGATATCGACCACGGCCTGGCAGGAGGTCGTGCTCCCCGCGCTGCTTCTGCCCGCAGTCGCCGGCTTCGGCGCGCTCGCGCTCCTCTTCTTCCTTCTGGCGCGGATCGGCGGGCGGCGTGCGCGCTGAGCGGGCCATCGCCTTCCGCCGGCTGACGGAGGTTCCGCTGGCGAAGATCGCGGCGCACATGGCCGATCCGCGGCTGGCGGAACACATGCCGCTCCTTTCCGGCGCATGGGACGAGGCGCGCGCCGTCGCCTTCGTCGCGGCGAAGGAGGCGCGCTGGGCGGAGGACGGGCTCGGCCACTGGGCGATCTTCGCCGGCGGCGCCTATGCCGGCTGGGGCGGGTTCCAGAAGGAGGGGGAGGACTGGGATTTCGGCCTCGTGCTGAAACCCGGCCTCTTCGGCCTCGGCCCCGCCGTCGCGCGGGAGGCGCTCGCCTTCGCGCGGGCCGACTCGCGGATCGGCTCCGTCACCTTCCTCCTGCCCCGCTCCCGCGCGCGGCTCGGCGCGCTGGCGCGGCTCGGGGCTGTGGCCGAGGGGGAGGTCATCTACGAGGGCGTCCCGTTCCGGAAATTCCGGCTCGCGACGCCCTGAGCCTTACGCCCTCCGCCGCTGCGGCGCGCGTCGCTCCGCTCGCGCGCGGGCCCGCGGGTCCGCCTCGAAGAGCGCGGCGAGCTGCTCCGTCATCGCCCCGGCGAGCTGCTCCACATCGGTGATGGTGACGGCGCGGGAATAGTAGCGCGTCACGTCATGGCCGATGCCGATGGCGAGAAGCTCCACCGCCTTCCGCCGCTCGATCATCGCGATGACGTCGCGGAGATGGCGTTCGAGATAGTTGGAGGGGTTCACCGAGAGCGTGGAATCGTCCACCGGCGCGCCGTCCGAGATCACCATGAGGATGCGCCGCTGCTCCGGGCGGCGTTCGAGCCGGCGATGCGCCCATTCGAGCGCCTCCCCGTCGATGTTCTCCTTCAGCAGCCCTTCCCGCATCATCAGGCCGAGATTGCGCCGCGCCCGCCGCCAGGGCGCGTCCGCCGCCTTGAAGACGATGTGCCGGAGGTCGTTGAGCCGGCCGGGCAGGGCGGGGCGGCCCGCCTTCAACCAGTCCTCCCGCGCCTGCCCGCCCTTCCAGGCGCGCGTGGTGAAGCCGAGGATCTCCACCTTCACGTGGCAACGCTCCAGCGTGCGCGCCAGCACGTCGGCCGAGATCGCGGCGATGGAGATCGGCCGGCCGCGCATCGAGCCCGAATTGTCGATGAGGAGGGAGACGACGGTGTCCTTGAAGTCCGTCTCCTGCTCCATCTTGAAGCTGAGCGGCGTCAGCGGGTTGGTGACGACGCGGGCGAGCCGCCCGGCGTCCAGCACGCCCTCTTCGAGGTCGAATTCCCAGGAACGGTTCTGCTGCGCCTGAAGCCGGCGCTGGAGCTTGTTCGCGAGCCGGCCGACCGCGCCCTTCAGCGGGTCGAGCTGCTTGTCGAGATAGGAGCGGAGCCGGTCCAGCTCCTGCTCGTCGCAGAGCTCCTCCGCCCGGATCTCCTCGTCATGGGCGCGGGTGTAGATCCGGTAATCCCGCGAGGCCTCGCTGTCGGGGAGGGGCGGGGGCTGGTCCGGCGGGGCGCCCTCGTCCTCGGCCGGGGTCTCGTTCTCCTCCCCGTCCGTCTCCTCGAGTTCGGCCTCGACCTCGGCGCGCTGCGTCTCCGCGCTCTCGGATTCGTCGGGCGCGAAATCCTCCGGCTCCTGCTCGTCGCCGCCTTCCTCGTCGCCCGAATCGGCCTCGTCCTCCTCGGGCGCCTCCTCGCCTTCCTGCTCGTCGTCCTCCGGCGCGTCCGGGTCGTCGCCGAGCTGGTCGCCATAGCCCATGTCGGAGATGAGCCGCCGCGCCTGTTTGGCGAAGGCCGTCTGGTCCTCCAGCAGGGTGGCGAGATCGGCGAGCGCCTCGCCGCCCTCGCCCTCCAGCCGCTCGCGCCAGAGTTCGAGCACGTTGGCGACGCCCGGCGGCGCCTTGCGGCCCGTGGCGGCGCAGCGGAGCGCCATCGCCGCGGCGTCGGCGAGCGGCGCGTCCGCCACGTCCCGGATGTCCCCGAGCCCGCGCCGCGCCGCGTCGTCGGAGAGCCGCGCATCCAGATTGTCGGCGACGCCGGGCATGGCGCGGGCGCCGAGCGCCTCGCAGCGCGCCGTCTCCATCGCCTCGTAGATGCCGCGCGCCATCTCGCCGGACGGGGTGTAGCGCGCATGGGCGCCCGGATTGTGGAAGCGGAGCCTCAGCGCCGCCGCATCCCCCGCGCCGCGGGCCAGCATCACCTCCGCCCGCGTCATCCGGCGGGAGACCTGGGGGAGCCGCAGCGTGTCGTTCGACATGCCCGGCGGGTCGACGGAGAAGGCGACCGTCAGGTCCGGGTCGTTCGCCATCGCCCGCGTCGCCTCGCCGAGCGCCTTCTTGAACGGGTCCGCCGGGCTGTCGTTCTTGCCGCTCATCAGGCCGCCTCCCCGCGCGTCAGCGCCGTCTCCCCCGCCGCGATGCGGGCGAGGAGATCGACATGGATGTCGAGCGCGTCGATCACGGGGTAGCCCGCGTCGCGCCCGTCGAAGGCGAGGCCGAGATCGGTGCCGGCGAGGATCACCGCCTCCGCGCCCGCCTCGATCAGCTTCCGCCCCTCGGCGAAGAAGAAGGCCCTCCGCGCCTCGGCGCATTCACCCGAAATCGCCGTCTCCCGATAGGCGGCGCCGACTGCGCCGATGTCCTCGGGGATCACCGCCTCCGTCCGCCGCAGCGCGCCGTAGAGCCGGGAGCGCATCACGCCCTCGACCCCGAGAAGCCCGACCCGCCGCAAACCCGCCGCCGCGAAATGATCGTCGAGCGGCGCGACCGCGGAGACGAGCGGGAGGGAGGAGAGCGCCTGCGTCTCCGCAAGGCAGAAATGCCCGCCGATCGAGGTGATCGCCGTGCAGTCAGCCCCCGCCGCCTTCAGCCGGTCGATGAGGCGCGCATAGATCGCCGCCTGCGCCGGCCGGTCGTCCGCCGCGTTGTTGCGCGCGAGGTCCTGCACCTCGGCATGGGCGATGGTCAGCTCCAGCCGCTTTCCGCGCGCGGCCATCGCCGCCGTCAGCCGCCGGTAATAGGCGATGGTCGCCGCGACGCCGATTCCGCCGATCAGCCCGATATGCATGGCCTCATCCGAGGCTCAGGCTCGCCGCGCTCTCGGGCAGCTCCTCGCCGAAGCAGCGCTGGTAGAACTCGGCGACCGTCTGCCGCTCCAGCTCGTCGCACTTGTTGAGGAAGGTGACGCGGAAGGCGAAGCCGACATCGTGGAAGATCGCCGCATTGTCCGCCCAGGCGATGACGGTGCGCGGGCTCATGACGGTGGAGAGGTCCCCGTTCATGAAGGCGCTGCGCGTCAGGTCCGCGACGGTCACCATGCGGGAGATGACCTTCTTGTCCGTCATCGGGCACTTGGCGTGGACGATCTTCGCCTCCACGTCATGCGGCAGGTAGTTGAGCGTCACGATCATGGACCAGCGGTCCATCTGGCCCTGGTTGATCTGCTGCGTGCCGTGATAGAGCCCGGTCGTATCCCCGAGGCCGACCGTGTTCGCCGTCGCGAAGAGCCGAAAGGAGGGGTGGGGGTGGATGACCTCGTTCTGGTCGAGCAGGGTCAGCTTCCCGTCCACCTCCAGCACGCGCTGGATCACGAACATGACGTCAGGGCGCCCGGCGTCATATTCGTCGAAGACGATCGCGGTCGGGTTCCGCAGCGCCCAGGGGAGGATGCCCTCCTTGAACTCGGTCACCTGAACGCCGTCCTGCAGGCGGATCGCGTCCTTCCCGATCAGGTCGATGCGGGAGATGTGGCTGTCGAGGTTCACGCGCACGCAGGGCCAGTTGAGCCGCGCCGCGACCTGCTCGATATGCGTCGATTTGCCCGTGCCGTGATAGCCCTGGATCATGACGCGGCGGTTGAAGGCGAAGCCGGCGAGAATCGCCAGCGTCGTGTCACGGTCGAACACATAGGCCGGGTCGAGGTCGGGCACGCGCTCGGTGCGCTGGGAGAAACCCTTGACCGGCATGTTCACCTTGAAGCCGAAGACCTTCTCGCAGTCGATCTCCGTGTTCGGCCCGTCCGCCAGGCTGGCTCCGCCATCCGCCATCGTTCGCATTCCCTCGTTTCGCATCGCGCCACGTTGTAGGGGCGGGGCAGGGGCGAAGCAAGCGGGGCCCGTTGACAGCGGGCCGCGCCGCGCGCCATCTCGCGCCGCCATGACCCATGATCCCCGCTCCGTCACCCGCCGCGTCGCCGCGCCCGTCTCCGTCTCGCGGCCCGTCTCCTCCCCGATCCACACCTCGGTCGTCTATCGCTCGACCGATGCGGACGAACTCGACTCGCAATATGAGGGCCGCGCGAAGGGCTACACCTACAGCCGCGAAGGGCACCCGAACGCCACCATCGTGGCGGAGAAGATCGACTGGCTGGAAGGCGTGAAGCCGGAATGGGGCGGCGGCGTCGTCGTCGCCTCAGGCATGGCCGCCGTCTCGACCATGCTGCTCGCCCTGATGCGGGCGGGTGATCATGTGGTCGCCGGCAACCAGCTCTACGGCCGCTCGCTCCGCCTGATGACGCAGGACATGCCGCGCATGGGCTTCGGCGTGACCCTGGCGGACCCGACGGACGCTTCGGCGATCCGCGCCGCGATCCGGCCGGAGACGCGGCT
>JAUIDE010000021.1 GCA_030429105.1 Alphaproteobacteria bacterium
TACTCCGAGCTGCGGGCGGCCGCGTCACGCAGCATTTGCCGGCGCAGGCGCTCCTGCTCGGCGCCCTTGAGCTTGGCCTCGGAGATCCGCTCCTCGGCGGCGCGGGCGAGCTGCCCGTCGTCGACGTTGAAGGGCAGCCAGCGCAGGCCTTCCTTGACCCGCTGGAAGCGCTCCTGGGCCTCGTTGAAGCGATCGCGCTTCATGAGCAGCTCGCCCTCGTTGAACAGGCGCTGCAGCTCGAACTTGGACTGCTCCATGCGCGCCAGGCGCTGCTCGACGAGCACGCGCACGGGCTCCCGGAACTGACCGGTGCGCCCGGTGCCCGTGAGGTATTCCGCGCGGTCCAGCAGGTTCCGCGCCTCGATCAGGCCCGGGTCGAGCTTGGTCGATCGGGAGAGGTGCTGCACCGCCTCGCGGTAGCGCAGCTACATGTAGAGGTTCTTGCCCGTCTTGAGGTAGTTCTTGGCGAGCGCCTTCTTCTCCTGCTCCTTGCGCTCCTTTTCCTTCTGGAGGGCGAGCTTTTGCTTCTCCGCGAGGTCCTTCTCGATCTCCTGCTTCTTCTTCTCCGCCTCGATGCGCTTCTGTTCGGCGAGGTCGGCCTTCTGCTTCGCGAGATCGGCCTTGTCCTTCGCCTCCTTCGCCTTCTTTTCGGCGAGGTCCTTCTCCTTCTCGCCGATTCCGGCGGGCAGGCCGTCCTTCTCGTCCTTCGCCTGCTTTTCCTTCTCCTTGGCGGCCAGCGCCTCGTCCTTCGCGGTCTTCTCGTCTTCCTTCGCCTTGAGCGCCTCCTTCTCCTTCAGCGTCTTCTCGGCCTCGGCGGCCTCCTTCGCCTTCTTCGCGGCGAGTTCGTCTTCCTTGGCTTTCCTGAGCTCCTCCTTCGCCGTCTTCGTCGCCTCGTCCTCCACGCCGGGGAGGAGGAGCGTGAGGGAGGAGAGGGAAAAGAGGCCGCCATCGGCGCGGCGGAGGCTGACGGGCGCCCCCTCCGCGAGCCCGGCGCAGGCGCCGGCGGGGCAGGCGGCGGGCGTGAAGGGCGAGACGAGGAAGCCGCCGACGGCGTAGCCGCCCGCGCCGTCCGCCGCGCCCGAGAGGAAGTCTATCGTCGCGGCTTCGGCCGCGGGCGCCGCCGCGAGGAGAGCGGCGGAGAGGAAGAGTGGTTGAAGGCTGAACCGGTTGGCCATCGTGACGTCCCCTGATTGAATCGGGGGCCTCCCGGCCCCCGCGCTTTCAGGGTGAAAATTACCAGCCGCAGCCGGATTCGGACAATCGGGATTCACGGCCAGCGTGCGCGGCCTGTGCAAGCTTGCAAGCCGACCGTGCAGGACTGCACGACCCCGCTCAGGTGCGGCGGCGACGGAGGACGCCGAGCGCGCCGAGGCCGCCGAGGAGGAGCCACGCCGTCGCCGGCAGGGGCACTGCAGGCGCCTGGGCGTTCGACGGGGCGGCGGAGGCGGCGAAGACGTTGTCGAGGCGGACGTTCCCGCCGGCCCCGGTCGAGAAGGTGATGGAGCGGAGCCCGGTGAAGAGCTTCGGGTCAAGCGAGACGACGTGATCCTCGTTGTGCTTGAACGCCGAAGTCGAGAACGAGACGCTGACGGCCTGATCGGTGGTGAGCGTCAGGGCGTTGCCGCCCGCCTGCGACGGCGTCTTGTCCCGCGCGCGGACCACCTTCCCCTCGCCGAGCAGGGAGAAGCCGATTTCCGAGAGGTCGAAAAGCGCGCCGTCGGCCCGGGTCATTGTGAAGGATTCGTTGTCGTTCAGCGCGGCGCAGGAGCCGGAGAGGCAGTTTCCGTTCACGATGCGGATGTCGTCGAAGAGGAAGCCGCCCTCGATATAGGTTTCCCCCTTCTTCGGCTTGTCGCCGTCGAAGCCGACCGTCGCCGCAGACGCCGCGCCGGCGAAGAGAACGAACGCGAGGGCGGCGCCCGCCGCAGTCTTGATCGCCGAGAAACCCATGACGCCACCCGTTTGCAACACGACGCCGCGCGCCGTTCCGTTGAGCGGGCAGATGGACCCCGATCAAGGCGAAACGGCGCCCGATTCGCGCCGAGTCCGGGGAATTTACGTTAACGTAAGGGTAAGCTGCCGATTTTCAGCGGACCGGACCGGAAATCGCGGCGCGGCGGCGCTCGGCGTCCACCAGCGCGGCGGCGAGGTCGCGCTGGACGGCCTCCCCCCGCTCCGGGTCCGGCGCGGCGTCGGTATAGACGCCCTGCGGCGGGGCGGGCGGGATGTCCGCCAGGCGCGGCCAGTCCGCCGCCGCGGCGCCGGAAGGCGGCAGCCGGTCGAAAATCTCCGGCCCCGTCCCCGTGCAACCCGGGAGCGCTGCGACGACAGGACCGCTCGCCAGAAGCGCGAAGCTGAGATACGCGCCGCGCGCGCCGTTCTTGAGATGCGCCATCCGGGCCTCGTGTTATGCTCGGAAAAAGACTAACGGGCCACGAGCGACGCCGCCAGAGCGGCGCGACATGGGGCGCGAAGCGCCGAAGGGAGAGACGAGGATGAGCCAGAGCCCGGTGAAGACCCCGCCGCATTCGCCCGCCGACCTTCCCGGCGTGGAGGAGAGCGCCGAATTCGCCGCGAACATGGCGGTCGTGATGCAGCGCAGCCAGGAAGTCTGGGCGCGGATGGTCGAGGCCTCGGCGAAGGACGAGACGCGCCCCGTCGCCGACCCGCTGAACGTCACGCCCGTCTTCGTCGAGTTGACGAAGGAGATGCTCAACCATCCGCGGGAGCTGGCCGAGAAATCCCTCGAACTCTGGATCCAGCAGGCCGAGCTCTGGCGGCGGACGATGATGGGCTGGGTCGGCGCCGAGAAGGCGGAGCCGCTCGTCGAGCCCGACAAGGGCGACAAGCGCTTCGCGGACCGGGAATGGAGCGAGAATCAGGTCTTCAACTACATGAAGCAGGCCTATCTCCTGACCTCCCGCTGGGCGCGGGACGTGGCGCACGAGATCGGCGACATGCCGGAGCGGGACCGGCGGAAACTCGACTTCTACATGCGCAACATCATGGAGGCGATGAGCCCCTCCAACTTCGCCAGCACCAACCCCGAAGTGCTGCGCGCGACGATCGAGGAGAAGGGCGCCAACCTCGTCCGCGGCGTCGAGGCGCTGGCCAAGGACGTGGCGCGCGGCAAGGGCAAGCTCATCATCAGCCAGACCGACATGAAGGCCTTCAAGGTCGGCGAGAACATGGCGCTGACGGAAGGCGCCGTAGTCTGGCGCAACAACGTCCTCGAACTCATCCAGTATTCGCCGAAGACGGAGACCGTCTGGTCCCGCCCGCTGCTCTTCGTGCCGCCCTGGATCAACAAGTACTACGTTCTCGACCTCAACCCCAAGAAGTCGATGATGCAGTGGCTGGTGGAGCAGGGGCACAATGTCTTCATCATCTCCTGGGTCAACCCCGGCGAGGCGCAGAAGAACGAGACCTGGGACAGCTACATGAACGCCATCATGGAGGCGATCGACAAGGTCCGCGAGGAGACCGGGCAGGAGCAGATCAACATCGGCTCCTACTGCATCGGCGCCACGATGACGGGCACGATGCTCGCCCATATGGCCAAGGTGGGGGACACGCGCGTCGCCTCGGCCACGATGTTCACCGGGCAGCTCGAATTCTCCTCCGCCGGCGATCTTCAGGTGCTGGTGGACGACAAGACCATCGAGCTCGTGGACGAGAAGATGGAGAAGGGCTGGCTGCCGGCGGACACGATGGCGACCGCCTTCAACATGCTCCGCTCGTCTGACCTCATCTGGTCCTATGTCGTGCAGAACTACATGCTGGGGAAGGACCCGTTCCCGTTCGACCTGCTCTACTGGAACGCGGATTCGACCTCGATGCCGGCGAAGGTCCATCACTTCTATCTGGAGAAGTTCTACAAGGACAACGCGCTGGCGAAGGGCGAGCTCGCGGTGCAGGGCCACAAGGTGGACGTGGCGGATATCCGGATGCCCGTCTATCACCTCGCCAGCCGGGAGGATCACATCGCCCCCGCCGCCTCCGCCTATCGCGCCGCGAAGCTGCTGAAGAACGCGGAGAACCGCTTCGTCGTCGCGGGCTCGGGCCATATCGCGGGGGTGGTGAACCCGCCTGCTTTGGGCAAATACCAGCACTGGGTGCGCGAGGGCGTGGAGCAGCCGACGCTGGAGGCCTGGCTCGACGGCGCGGAGGAGCGCCCCGGCTCCTGGTGGCCGGACTGGGACCGCTGGCTCGCGGAGCGCTCGGGCGAGCGCGTGCCCGCGCGGGCGCCGGGCGAGCGGCTCGGCGTGATAGAGCCGGCGCCGGGCTCCTATGTCCGGGTCAGGTTCGACGAGGGTTGAGGCCGCCCGGGGCGGCGCGGCGGCCGGCGCGGCGTTCGGCTCCGCCCGGGCTCAGCTTTCCGGCGGCGCGCCGCCTTCCGCCGTCCGGCGCGCGATGAAGGCGCGGAGGGCTTCGAGCTTCGCGGGGTCGGCGGTCGCGGGCGGGGCGGAGGCGGCGAGCTTCGCCTTCCATATGTCCGTCGCCCTCCGGCTGGCGTCGCGGGCGCCCTGTTCCGTCCAGGTTCCGAAATTCGACCAGTCGGCGACGAGCGGCTCGTAGAACGCGGTCTGGTAGCGCGCCATCGTATGCGCGGCGCCGAAGAAATGCCCGCCGGGCGCGACTTCCGCGAGCGCGTCGAAGGCGATTTCCGGCGCCCCGGCCGCCACGGGCGCGCAAAGCTCGGCCACCATCTGCACGACCTCCAGATCGGTCACGAACTTCTCGTAGGAGACGGAGAGCCCGCTTTCGAGCCAGCCCGCGGCGTGGATCACCACCGTCGCGCCGGCGAGGAGGCAGCCCCAGAGCGCGAACTGCGTCTCGTTCGCCGCCTGCGCGTCGGGCGTGTTGGCCGCGGAGCCGGTGGCGCAGCGCCACGGGAGCCCGATCCGCCGCGCGAGCTGCCCGGCGAGGAGCGTGGCGCGGAACTGCTCGGGCGTGCCGAGCGCCGGGGCGCCGGACTTCATGTCCACATTCGAGGTGAACGTGCCGTAGAGCACCGGCGCCCCGGGCCGCGCGAGCTGCGCCAGCGTGATCGCCGCCAGCGCCTCGGCATGCGAGAGCGTCATAGCCCCGGCGACGGTCACCGGCGCCATCGCGCCCATCATCGTGAAGGGGGTGACGATGATCGCCTGCCCGGCGCGGGCGAAGTCGATCAGCCCCTGCGCCATCGGCACGTCGATCTGCCTCGGCGAGTTGGTGTTGACGATCGTGTAGCAATGCGGCGCGGCGCGGAATTCCGCCTCCGTCAGGCCCTTGAAGGCCCGCAGCATCTCGAACCCGTCCGCCGTCTGCGGCGCGCCGCGGGCGTAGACGAAGGGCGGCTTGTCGGACCAGGAGAGCAGCGTCTCCATCGTGAAATAGTGCCGGAGATGCGGCGGCGAATCCTGCGGCTCGACCAGGGGCGGCACGACATGGAGCGCGTCGAATGCGGCGGTGAGGCGCACGAGCTCGGTGAAGTCCCGCATCGTTCCGGGGCGCCGGCCGCGTTCGAGGTCGGTCGCGTGCGGGGCCCCGGCGCCCGGCTGGAAGCTGAGCGCGCCGAGCTCCATCGCCACGTCCCGCTCCGGCGCGACCCCGCGGAGGGCGAAGCCGCGCGGCGCCGCCGCCAGCGCGGCCTCGATCATCTCCCGCCCGATCCGGACATGCTGCGCCGCCTCGTCCACGAGCGCGCCGCCGGCCCTGAAAATCGCCCGCGCCTCAGGCAGCAGGACGCGGAGGCCGAGTTCCTCCAGCACGCGCAGCGCGGCCTCGTGGATCGCCTCAAGCTCGTCGTCGGAGACGAGGCGCAGGGGGGGAAACGGGTTGCGGAGCCGCCGGTAGTCCGCGGCGCGCGTCTCCGCGCGCGGCTCCCCGAGGCGCCGGCCGCGCCGCTTCGTGGTGATTTCGCCGCTCTCCCTCACGCGCGCATCCTGCGCCGTTCCGGGTTCGAGGGCGAGGGGGGAATGACGCGGGCCGCATTGTGGAGCCGATCCCGCGCGCCTTGTCAGGCCCCCTGACGCCGCGGCGCGAGCGCCGTATGCATCCCGAGCAGCATGAGCGCCGCCGCGACCCAGAAGGCCGGGGCCGGCGACTCGCCGAACGCCGCCATGCTCCAGAGGATGCCCGCCGCCACCGCGAGATAGTTGAAGATCGAGAACCGCGCCGCGCCGATGGCCGCGACGATCATGTAGAAGAGCGGGTAGAAGAGCGCGTTCAGGAGCGTCGCAAGCACGAAGGGCGAGAGATGCGCGGCCCCCGGCGACGCCGGCGCCAGCGGCGCGCCGATGGCGAGCGCGATGGCGACGGCGATGAGCGCGCCGCCGAGCAGCGTGCCTGCCGCCATCGAGATCGCGGAGGCGGCGGGCGGCCGGAGCCAGACGGCGCAATTGTTCGCGAGCGCGAACATGGCCGGCGCGATCAGGGCGAGGAAGAACCACTTCACGTTCCCGGCCTCGATCACCCCGCTCTCCGGCCAGACGATCATCGCGATTCCCGCGGTTCCGAGGAGCATCCCGAGCAGCACCCGCCGGTCGAACCGCTCCGAACCGGCGGAGACGGCGATGACGAGGGTGAGGATCGGCGAGAGGCAGAGCACGAGCGTGAGGATCGAGGCGTCCAGATGCTTCGCCGCCTCGACGAGGATGCCAATGGGCGCGCCGATCACGAGCCCTCCCAGCGCCAGCCAGGCGACGACATGGCGCCGCCCCACTCCGCGCGCCTCCCCGCGCAGGAGCACGAGGAGAAGGAGCGCGAGGCCGGCCGCCGCCGCCGGCCAGAGCGCGAAGGCCACAGCCGGCCAGCCCGCCTCCGCGGCGAGCCTGTTGATCGGGAACACCCCGCCATAGAGCGCCGCGGCGCCGAGAAGGTTCGCGGCGTCGCGGCGTGTGACCGGATGCGCGGCGGCGGTCAATCGGCCCGCCGGGAGGGCGCGCCCCGAAGCGGCGCCGCAGGAGCTCCGGTCACGCCCAGCCCGCCACGGTGCGGATCCGGAACATCTCCCGGAACTGCTCAGTGCTCTTCGGCAGGACCTCCCCGCTCTCCCAGTCGAGGATCACGGCGTAGCGGCGCACGGCGTCCAGCCGGTCGATCTTCCCGGCCTTGTAGTCCGCCGCCACCTGCTCCGGATCGGCCTCCGCCCATTCGCGGCGCGACGCCCGGATCGCCGCGCGGGCCCTGGCCGTCTCCGCCTCGTCGATCTCGTAGGAGAGCATCTCCGGATCGACCGGGCGAATGACGACGCCGTAATCCTTCGCCGCGCGTTCGACGGAGACGTAATCGTCGATCACATCCTCCAGAACCGCCGCCGGATCCCGCTCCAGCGGATCGCCATAGCCGCCGCCGCCCGCCGTGGGGCGGGAGAAGACGTCCCCCGTCTTCATCGGCAGGTCGGAGAAGACGGAGCCGAGCCAGTCCTCATGGGTCTTGCCGGCGCGGACCATGTGGAGGCCGTGCGGCATCGAGGGCAGGCCGCCCTTGATGCCCCAGACCACCGCGCGCTCCCGGTCGCAGATATAGGAGAGCACGGCCTTGTCCGCGTCCAGGAGGATGGAGGTCTTCCGCACGCCCGCGCCGCCGCGCCATTTGCCGGGGCCGGGCGAATCCCGCAGGATCTGGAACTCGGTCGTGCGGATCGGGTTCGCCCGCTCCTGCCCCTCGACAGGCTGGGTCTGGAGCCCGGTGCCGAAGCAGGCGGTGGTGCAGTTCGACCCGTCCTTCCCGTTCCGCCCGCCCCAGCCGCCCGGCAGCCAGTCATAGAACATGAAGATCGGCTTGCCCGCGAGCCGCGCGTCCTGCCCGCCGGCGAGGAGGTATTCGAGGTTGAAGGCGCAGGCGATGGCCCGCTCCGGCATGATGTCGGACCACATCTCGAAGATCGAGTTCATGATCTTCTCGAACGGCATCAGGAAGCCGGTGACGGCGACCGGCCATTTCGCGTCGACGATGCTGCCCTCCGGCGCCGTGATCTCGAAGGCGCGGTAGAAGCCGGAATTGAGCGGCAGGTCGGGGAAGAAGGTCTTCATCCCCGCGGCGACGGCCGAGAAGGTCGCGCCCTCGGCCGAGTTGTAGATCGAGGCGATCACGTCATGGCTGCCGGCGAAATCGTAATAGGCCTTGTCGCCCTTGATCGTCATGCGGATCTTGATGGGGATCAGGCCTTCGGAGCCCGCCGGGTCCCGGTCGATGAAGTCCTGCGTCGCCCATTCGCCGTCCGGCAGGGCGGCGAGGCGCATGCGCACGGCGCGCTCCACATAATCCTGCACCTCGGCGAAGCCGGTCTCGACCGTCTCGACCCCGTATTTCTCGACGAGGCGGAGGATGTCCCGCTGGCAGACGGCGGTCGCCTCCGCCTGGGCCTGCATGTCGCCGATGATCGAGGCGGGGTCGCGGCTGTTCTGCGCGATGAGCGTGGCCACGTCCTCGATCAGGGCGTTGTTCTCAAAGAGCTTCACCGGGGTGATGCGAAGCCCTTCGCGGAACATCTCCCGCGCCATCACGTCGAAGGAGCCGGGCACAGAGCCGCCGACATCGGACCAATGGCCGTTCGCCTGCGCGAAGGCGATCACCCGCCCCTCATGGAAGATCGGGCGGACGAGGCGCACGTCGCTGAAATGCGTGCCGCCGGCATAGGGATCGTTGATCGCGTAGACGTCCCCCTCCTTCATCCGGCCGCGGAACGCCTCGATCACCGCCTTGCAGGTGTAGTGCAGGGTGCCGACATGGACGGCGATATCCGCGTTGCCCTGCGCGATGCAGTTCCCCTCCGCGTCATGCAGCGCGTTCGAGAAGTCGCGGTTGTAGATCACGAAGGAATAGCAGGTGCGGAGCACCTGTTCCCCCATCTGGTCCACGGCGGAGATGAAGGAGTTCTTCAGCACCTCGAAGGTGACGGGATCGAGCGTCTGCTTCGCCATGTTCAGCCCTCCACGCGGATGATGAGATTGAGCCGGGGATCGACCTCGGCGGAGGCCCCGGGCGGGACGAGAACGGTGGAGTCCACCTGTTCGAGCACGGCGGGCCCTTCGAAGCGGAAGCCGGCCGGCAGGTCCCACCGGTCATAGATCGGGGTGTCGGTCGGCGCGTCGGGCTCGAACCAGACCTCGCGCCGGCCGATCGGCGCCGGCGTCTTTCCGGTCGGCGCGTGGCTGGCGAGCTCGGCTTTCGGAACGACGCCGATGGCCGTGAGGTTGATCCGGAAGAGGCCGACCGGGGCGCCGTCCCGCCGGAAGTTGTATTCGCGCTGATGCTCCCGGTGGAACTGGGCGACGAGGGCGGAGATGTCCGTCACCGGGCTCGGCGCGCTGACGGCGAGGGAGCGCCACTGGCCCTGATACATCATGTCCACCGTCCGCTGGAGGACGATGTTCTCCGCCGCCACGCCCTCGTGATGGAGCCGGGCCGCCGCCTCTTCCTCGAGCCGCGCGAAGGCGGCTTCCAGCTCTTCCGCCGTCACGTCGGACGCGGCGCGGAGGAAGCTTTCCGAATAGTCGTGCTGGATGTCGACGAGGAGACAGCCGAGCGCCGAGGTCACGCCCGGATTGGGCGGCACGATGACGACGGGAATGGCGAGGTCGCGCGCGACATGGACGCCGTGGAGCGCGCCGGCCCCGCCGAAGGCGACAAGCGCGAAATCCCGCGGGTCGAAGCCGCGGGCGATGGAGATGAGCCGCACCGCGTCCGACATGTTGGCGTTGGCGACGCGGAGGATGGAATCGGCGGCGGCGTGCGCCTCGATCCCGAAGGACTTCGCCACCGTATCCTCGACCGCCTGCCGGGCGAGCCCGGCGTCGAGCATGACCTTGCCGCCGGCGAGGCTGGTTCCGAGCCGGCCGAGGAGCACGTTCGCGTCCGTGTTCGTCGCCTGCGTTCCGCCTGCGCCGTAACAGGCCGGGCCGGGCCGGGCGCCGGCGGATTGCGGGCCGTTGCGGAGCGAGCCCGCCTCGTCCCGCCAGGCGAGCGAGCCGCCGCCTGCGCCGATGGTCAGCACCTCGATGGCGGGGAAGCGGATCGGGTAGCCGTATTCCACATACCAGTCCTTCGTCGTGCGGGACTGGCCGTCATAGGCGAGCGAGACGTCGGTGGAGGTGCCGCCCATGTCGAGCCCGATGGAGTTCCTGAACCCGCAGAGCATGGCGATGTGCCGGCTGGCGATGGCGCCGGCGGCGATGCCGGAGCCGGCGAGGCGGGCGGCGTAGTCCTTCACGCTCGCGGGCGTCATCACGCCGCCGCCGGTGTGGAGGAGGAGGAGGTCGCGCTTGTAGCCCTCCTCCTTCAGCCGGTCGCCGAGGCGGTTGACATAGGAGACGACGATCGGGCTCAGGGCCGCGTTCGCCACCGTGGTGGAGAACCGCTCATGCTCGAAGATCTCGGGCAGCACTTCGGAGGAGGTGGAGACGGGCACGCCCGGGAGCGCCTCCTGAAGGATCTCCTTCATCCGCTTCTCGTTCGCGCCGTTCACATAGGCGTTCATGAAGCAGACGGCGACGGCGGCGACCCCGCGTTTCGCGAGGATGCGCGCGACCTCCCGCGCCCCCGCCTCGTCCAGCGGCTCGACGACGGTTCCGTCGGCGCCCACGCGCTCCTTCACCGTGAGCCGGTGCCGGCGGGGAACGTAGGGGCGCACGACATCCTTGTAGGTGTCCCACAGCTCCTGCTTGTTGCCGCGCCGGATCTCGATCACGTCGCGGAAGCCCTCGGTGCAGACCATCGCCGTCACCGGCAGGCGCCGGGTGATGAGCGCGTTCGTCGCCACCGTCGTCCCGTGCGAGAAGAGCGCGACCTTCGTCAGGTCGATCCCGGCCTGAGCGACGCCCGTGAGGATGCCGTCGATCGGGTCGGCGGTCGACGCGGTCTTCTCGATCCGGATCTGTCCGGTCGTCTCGTCGAGGATGCAGATGTCGGTGAAGGTCCCCCCCACATCGACGGCGACGCGTATCGTTTCCACTCGGCTCTCCTTCCAGTCCCGGCGCCCGGCTCCGCGAAGCCGGGCGCGAAAATGCTTCGTTCCGGCTCAGCCGCGCCCCAGGCGCGCCTTGAGATTTTCGGTGTCTGAATCGCCCTTGCGACCGCCGAACATCCCTTGCGCCCGGAGCCGCAGCCAGTGCCCGTACTGGATCGGCATGTCGGAAAAGGGATCGTCCTCGTTCAGTTCGAGCGCGGCGTGGCGCGGCCAGTACGGGTCCAGCAACACCTCGCGCGCCAGCGCCACGAGGTCGGCGGCCCCGGCGCGGAGGATCGTCTCCGCCTGCGCGCCGGAGGTGATGAGGCCGACCGCCTGCGTCGGCATCTCCGCCTCGCGCCGGATGCGGGCGGCGTAGCCGACCTGATAGCCCGGCGTGGAGGGGGGCAGGACGTTCTCGCCATAGCCGGCGATGCCGCCCGAGGAGCAGTCGATCACGTCCGCGCCGAGGGCCTTCGCCTGCTTCGCGAGGGCGACGGAATCGGCGACGTCCCACCCCTCCCGCTTGCCGTCGGCGCAGGAGAGGCGGAGGAAGAGCGGCTTCTCCGCCGGCCAGACGGAGCGCACCGCCTCCACCAGTTCGAGCGTGAAGCGCATCCGGTTCTCGAGCGGGCCGCCGTAGCGGTCGGTCCGCCGGTTCGAGAGCGGAGAGAGGAAGGAATGGGAGAGGTAGCCATGCGCCGAATGGATCTCCACCGCGTCGAAGCCGAGCCGCTCCGCCCGCTCCGCCGCCGCGACCCAGGCGGCCTGCACCTCCGCGATTCCCGCGAGGCTCAGCGCCTCGGGGACGAGCCAGCCTTCTCCGAAAGGAACGTCGGAGGGGCCCACCGTCTCCCAGTTCATTTCGCCCTTCGCGAATTCGCGCTCGGAGAGCGGGCAATCGCCCTCCCACGGGCGGCTGATCGAGGCCTTGCGCCCGGCATGGGCGAGCTGGACGCCGATGGCGGCGCCGGCGGACTTCACGGCGGCGACGACGGCGCGCATCGGCTCCATATGCTCATCCGACCAGAGGCCGACGCAGCCATGCGTGATCCGCCCGCGCCGCTCCACCGCCGTCGCCTCGGTGAAGACGAGCCCGGCGCCGCCGAGCGCGAACTGCTTCAGATGCGCGAGGTGCCAGTCGTTCATCAGCCCCTCATGCGCGCTGTACTGGCACATCGGGGAGATGACGATGCGGTTCTTCAGCGTGAGGCCGCGGACCGCGAAGGGGGTGAAGAGCGTCGCCTTCGGCATGGTCAGGCCCGCACGGTTTCGCGCCCGGCCCAGCTTTCGAGCGCGGGGACGTTGAAGTTCACCACGAAGTCGATCTTGCGGAAGAGCCACTCGCCGTTCTTCCGGACATAGAGCTCGTCATAGTCGCCGAGGATCCAGCGGGCGACCTTCTCGCCGTTCTCCATCATCGTGCAGGGCATGAGGATGCGCCACTTGCCGGTCGCTTCGTCGCCCTTCACGTCGATCACGCAGTTCATGGCGAGATGCGCGGCGAAGACGATCTGGGCCGAGACGCCGCCGAAGAAGGCCTCGATCTCCGCCCGCCCGCGATGGGTGCCGAATACGGCGCTCGTCCAGACCGCCTCCGTCTCGAAGAGCGGGCCGAGATGGGCGGGCGGATAGCCGAGGTCGCACCAGTTCATGTAGACGTGCTTGAGACGCCGGATCGCCTCGATGGATTCCAGCCGGTCGATCCGTTCCTCGAGCGTCATCGGTCAGGCTCCCTTCGCCGGGTTGATGGAGAGGCCGCCGGAAGCGGTCCGCCGATAGGTCGCGCCGGGGCCGACCACCACCGTCGTGAACGAGCTTTCGACGAGCGCGGGGCCCGCGAATTCGGCGCCGGCGGGCAGCGCCTCAAACCGCCGCGCCTCCGCCTCGACCCAGCCCACGCGCTCGAAATAGGCGCGGCGGCGCGAGACGGGGGCGGCGGCGGACCCGGCGGCGACGCCGAGCGAGGGGAGCTTTCCCTCCCGGAGCCGGCAGCTCGCCCGCGCGGTCCAGCTCACGACCTCGATCTCGGATTCGGGGTCGGAGATCGCGAAGATCTCGTCATGCGCGGCGTGGAAATCGGCCACCATCGCCCTGATGTCCGCCTCCCCCGCGAAGGCGCCGGCGCGGAGCGGGAGGTCGATCTCCCAGACCTGGTGCGGGTATCGCGCCTCCGCGCCGAAGGCGATGCGGCTCTCCACCGCTTCCTCCCCCGCCTCCGCGATGAAGGCCTCGCAGCGCGCGCGCAACCCGTCGAGCACCGCATTGACGGCGGCCGAGTCGAAGGCGCCGGACTGGGCGAAGAGCGCGGCGCGGCATTCGAAGACGAGCTCGGACATGAGCGCGCCCGCCGCGCTGAGCGCCGCGCCGACATCGGGGATCAACAGCGTCGGGCAGCCGAGACGCGCCGCGATGCGCTCGGAATTCAGGCCCGCGGCGCCGCCGCCGCCGATCAGCACGGCCTCCCGCGGGTCGATCCCCTGGTTGACCGTGATGTCGAGGATCGCCTGGACCATGTTTTCCGTCGCGACCCGGATGACCGCGAGCGCGGCGTCTTCCACCGAGAGGCCGAGCGGGCCGCAGAGCCGCGCCTCGATCGCGGCGCGCGAAAGGTCAGCCCTCAGCTTCATCGCGCCGCCGAGGAAGAAGTCCGGGTCGAGCCAGCCGAGCGCGACGCAGGCGTCCGTCACCGTCGGCTCCTCGCCGCCGCGGCCATAGGCGGCGGGGCCGGGCTCGGCGGCGGCGGATTGCGGGCCGACGCGGAGGAGCCCGCCCGCATCCACCCAGGCGATGGAGCCGCCGCCCGCGCCGATGGAGCGCACGTCCACCGAGGGAAAGCCGGTCATGTGGCCGCGATAGGCGCCGCCGATCCATGTTTCCCGCGTCAGCGGGATGCCGCCGCGCCGGACGACGGAAAGGTCGTATGTCGTCCCCCCTGTGTCGGCGACGATGGCCGTCTCCGCCGCCGCGTCGGCCTCCGCGAAGTGGCGGCCGGCGACGGGGGCCATGGCGGGGCCCGAATTGATGAGGTGGATCGGCGCCCGCGCCGCTTCCGATGCGTCGATCACCCCGGCGTTCGAGGTGACGATGAGGACGCGCCCGGCATAGCCGGCGGCGCGGAGACGCGCGGTGAGATCGCCCATATAGGCGCTCATCAACGGCTTCAGCGAGGCGTCGATGGCGGTGGAGGAGGCGCGCCGGTATTCGCGGAGCGAGGGGTTCACGGCGTGGGAGAGCGTGTAGGGCACGCCGGGCAGATGCGCCTCGATCAGTTCGCCGATGCGCAACTCGTGCGCCGGGTTGACGATGGACCAGAGCAGGCAGACCGCCACCGCCTCCACCTTCGCCGCCTTCATCTCGCCGAGCGCGCCGACGAGCGCCGCCTCGTCGAGCGCGCGGCGCACCGAACCGTCCGCCATGATCCGCTCATCCGCCTCCCAGGTGAGGGAGCGCGGGACGTAAGGTTCAGGGAAGGGCACGGTGAAGTCGAACACGTCCTTCCGCCCGCCTTCGCGCAGGACGAGGATGTCGGGGTGGCCGCGCGTCGTCAGGAAGGCGGTCCGCGCCGTCGCGCCGGTGACGATGGCGTTGATCGCGCGGGTCGTGCCGTGGATGAAGAGGTCGCCCTGCGCGAGAAGGTCGCCCAGCGACACTCCCTCCGCCTCCGCGGCCTTGGCGAGGCTGTCGATCACGCCGGCGATCGGGTCCTGCGGCGTGGTCGCCGCCTTGTGCATCGTGAGCCGACCGTCGTCATGCTCGACGAGAAGGTCGGTGAAGGTGCCGCCGGTATCGACCGCGAAGCGCATCGCTCGTCCCCCCTCAGCCGGCCGCGCCGCGAAGGCGGGCGGTTTCCGCCGCGTCCACCGCGCCGGCGCCGTCGAGCGCGACACGGTAGACATCGCGCGCGCGGTCCGGGCTCACCCAGCCCTCGCGCACGTCGCGCGCGACGCGTTCCGGCGCCCGCTCCTCGGGCCGGCCGTAACCGCCGCCGCCGCAGCAATGGGAGATGATGGTCTCGCCCGTGGCGAGGGTGACGACGGCGCAGTTCGGCGTCGGCTCCACCGCCCCGTCCTTCCGCCGGATCGCCTGATAGGCGGCGCCGCCGAGGCCGCCGCCGCGCACGCCCTTCGCCGGGTTGTAGGTGCCGTCGGAGACGAAGGCGACCGCCATGTCGCCCCGCGTCGGGCCGAACTCCACGAGCATCCCGGCCCCGCCCTTGGTGCGCCCCGCGCCCTCGGAATCGGTCAGGAAACGGCGGGTCTCCACCAGAAGCGGCTGGCGCAGCTCGTCGAGCTCGATGCTGTCCTGATAGCAGAGGCCGGCGTTGCCGACATGGCCGAGCGTGATCCATGCATCCGCATGGGGGCCAGCCGAGCCGCCGGTGAAGGCGAGGAAGAGCTGGTTCACATAGGGCTCCCCCTTTTCGGGGTCATAGCCGGAGACGACGCCGATGGAGGCCGGGAGGATCGCGCCCGTCTCGGCCATGCCGATCCCGTCCTTCATCTCGGCGAGCGCGGCCTGGACGGAATTGGCGACCCGGTCCGCGATGTTGGTCGTCGCCACGGAGCAGCTCGTCGGGTGCCGGGGCACGCCGCAGACGCTGTTCTCCTTCAGCCTGATGTCGATGCGGCGGAAGGCGCCGGCGTTCTTCGGCACGGTCGGGTCGATGGAGTTGAAGACGCCGATCATCGCCGAGGTGCGGGCGCAGGCCTCCGAGAGGTTCAGCCCGCAGGGCAAGGCGTCCATATTGTCGGTGAGGTCGACGGCGATGCGCTCCGCCGCCGCGTCCACCTCCACCGTGACGTTGATCGGCACGCCGGCTTCCGGCGTCCCGGGCACGGCGTCATGTGTGCTCGTCCAGGAGCCGCGCCCGCTCGGGAGCGCGGAGAGCGCGGCGCGCATCCGGGCCTCGGAATAGTCGAACCATGTCTCGGTGAAGTCCCCGAGGCGCTCCCACCCGATCTCGGCGCCGAGCGCGAGCAGCTCGCGCTCCCCGATCCGCGCGGCGCCGAGCATGGCGAGATAGTCCCCCCACCATTGCTCCGGCACGCGGATGCGCAGCATGCACATGCGGATGATGTCCTCGACGTCGCGATAATCCTTCTGCACGCGCACGCCGGGGAAGATCAGCGCGCCCTCATGATAGACGTCCCGCGCCGCGCCCATGTAGGTCGTCGGCTCGGAATTGCCGCAATCCGCCTGGTGCGCCTTGGCGACGACGGTGAATCGGTGCACGCCCGCATCGTCGATGACCGGGACGAGCAGCGTATGGTCGGCCGGGTGCGAACAGCCGTGATAGGGCGAGTTGTGGAGAAAGGCGTCGCCGCGGGCGAGGACGGGATGATGCTCCCGAACCGAGGCGGCCATCATGTCCGGCCCGCTCAGCACATGGATCGGCAGGCTTTCCGCCGTGGCGAGCAGCCGGTCATCCGCCGTGATGATGCAGCAGGAAAAGTCCCGGGCGATGTTGAGGACGCCGGAACGTCCGGTCCGAAGCAATGTGTTCGCCATCTTCCGCGCGACGCCTTCGACGCGGCTGATGAGAAGGGCGAGCTCGACCCCGTCGAGCGCCCCGGTCCGGGCGGTCATGCGCGCCTCCCTCGGCGATGCGGGATGGGAGCCGCGCGCGGCGCGCCGCGCGCGGCGTTCGGCCGGGCTCAGCGCGCGATGTACTCGTAGCGCTTGCCGAAGAGCACATCCATCGGGACGGGCTCTGAGATCTGGAACTGCGCGGCGACCGCCGGCTTTCCGTTCGTCGTCTCGACCACGAGATAGGGGGCCGAGTTCTGGTGGTGCAGCTCCGGCGTGAAGGTGCGGGTGCCGATGAGGAACGGTTCATCCTTGAACTGGTTCATCTCGGCGAGCACCGCCTCCGTCTCGAAGGAGCCCGCCTTCTCGACCGCGCGCGCCCACATCTCCACCACGAGGTAGCCCGGATAGGTGTACTGGCTGTTCGGATACTCGCCGAACCGCTCCTTGTACTTCTCGTTGAAGGCCAGAACCTCGGGGCGCGGATCGTCGCCATAGATCGACGCCTGCTCGGGCACATAATGGCCCGTGAGGCCCGGCACGGAGTCGAGCCAGTAGGTGCCGCTCATGGAGCTGCCGCCGCCGAGCGCCGAATTGATGCCCGCAGCCCGGATCTGCCGGAGCGCGCTGGCGCCGCCGGGGATATAGGAGCAGTTGATGATGAAGTCCGGCTCGGTGGGCAGGCCCTTGATCCGGGTGATCTGCGCGGCGATCGAGGGATCGTCGTTCTTGTAGACGTCATGGCCGAGGATCTCGAGCCCCAGCTTCTCCCGCCACATCCAGTCGAAGCCGTAGCAGATGCCCTTGTTGTACTCGATGGTGGTGTCGAGGAGGATGTAGGCGGTCTTCCAGCCCTTCTCCTTCGCGCCCCATTCGGCGAGCGTGGCGCCCTGCACCGCGGCGAGGACGGAGGAGGAGAAGGAGGCCGGGCCGACGCCCTGGATGCCGGCCAGCACGCTTTCCGCGCAGAGGAAGATCGAGATCTTGTTGGCGTTCTGCGCCGCGAGCGCGGCGGGCGCGCCGAAGTCGTAGTCGCAGTCCACGGCGACCATCTGCGCGCCCTCGGCGAGGACCTGCTGGCCCGCCTTGGCGCTTTCGGCCCGGTCCGTCTTCGCGTCCGCGACGACGACCTTGATCTGCTTTCCGAGCAGGCCGCCCTTTTCGTTGATGTCGTCCACCGCGATCAGCATCGCGTTGTAGGAGGGCTGGCTATAGGCCTGCATCCAGCCCGAGAAGGAGGCGGCGACGCCGACCACGACCTCGCCCTCCGCCGTCGCGGCGAGCGGCGCCGCGGCCATTCCCAGCGCCGCGACGGCGGCGATAGCATTCCTCTGGAAGATAGACATTCCCTGTTGACCTCTCTGTCAGAAAGCACATCCGCCGAATCGGCTCTCCGGCCTGTTACCGACGCGTGACGCCGAGAATACTGCGAGGTTGTGGACAGAACGCAAGCGAATCGTTCCCCTCGGCGCCGCAGGCCGGCCTCCCCCCTGCGCCAGGCGCATCGCGCGCGCGTGCGAAATTGATCCGGACAAGCTGGATGCCCCGTGCTATGCATTGGAGATCGCGACAAGTTGCCGCAATTCGCCGGCTTTCTTCGCGGGTGCGAAAAAATCGTTGACGGAGCGTCGGAACCTGACGTGGACTGTGGACATGGCGGCATCCGAAGGAGTCGAGAGCGTGGGAGAGGGCGAAGCGGGCAAGCGGCCTTGGCTGGCGCGCCGTCAGGGCGGGGGCCCTGCGGATCGATGAAGCGGCAGGACACGCTCGAGATTTCCGGCGTCACCGTCCGCTTTCAGGGCCTCACGGCGATAGACAGCGTGACGGAATCCCTCGTCTCCGGCGAAATCCTCGGCCTGATCGGGCCGAACGGCGCCGGCAAGACGACCCTAGTCAACGTCGTATCCGGCTTCCAGAAGCCGACCGAAGGCTCGGTCCTGCTCAACGGACGCACGACCGGGGCGGAGACGCCGCATTCGCTTCGCCGGCGCGGCGTCGCCCGAACCTTCCAGGCCGGGCGCCTGTTCCGGGAGATGAGCGTGCTCGAGAACGTCGCCGTCGCGGGCGTCGGCATGGGGCGGACCCGCGCCGCAGCGCATGCTGAGGCGATGGAGCTGCTGGACTGGATCGGCCTCGCGCCGAAGGCGAACCTGATCGCCGGCGCGCTTCCCTATACGGACGAGCGGCGCGTCGGCATTGCGCGGGCGCTGATGCAGTCGCCGCATTTCGTCCTGCTCGACGAGCCGGCGGCCGGCATGTCCGACCTCGAATGCGACGAGCTGATGCGCCTCGTGCGCGACATCAGGGACCGGTTCGGCTGCGGCGTCCTGCTCATTGAGCACAACATGCGGGTAGTCATGGAGGTGTGCGAGCGCATCCATGTTCTCGACAGCGGCAGGACGATCGCACAGGGCAAGCCGGAGGCGGTGCGGAACGATCCGGCCGTCATCGAGGCCTATCTCGGGGGAGGATGAGCATGCTCGAAGTCCGGGACCTCCACGTTCAATACGGGCGGCTCGTCGCGCTGAGGGGCGTCTCCTTCTCCATCGCGGAGGGCGAGATCGCCTGCATCGTCGGCCCGAACGGGGCCGGCAAGTCGACCACGCTCCTCACCGTCTCCGGCGTGCTGAAGCCGACGCGGGGCGAGGTGATCTATGACGGGAAGCCGATCTCCGGCCTCTCGCCGGAGGCCATCGCCGGGCTCGGCGTCACGCAGGTGCCGGAAGGGCGGCACATCTTCACCGGCCTGACCATCGAGGAAAACCTCCGCGTCGGCGCCGCGCTCCGCCGCGACCGGGACGAGACGCGGAAGGACATGGAGCGCATCTACGAGACCTTTCCGATTCTCGGGCAGCGCAAGACTCAGGCTGCGGGCAAGCTCTCGGGCGGGGAGCAGCAGATGCTCGCCATCGGCCGCGCGCTGATGAGCCGGCCGAAGCTGATGACGATCGACGAACCCTCGCTCGGCCTCGCGCCGAAGATCGTCGACCGGGTCTACGAGGTTCTGACGGAGCTGCGCGCGAGCCGCGGGCTCACGCTTCTGATCGTCGAACAGAGTTCGGAGCGGGCGCTGAAGGCGGCGGACCGGCTCCATGTCCTCCGCAACGGGGAGATGCAGCTTTCCGGCCGGGCGGCGGACCTGAAGGACGGGGCCGAGGTCCACAAGGCCTATTTCGGCTTCACCAAGGAGCATTCGGGCGAGGTGATGATCTGATGGCGTTCGCATTGCAGGTCTTGATCGACGGCCTCAGCCTCGGGAGCTTCTACGCCCTTGCGGCGCTCGGGATCGGGCTCCTCTTCGGGGTGCTGAAGCTCATCAACTTCGCGCACGGGGCCTTCATCACGTTCGGCGCCTATGCGCTGATCCTCCCCTCGGCGGCGACGGAGGCGACGCTCGGCATCGGCGCGCTGCCGGCGATCCCGCTCGTGATCCTGATCGTCGGCGTGGTGGTGGCGCTGGCGCTTCTCTCGGAATTCGCGGTGTTCCGCCCGTTGCGGGATTCCTCGCCGGCGACGCTCATGGTCGGCTCCTTCGCGCTCGGCTTCGTCATCCAGAATCTCATCATCATGATCTATGGCGGCCGGCCCAAGGCGGTCGGCCTCTGGTCGGATCTCTCGGCGGGGGTGACGCTCATGGAGGGCGTCAGCGTGCCGAAGCTCCAGCTCATCATCATCGGGGTGACCATCTCCCTGATGCTGGCGCTCGTCTTCTTCCTGAAGAAGACGCGATGGGGCATCCACATGCGCGCCGCGGCGGAGGATTTCCGCATGGCGCGGATGCTCGGCGTGAAGGCCGACCTCGTCATCATGCTCGCCGTGGCGATCAGCGGGATGCTCGCGGCGGCGGTCTCGCTCCTTTATGTGGTGCAGACGGGCATCCTCGACTTCCGGATGGGCGTGCCGATGATGCTCTTCGCCTTCATCGCCACCGTGGTCGGCGGCATGGGCAGCCTCGTCGGCGCGGTCGCCGGCGGCTTCGCGGTCGGGATGCTCAGCATCCTCCTGCAGACCTTCCTGCCCTCGGACATCCGGGCCTATCGCGATGTGTTCGTGTTCCTCGTCGTGATCGTCGTGCTGCTGATGCGGCCGCAGGGCCTCTTCCTCTCATCCGCCGTCAGGGAGCGCGTCTGACATGGAGCCGAACAGCCCCTTCCAGCGCACGCTTCGCGAGTTCTGGCCGCTCTTGATCCTCTCGGCGCTGGTCACGGCCGTCGTCGTGATCATTCAGGCGTTCGGCGACCCGATCGTGAGCCGTTCGCTCACCGAGGCGCTGATCCGCCTCGTCGTCGTCGTGGCGCTCTTCATCTTCATCGGCAATTCGGGGCTCATGTCCTTCGGGCACATCGCCTTCATGATGATCGGCGCCTATGCGACGGCGTGGCAGACCATGCCGGTGATGACGAAGGGCATCTTCGCGCCCGGCCTGCCGGAATATCTCCTGCAGAACTCGCACCACTGGATCCCGGCGACGCTGATCGGCGGCGTCGCGGCCTCCGTCGTCGCGCTGGTGGCGGGGCTGGCGCTGATGCGGCTCTCGGGCATCGCCGCCTCCATCGGCACCTTCGCGTTCCTGATGGTGTTCTATTCCTTCTATCTCCAGTGGAGCACCTGGACGGCGGGGCAGAGTTCGCTCGTCGGCCTGCCGATGACGACGACGCCCTGGGTCGGCCTCGTCTTCTCCCTCGTCGCCATCGCGGTCGCGTTCTTCTACGCCCGCTCCCGCTTCGGCCTCGCGCTTCGGGCGAGCCGGGAGGATGCGGTCGCGGCGCAGGCCTCGGGCGTGAACGTGCAGGTCCAGCGGCTGATCGCCTTCGTCGTCAGCGCCTTTCTTTGCGGGCTGGCCGGCGGGCTCTACGGCCACTTCCTGGGCCTTCTGACGGTGGACACGTTCTACCTGCCGCTGACCTTCATCACCATCGCGATGCTCGTCGTCGGCGGCATGAACAGCCTTTCGGGCGCCGTCGTCGGGACGCTCTTCGTCTCCTTCGCCATCGAGATCCTGCGGGTTCTCGAGCGGGGGGTGACAGTCGGCGTTCCGGTGAAGCTGCCGGCGAACTCGGCGGAGGTGGGCCTCGGGATCATCCTCCTCCTCGTCCTCATCTTCCGGCGGACGGGGATCACCCGGAACCAGGAGATCTACTGGCCGTGGAAGCCCGTCGTCTCCGTTTCGTCGGTCACGCGGCGGCAGTCTTGAACAGGGAGACGCCGATGGACGCGACGCCGACGGATACACGCTACGCCGCGGGCGCGGCCTATCTTGACGGCGCCTTCATGCCGATCGGGGAAGCGAAGATCCCGATCACGGACTGGGGCTATCGCCGCTCCGACGTGACCTATGATGTCGTGAGCGTGTGGGAGGGGCTCTTCTTCCGGCTCGACGAGCATGTGACGCGGTTCCGCGCCTCGATGGAGAAACTGCGCCTCCGCCCGCGGGAGACGGACGAGGAGATCAAGGCGATCCTCCATCGCTGCGTCGCGCTCGCCGGACTCCGCTCCGCCTATGTGGCGATGGACTGCCTTCGCGGGCGGCCGGAGCGGGGCAAGCCCTATCACCCCGCCTTCGCCCGCAACTACGTCGCCGCCTTCGCGATCCCCTGGGTCTCCATCGTCGACGAGGAGATGATGCAGAAGGGCGCGCACATGATCGTGGCTGACACGGTGCGCATTCCGCCTGAATCCGTGGACCCGACGGCGAAGAACTTCCACTGGGGCGACCTCACCCGAGCGCAGTTCGAGGCGCGGGACCGGGGAGCGGATTTCGCGATCCTGACGGACGGCGCCGGGCTGGTGACGGAGGGCGCGGGCTTCAATGTCTTCGCCGTCACGGGCAAGCGCGTCGTCTCCCCGCACCGAGGGGCGCTGGAAGGCGTGACGCGGCTCTCCGTGCTGGAGCTTTGCCCGGAGCTGGGGCTCGAACCCGTGATCGAGCCGATGAGCGTGGAGGCGCTGCGCGGGGCGGACGAGATCTTCATGACGACGACGGCGGGCGGCGTCATGCCCGTCTCCCGCATCGACGGGCGGATTCTCTGCAACGACCGGCCGGGGCCGGTGACGATGAAACTCCACGATCTCTTCTGGGCGAAGCGGCGCGCCGGCTGGCTCGGCACGCCGGTGGACTACGCCGCCGCCTGAGGCCGCCGGCGCCCGCCCTCAGGCGAGCGCCGCGCGGATCGCCGCGACGCCCTTCGCGCGCTCGGCCCTCGCGGCCAGGGCGGCCTCCATGCCGACCTCCTCGAAATGCACCGGCATGTGCGGCTGCATCTGGGCGATGAGGTCCATGTCGGCCGAGATCACGGCGCCGATCATGAAATAGCCGCCGCCCGAGACGGCGTCCCGGTGGAGCACGATGGGCTCCGTGCCGCCCGGCACCTGGATCGAACCGTAGGGATAGCAGCCGTCCACGATGTTCGACGGGTCGGACCCGGCGCCGAAGGGCGGCGTGCGGGGCACGAAGTCGAGCGGGCGGCCGCCGCGGAAGCGGTAGCCCATCCGGTCCGCCTCCGGCGCGACCTTCCACTGATCGGCGAAGAAGGCCTTCTGCGACTCGGGCGTGATGCGGTGCCAGTAGAGCCCGGTGACGACGCGCAGCCTGTCCTTCGGGCCGGCGCGGCGGAGGTTTTCGGGCAGCGAGCGGCCCGGCTTGCCGGCGCCCTCCCCGAGCGGCAGCACGTCCCCCGCGGCGATCGCCCGCCCGCCGACGCCCCCGAGCGCGCCGATGGCGTAGGTGGAGCGGGAGCCGAGCGCCGGCTCCGTCGCGATCCCGCCGGAGACGCAGATATAGACCCGCGCGCCGCCGCGGAGATAGCCGAAGCTCAGCACCTGCCCCGCCTTCACCGGGAAGGAGGCCCAGCCCGGCCGTTCCTCCCCGTCGAGCATGACCGGCATGTCGCCGCCCGTCACCGCCACGGTCGCGTCGCGGCGGAAGGCGAGTTCGGGGCCGACGAACACGGCTTCGAGCGCCGCCGCCCCCTCCTCGTTGCCGACGAGGAGGTTGCCGGCGATCAGCGCCTCGCGGTCCATCGCGCCGCCCTCGGGGATGCCGAGATGGAAATAGCCGGGCCGTCCGAGATCCTGAACGGTGGTGAGCAGGCCGGGTTTCAGTACCTCAAGCGCCACGGAGGGCCTCCATCAGCTTGGCGTTGGTCGCGTCCGGATCGGCGTTGAAGGCGGCGAGGTCGAAATCGACCTCGGCGATCTTCGGCGTCCAGTCCCCGGCTTCGATCGCCGCGGCGATCCGGTCATGCTCCTCGCGCCCGATTGGCGCCCATTTCACGATGTCGCCGGGGCGGAAGAACACCATGAAGTCGCGCATGTAGCTGATCGTCTGCGTCGGGTCGTAGATCGGCATGGGCGTGATGCCGAACATCTGGTAGCCGCCCGCGCCCCGCACCGAATAGAGCGCGCCGAAGCAGCCGCCGTGCCCGATGGTGAGCTTCGGCGTGTCGGTGCGGGGGCGGAGATATTTCGGCGCCTCGAGCTGCCGCTCCCGCTCCACGAGCTGATAGAGGAAGGGGAGGCCGGCGACGAAGCCGACCATCGAGACGAACCACGGATTGGCGTGATAGGCCTCGATGAAGCCGGCCACATCGTCGAAGCCGTTGATCCGGGCGGCGTATTCGAGGTCCGTCCCGTTCGGGTCCTGATGCCGTTCGCGGAAGCGCATCAGCGTCTCGTGCGTCCACGGGTCCTGGAAGTAGACCGGGACCTCGATGATCCGCGTCTTCATCCGCTTCGGCGCGTCTTCCGCCGCGTGTTCGAGCCGCTTCAGCTCCTCCATCATCGCCGCGGGCGCGATCACGTCAGGGTCGAACTTCACCTGGAAGGAGGCGTTGGCGGGGCAAACCTCCGTCACGCCGGGGAGATTGGCGGCGCGGACGGCGTTCGCCATCGAGATGGCCTTGAAGAAGGCGTCGAGGCTCATCTCCTCGTCCATCTCGACGAAGATGTGCTCGTCGCCGCCGTAGGAGTATCTCGTCTTCATCGCGTATCGCCTCCTCCTGCCCCTGAAGGGCCGAGCGGGTTGGCCTCGAGCCAGGGCTCGAGGAACTGGGTGTGGATGCGGCCCGCCGCGACATCGGGATCGCGCGCGAGCGCGGCGTGGAGCGGGAGCGTGGTGGGCAATCCCTCGATCAGGAGCGAGTCCACCGCATCGCGCAGCGCGGCGATGGCTCCCTCGCGGTCAGGTCCGTGGACGATCAGCTTGCCGACGAGGCTGTCGTAGAAGGGCGGGATGGCGTAGCCGTCGTAGAGCATCGTGTCGAACCGGACGCCCGGCGGCGCCTGAAGCCGCGAACAGATGCCGGGAAAGGGCAGGAAGCCCTTTGACGGGTCCTCGGCGTTCACCCGCACCTCGATCGCGTGACCGCTCAGCCGCACATCCTCCTGCCGGAGCGAGAGCGGGGCGCCGAAGGCGATGCGGATCATCTCCGCCACAAGGTCCACGCCCGTCACCATTTCGGTCACGGGGTGCTCGACCTGGATGCGGGTGTTCATCTCGAGGAAGAAGAACTCCTCCGTCGCGGGGTCGTAGAGGTATTCGAGCGTCCCGGCCCCGCGATAGGAGACCGCCTCGGCCAGGCGGACGGAGGCGGCGCACATCCGGTCCCGCACTTCAGGGCGGAGCCCGAAGGCCGGCGCCTCCTCCCACACCTTCTGGCGCCGGCGCTGGAGCGAGCATTCGCGCTCGAAGAGGTGGATCGCGCGCGCGCCGTCCCCCATCACCTGCACCTCGACATGGCGCGCGTTCCGCACCAGCCGTTCGAGATAGAGGCCGCCGTCGCCGAAGGCGGCGAGCGCCTCGGCCCGGGCCTGCGGCGCGAGGCGGGCGAGATCCTCCCCCGTCTCGGCGACGCGGATGCCGCGGCCGCCGCCGCCGGCCGCCGCCTTGAGCATGACCGGGAAGCCGATCCGCGCCGCCTCGGCGGCGAGCGCCTCCGGCTCCTCGATCCTTCCGGCGGAGCCCGGAACGGTCGGCACGCCGGCTGAGGCCGCCGCCTCCCGCGCCGCCACCTTGTCGCCCATCCGCGCGATGGTCGCGCCCGTCGGCCCGACGAAGCGCATCCCCGCCGCCTCCACCGCATCGGCGAAGCCGGAGTTCTCCGCGAGGAAGCCGTAGCCCGGATGAACCGCGTCCGCCCCCGCGCCCTTGGCGGCGGCGACGACGCGGTCGATGTCGAGATAGGATTTCTTGGCCGCCGGCGGCCCGACATTTACAGCGACGTCGGCGAGCCGCGCCGCGAGCATGTCCGCATCCGCATCCGAATGCGCCTGCGCGACCTTCATGCCGAGCGCGCGCGCGGCGCGGTTGATCCGCACCGCGATCTCGCCCCGGTTGGCGATGAAGAGCGTTCTGCCCGAGGGGTCCGTCATCTCAGTCTACGGTGGCGATCACGGCCCCGGCCATCACCGGGTCCTCGTTCTCCAGCGCGAAGCGGATGTTGGCGCCGCCTGTCTCCGCCTTCACCTCGTGAAAGGTCTTCATCACCTCGACGAGGCCGATCACGTCCCCGGCCGAGACGCTCGCGCCGTCCGCCACGAAGGGCGGCGCGTCCGGCGCGGGGCGGCGGTAGAAGGTGCCGGGAAGCGGCGAGCGGAGGTCCTTGGTCATCTGGTCTCCCTTGGATCAGGCGGCGAGGTCGAGCGCGCCGGGCGCGCGGATGGCGATTCCGGCGTCCAGCAGGCGCGCGCGGACCGCCGTGCCGATGGCGAGCGAGCCCGGCGTGTCCGAATGGAAGCAGATCGATTCGAAGGCGATGGAGATGTCGTCGCCCTCCACCGTCGTCACCTTCCCCTCGCGGCAGGCGCGCACGCATTTCTGCGCGATCTCCTCCGGGTCGAGCGGCCGCATCTTCCGGGTGAAGACGATGGCGCCGGACTTGTCATAGTCCCTGTCCGCGAAGAACTCGCGGATCACCGGCTGGCCAAGCTCGCGGGCGATCCGGTCCGTGATCGAGATGTCCATGCAGTAGAGGAACGCCTCCGGCGCCGTTTTCCGCAGCGCCTCGACGAGGAGGCGGGAGAGCGCCTCGTCCTTCGCCGCCGTCATGTAGAGCGCGCCGTGCGGCTTCACATGCTGGAGCGGCGCGCCGTGGCGGGTGGCGAATTCGCGGATCGCGCCGACCTGATAGAGCACGTCGTTCACCAGTTCCTCCGGCGGCGCGCCGATCACCCGGCGGCCGAAGCCCTGAAGGTCATGATAGCCGGGATGGGCGCCGACGCCGACGCCGTGCTCCGCGGCGAGCTTCACCGTCGCGTCCATCGTGTTCGGGTCGCCCGCGTGGAAGCCCGCGGCGATGTTGGCGGAGCTGATGAGCTTCATCAGCGCCGCATCCGGCGCGTCGCCATAGGTCCAGTGGCCGTAGCCCTCCCCCATGTCGCAATTCAGGTCCACCGCGTTGCGAAACATCGAATCCTCCCTTGATCAGGCATCAAACCGCGGCGCGCGCGGTTTGCAAAGCCGTTTCCTCGCATGAGCCCTCAGGCGGCGGCCGGCGCCCTGATCGCGCGCTCCGCTTCCTGGATCGCGCCGCGGAAGCCGGCCACGATCTCGTCGATGTCCCGCTCCGTCGCGATCAGCGGCGGGCAGAGGGCGAGGCTGTCGCCCATCGCGCGGGAGATCACGCCGCGCTCCTGCAGGAAACCGTTGGCGAGCGCGCCGAGCGCGCCGACCTTGCCGAGCGGGGCCTTGGTCTCCCGCTCCGCCACGAGCTCCACCGCGCCGATCAGACCGACGCCGCGCACCTCGCCGACGAGCGGCAGGTCGGCAAGCTCGCGGATGCGCGCCTGCATGTAGGCGCCGACGTTCCGCGCGTTCTCGACCAGGCCGCGCTCCTCGATGATGTTCAGGTTCTCCAGCGCGACCGCCGAGGCGACCGGGTGGCCGCCGCCGGTGAAGCCGTGGCCGAGCACGCCGATCCGTGCGCTCTCGTCGGCTATCGGCCCGTAGACGCGCTCGTTGATCAGGACCGCGGAGATCGGGAGATAGGCCGAGGACAGCTGCTTCGAGAGCGTCATGACGTCGGGCTCCATCCCGAAGGTCTCGCTGCCGAACATCCGCCCGGTCCGCCCGAAGCCGCAGATCACCTCGTCCGCCACGAGAAGGATGTCGTATTTCCGCAGCACGGCCTGGATCTTCGCCCAGTAGCCCGCGGGCGGCACGACGACGCCGCCGGCGCCCTGCACCGGCTCGCCGATGAAGGCGGCGATGGTTTCCGGCCCCTCGGCGAGGATCAGCGCCTCGAGCTCTTCGGCGAGGCGCGTGGAGAACGCCTCCTCCGTCTCGCCCGGCTGCGCGTCCCGATAATGGTGCGGGCAGGTGACGTGCAGGAAGCCCGGGAGCGGCAGGTCGAACGAGCCGTGGTTGATCGGCTGGCCGGTCAGGCTGCCGGAGGCGATGGTGATGCCGTGATAGCCGCGCTTCCGCCCGATGAACTTCTTGCGCTGCGGCTGGCCCATCGCGTTGGCGCGATACCAGAGCAGCTTCACGACCGTGTCGTTCCCTTCCGAGCCGGAATTGGTGAAGAACACCTTGGACATCGGCACCGGCGCCATGCCCACGAGCTTCTCCGCAAGGTCGATCACCGGCCCGTGCGATTTCTGGGAGAAGACGTGGTAATAGGGGAGCTCGGACATCTGCTTCCGCGCCGCCTCGACAAGCCGCGGCTCGGAGAAGCCGACGCCGACGCACCAGAGGCCCGACATCGCCTCGATGTAGCGGCGCCCCGTATTGTCATAGACATGGACGCCCTCGCCCCGCGCGATCACCAGCGGCCCCTCCGCCTCGTTCTTGCGGGCGTTGGTGTAGGGATGGAGGTGATGCGCGATGTCGCGCGCCTCGGGCGAGTTCGGCAGGGTTTCCAGCGCGTCTGAAGTCATCGGTCAGCCTCCCGGGTCAATATCAGGTCTTCGGTGCGGCGGCGCGGCGCGCCTCCCGCTCATGCGCCCAGTCCACACACCATTGCGAGCAATAGGTCGCGCCATCGGCGACGACCTTGCGGGCCTTGTCTTCGGGCGAGTCGTCATAGACGAGCGTGCCGCAATTGGCGCACTTGGTGTAGCTCTCGATGTAGAAGCGGTTGCCCGAGAACTTCATTTGCCGCCCTCATCGTATCCATAGTGGCGTTGCGCCGCCGCTGCGGAGACATATCCTTCGCGCACGTCGCGGGCGACGGCCTCGGGGCTCCGCTCCGCCGGGTCGCCATAGCCGCCGCCGCCTGGCGTCACGAGCCGCACCCGGTCGCCCCGCTTGATCGCAACGTTCGAATAGCGGCTGGTGGAGGCCTTGCCGTAGACCTCCGGCATGGTCCGCCAATCGTCCCGCCCGGCGTTCTGCACGAGGGTCGCGCCGCAGCCGCCCTCGCCGCCCCCGGCGAGGCCCCAGGGCGCGAAGAGATGGCGGTCGGTCATCTGCGAGCAGACAATCACGTCGTTCAGGCAGAGCATCTGCTTGGTGTAGCCGAGCCCGCCGCGATGCGCCCCGGCCCCGCCGGAATCGACGTTGAACGCAAGGCTCTCGATCCGCCAGGGAAAGCGCGTCTCGTAGACTTCCACCGGCGTGATCCGGCAGTTGCCGTTGATCGAATCCACGCCGTCATTGCCGTCCGCGAAGGAGCGCCCGCCCCAGCCGACGCCTTCGAGATCGTAGCAGGCGAAGAATTCCTGCGTCTCCGCGTCCACCCCGCCGAAGACGAAGTTGCAATGCGTCGCGCCCTCCGCCGCCATCACCCGGTCGGGCGCGACCGGCGCCATCGCGCCGAGGATCGCGCCGACGAGGCGGGGATGCGTCTCCGTGTTGCCGCCGACGGAGGGGGCCGGGAAATCCACGTTCACGATGGTTCCGGGCGGCGCGACGACGCGGATCGGCCGGAAGCAGCCCGAGTTCCGCGGGATCGAGGCGTCCGTCATGTGCAGCACGGCGTTGTAGGCCGCCGAGGTGGCGACGCCGAGCGTGGCGTTGATCGGCCCCGCCGCCTGCGGCGCGGAGCCGGTATAGTCCACGACGATCTCCCCGCCGCGGACATGCACCTCGACCTCGATCGGATAATGCCGCTCCGCATCGATCCCGTCGCTCTCGATGATGTCGGAGAAGGGATAGATCCCGTCCGGCAGCGCCTCGATCTCCGCCCGCATCCGCCGCTCGGAATAGAGGAGGAGGTCGGAGACGTTGCGGCGCACCGTCTCCAGCCCGTATTTCTCGTAGACGCCGCGCATCCCCTTCTCGCCGAGGTCGACGGCGGCGATGAGTGCCCGGAGGTCGCCGTAGTTCACCCGCGGCGTGCGGACATTGGCGAGGAGGAGCTTCCAGACCTCGATATTGTCCTCCCCGCGCTTCTTGATCTTCACGGGCGGGACGCGCAGCCCCTCCTGGAAGATCTCCGTCGCCTCGCCGCAGAAGCCGCCCGGCGCCATGCCGCCGACCTCGGCGATATGGCCGATGGCGACGGCGTAGCCGACAAGTTCGCCGGAGACGAAGATCGGCTTGAAGAAGGTATGCTCCGGCGTGTGGAGCCCTCCGCGATAGGGGTCGTTGTGGAGGATGACGTCGCCATCCTCCAGCTCCGATGCGGGGATTTCCTTGAGGCAGGACTTCACGAGAAGCGGCATGCCGCCGATCTGCGCCGGGCAATAGTCGGCCACCGCGATCATGTCGCCGTTGAGGTCGGCGAGGCCGCAGGTGAAGTCGAGCGCCTCGTTGAAGATCGTCGAATAGGACGTCTTCATGAGGGTGATGCCCATTTCCCGGCAGATCGAGACCATCGTGGACTCGAGGATGTTCATCGTCACAAAATCCATCGCCGGCTCCTCAGGACTTCACGTGGAGATGGCCGAACCGGTCGACCGAAAGGGTCTGGCCCGGCTTCAGCAGGGTCACCGAGGCGTCCTCCTCGATCACGGCCGGGCCGGTGAGGACATGGCCGGCGCGGAGGGCGGCCCGGTCATGCACCGGCGTGTCGATCCAGCCCTCCTCGAATCGCACCCTGCGCCGCCCGCGCGGCGCGGCGGGGCCTGCGGCCTCTGGCAGGAGCGGCAGCGCCGGCTTTTTCGAGACCGCGACGGCGACCGCCTTGAGGTTCACCGTCTCGATGGTCTCGCCCGGGATGGAGAAGCCGAAGCGCGCCTCGTGCTCGACATGGAACCGCGCCCAGAGATCGGCGACCGAAGCCTCGTCGAACGCATCCGACGGATAAGAGAGCTCCAGCTCGTGGTTCTGCCCGAGATAGCGCGCCTCGATGGAACGGTGGATCGCGATCCGGTCGCTGTAGCCCTGCGCCAGAAGCTCGGCCGCCGCGCCGCGCGACAGCTCCGTCATCGCCTCGGTCGCGCGCGCCGCGTCGAAGAACTTCGAGATCTGCTGAACGGTGCGATGCCGGTCCACCCGGCCGTCCGTCATGATGAAGCCGAAGGCGGAGAACTGGCCGGGATGGTTGGGCACGAGCCCGGCGGGGATGCCCGCGATCTCCATCAGGTCCGCGAGGTGGACGGGCCCCGCCCCGCCCGAGGCGAGCAAGGTGAAGTCCCGCGGGTCGAGCCCGCGCTGGAGCAGGACGGCGCGGAGGGCGCCGAGCATGTTGTTGTTGGCGATCTGCACCATGGCGAGCGCCGCCGCGTCCGGCTCCATGCCGAGCGGCCCGGCGACGGCGGCGACCGCGCGCGCCGCCGCCTCCGCGTCGAGCGCCATCGCGCCGCCGAGGAAGTTGGCGGGGTCGATCCTGCCGAGGACGACGTTGGCGTCCGTCACGGTCGCCTCCGTCCCGCCGAGGCCACAGCAGGCCGGGCCGGGATCGGCGCCGGCCGATTGCGGGCCCATGCGCAGCATCCCGCCCTTGTCGATCCATGCGATGGAGCCGCCGCCGGCGCCGATCGTGTGGATGTCGATCATCGGAATCTGGATCGGCACGCCCCATTCGATCTCGAAATCCGTGGTGACGTGCTCGGCGCCGTCCACGACGGTCGAGCAATCGGTCGAGGTGCCGCCCATGTCGAAGGTCACGAGCCTGCGGATTCCGGTGATCTCGGACAGCGCCCGCGTCGCGACGACCGCCCCGGTCGGGCCCGAAAGCGTCATCTGCACGGGGGATTCCGCCGCGCCGTCCAGCGTCGCCTCCCCGCCGTTGGACTTGATGACGCCGACCCGCGCGCCGACGCCGAGCGCGTCGAGCCGCGCCTTCATCCGGCGAAGATTGTCGGAGACGACGGGCTTCAGATAGGCGTCCGCCACGGTCGTGGAGGCGCGCTCGTATTCCTTCCACTTCGGCAGGACCTCGTAGGAGGTCGAGACCGGGAGGCCCGGCAGTTCCTCCGCCAGGATGTCCCGGATGCGGGCCTCGTGCCGGGGGTCGATATAGGAGAAGAGCGTGCAGACGGCGACGGCCTCGATCGTTCCATCCGCGCGGATGCGCTCCGCCAGCGCGCGCACGGCCGCCTCGTCCAGCGGCGTCACCGTCTCGCCCTTCGCGGAGAGCCGCTCCGGGATCTCGTGGCAATCGGCGCGGGAGACGAGCGGGCGGGGCTTGATCCAGCCGATGTCGTAATGGCTGCGCCGGTTTGCGCGCTGGATGAAGAGCACGTCGCGGAAGCCTTCGGTGGTGACGTAGGCGATCTTCGCGCCCTTGCGCGTCAGCAGCGCATTGGTCGCGATGGTCGTGCCGAGCCTGATCTTCCCGATCTCGCCGAGATCGGCGATGCGGCGAAGCCCTTCGAGAACGCCCTCGATCGGTTCGGACGGCGTCGTCAGGTTCTTCCAGGTCTCGATGCTTCCGGTCTCGGCGTCGTAGGAGACGAAGTCCGTGAAGGTGCCGCCGATGTCCACTCCGAGGATGCGCGTCATGACCCGGCCTGCTCCACGCCCGCTTCGGCCGCCGGCGACGGCTCCGCCTCATGCGCGAAGCGGGACCATGCGTCCTCTATATGCGCGCGGAGCGCGGCCTCGCAGCGCGCCTGATCGCCGAGGCTGAACGCATCCACGATCGGCCAATGGTCGGCCGCGGCGGCATGGAGCGATTCGAACCGGTGGTCGGCAAGCGCGATCAGCATCTGAACCTCGCTCTGGATGGTGGCGTAGGCGGCCAGCGCGCGGCGGTTGCCGGACAGCTCGCAGATCCGGAGATGGAACGCGAGGTCGATTTCGGTGAGCTTCGCCTCGTCGCCGTCCTGCGCCGCCGCCTCCATCGCCTCCACCATCTTGGCGAAACTGTCCACCTCCCGCGCGTCGATCCGCGGAAGCGCCCGCCGGAGCGCGAACTCCTCAAGCGCGATGCGGAAGGCGAAGAGCTCGTCGACGTCCTGTTTCGTCATGGCCCGCACGAACCGGCCGCGATGCGGCGCCCCGACAAGGAGGCCCCGCTCCTCGAGGCGGTTCAGCGCCTCGCGGATCGGGTTTCGGCTGATGCCGAGACGCCGGGCGAGCTCAGCCTCGTTGATCCGGTCCCCGGGGCGAAGCCGCCCCGTCACGAGCTCCCGCATCAGATAGCCGCCGACCTGCTGCGAAAGGACGGTCGGCGTGAGTATCAGGTTATCGTCATCCGGGGCCTTGATCATCTCTGTCGCTTGATCGCCTCTTGCCAAGATTATCGCGCCATATCCAACCAAGGACGGCGAGCCACGATTGTAGATTGTGGACAGAAGTGAAGTGTCTCGGGCGGCGACTGTCAACAGCTTTCACACGATCCTGAGTTGGAACAGGGGAATCCGCGCGGGGCCAAACTGATCCCGCCCCGGTCGGGCGGAGCCTCATGCCATGGCCTTGGAGCCGGCGACCCGAAGGCGGCGCCTCCGCGGCCCGAAGCCGGCGTCGCATCATCTCCGAATGATCGGCCCGGCGCCGGCGCGCCATGGCGGGCCGCGCCGCCGGGAGGCGCCCGGCCGACAAGCCGAAGGGCGCGAGACAGGGCGCGCCCTGCGCGCTACTATGCGGTCTCCGTCAGGAAAGGCGCATGCCGGGCAAGATCTTCATCTCCTACAGGCGGGCGGACAGCCAGTGGGCCGCGGCCCGGCTCTACGATGCGCTCTCGGCCGCCTTCCCGGCCGAACGCATCTTCATGGACGTGGAGCAGATCGCGCCGGGGCAGGATTTCGTCGAGGTGCTGGAGCGGCAGGTCGGCGCCTGCGACGTGTTCCTCGCGCTGATCGGCCCGGAATGGCTCTCGCTGCAGTCGGAAGCCGGGGCGCGGCGGATCGAGGAGACGCAGGATTTCGTCCGCATCGAGATCGCCTCCGCGCTGGTCAAGCCCGACACGGTGGTGATTCCCGTCCTCCTCGACGGCGCGAAGCCGCCCGCGCCGGCGGAGCTGCCGGACGATCTGAAGCCGCTCGCCCGGCGGCATTTCGCGCGGCTGACGCATGAGGGCTATCGCCAGGAAGTGGGCAAGCTGATCGACGCGATCCGCGACGCGCTCGGCGCCGGGGCGGCCGCCCGCGCCGCGCCGGCGAAGCGGCGGCGGAGCCTGCGCCGCCCCGCGCTCCTCGGACTTGGCGCGCTCGTCCTCGTCGGCTGCGCCGCCTTCGCCTTCGAAAGGCTGACGCGCCCGGCCGACCCGGCGGGAACGCCGGACCTCGCCAGCTTCCAGGAGTGCCCGGAATGCCCCGAGATGGCGGCGATTCCGGCCGGAAGCTTCCTGATGGGCTCGCCGGAGACGGAGCCGGACCGGCTCGACCAGGAGGGGCCGCAGCGGCAGGTGACGGTCCCCCGCTTCGCCCTCGCGAAGACGGAGACGACCTGGGAAGCCTACGCCGCCTGCGCCGAAGCGGGGGCCTGCGCGCCGCTGCGCGACGACGGCCTGCCGAAGGACGGAATGCCAGCCGCCGGCCCCTCGTGGGAGGACGCGCAGGCCTTCGTCGCCTGGGTGAACGCGCAGGTTCCGGGCGAGCCCTATCGCCTGCCGACCGAGGCCGAATGGGAATACGCCGCCCGCGGGGGAACCGCGACGCCCTATTACTGGGGCGGGCGGTGGGATTACGACCGCGCCAATCTCGGGCGGGAAATCTGCTGCATCGGCCATGCCGAAGGCGCCGACGAATGGGAGGGGGTCGCCCCGGTCGGCCGTTTCCCGCCCAACCCGTTCGGCCTCCACGACATGGCGGGCAACCTCGCCGAATGGGTCGAGGACGTCTACCGCGACGACGTGGAGAACAACCCGACTGACGGCTCCGCCCGACGCTGGGAGAGCGACGACCCGATGGCGCGCCGTCATGTGCTGAAGGGCGGCTCCTTCTCCGACAGGCCCTGGATGGCCCGCCCCGCCGCCCGCTACTCCAACGACCGGGACTGGCGGGCGAAGGAATACGGCTTCCGCCTCGCCCGCGACATGCGCCCGCGATGACGCCCCGCCGGGAGGCGCGCCCGACCCGACACTCCCGCCGGGAGATCGCATGACGCTCGAGACGATGAAGGCGCTGATGACGGACGGGGAACTCCTCGCCGCTGTGGATCATGCGCGGAGCGCAGCGGCGCTGCGCTGCGCCCCGGCCGAGCTTCTCGCGATCCGGATCGAGGAGGTGATCGCGCTCGCGCGGATGGCGTCGCTGGAGGAGGCGCGGGACCGCTATGACGCCTACGGGCTCGCTGCGGAGGGCGGGCTCGCGCGGTCGCTCCGCGCGCGGCTTCTGAAGGACCTCGGCTTCGCCGCGCCGGAGGGCGCGGAGCGCGGGCGGCTGCTGCGGGAGAGCCGCGATCTCTACCTCGCAATGGCCGCCGAGACGGGGCCGGAGGCGGACCGGGTCCAGTTCGAATACAACGCCGTGAATGCGCTCACCCTCTCGCGCCTGCTGGGCGATCCGGCTCCTGCGGCGGAGGTTGCGCGCCGGCTCGGCGAGACGGAGCCGGCGGAGACATACTGGAGCCATGCGACCCGGGCGGAATACCTGATCGCGGTCGACGCGCCGGAAGAGGACGTCTCCGCCGCGCTCGCCCGCGCCGCCGCCGCCCCCGGCGCCGGCCTCGGCGCGCGCGCCTCTACGCTGAGGCAGTTGACCCGGATCGCGCCGGACCACCCGGCGCTGGCGCTCCTGCGCCCCGGGCCGGCGCTGCATCACGCCGGGCACATGATCGCCCCGCGCGGCGCCCGCGCCGGGCGCGTGCTCTGGCGCAACGAGCATGAGCTGACCGCCCGGATTCACGCGGCGCTGGAGCGCATTGGCCCTTCATCGGTCCACGGCTCGCTCGCCTCGGGCTCGGACGTGATCGTCGCGGAATGGGCGCTGGCGCGCGGGATCGAGACCTGGATTCATCTTCCTTTCGCGCTTGCCGACTTTCTCGACCGCTCCGTGCGACCGGCCGGGGAGCGATGGGTCAGGCGCGCGCGGGCCTGTCTCCGCAACAGGCGGGCGCGGGTCCGGTTCCTGACCGCGGGCGCGCCGGCCGAGATGTGCGACGAGGACTTCGCCGCGGTCTCCCGCGCGGCTATGGGCGCGGCGATCCTCCGCGCCGAACGGGTCTGCGCGGAGGCGGCGCAGCTGCTGGTCTGGGACGGGCGCGCCTCGACCGGAGTCGCGGGCGCCGCGGCGGACGGGATGGTCTGGCGCCGCACGGGGCGGCCCCGGCATGTGGTGGACGTCTCCGACCTCGGAGCGCCCGCCGCCGGAGGCGGACCGGAAGGGCGCGCCGCCCTCCCCGCCCGCGTCGCGCGCGCCGTGGTGTTCGGCGACGTGAAGAACTTCTCGAAGCTCAGGGAGGCGCAGCTGCCCCGCTTCGTCGACCTCGTCCTCGGCGCGGCGCATCGCGCCGCGGAGGAGGCCGGCGCGAGACGCGGGCGCGCGGTCTTTCTCAACACATGGGGAGACGGGGTGTTCGCCGTCTGGGAGCGTGCGGGCGCGGCGGCGGATTTCGCGCTGACGCTGCAGCGGATGATGGGGGCGCTCGATCTCGAGGGCGCCGGCCTGCCGCCCGACCTTGCGATCCGGCTCGGCCTTCACGCCGGCGTCGTCTGGCCGCTGCGCGACCCGGTGACCGGGGCGACCAATTTCTTCGGCGAGGCGGTCGCGCGCGCGGCGCGGATCGAACCGATAACGAAGGCCGGGCGGATCTTCGTCACCGAGGAGTTCGCCGCGGAACTGGCGCTCGAGGCGGAGGAAGCGGCGAAGGCGGAATATGTCGGCGAGGTCGAGGCCGCGAAGGGCTACGGCCGCTTCCGGCTCTATCGCCTCAGTCCCCCCGGCCGCGCGGGCGGCGGGACGTGAGTTCGGCGGGGAGGGCCGAATGGGCCTCGACGGCGTTGGCCCGGGGCGGCCATCGGCGCTAGGTTCGGCCCGGGACATCCGAACGGAAAATGCGAGAGGAGCAAGCATGGCCGATCCGAAATACCAGCCGCTCGACGCGACCAAGACACCGCGGTTTTCCGATGTCGCGACGTTCATGCGCACGCGCCGGGTGGACCCTTCGGCGGACATCGACATCGGGCTCGTCGGCGTGCCCTTCGATATCGGGCTCAACTACCGGTCCGGCCCGCGGGAGGCGCCCGGCGCCGTCCGCCATGCGAGCCGGCTGATCCGGACGGCGCACCCCTCCACCAGTGTCGAGCCCTACAAGCTCTGCAACGTTGCGGACCTCGGCGACTCCCCCGTGAACCCGATGAATCTCGACGCCTCCATCGAGATGATCGAGGCGTTCTATGCGAACCTGAAGGCGCTGGACATCCGGCCGGTGACCATCGGCGGCGACCACACGATCCCGACGCCGATCCTGCGCGCGCTCGCCAAGGACGGGCCGGTCGGCCTGCTGCAGATCGACAGCCATGCGGATGTGATGGACGAGATGTGCGGCACGAAGGTGAACCACGCGACCTTCATGCGGCGCGCGCATGAGGAGCGTCTGATCGATCCGGCCCGCACGGTTCAGCTCGGGTTGCGCGGCTCCCGCTTCGTGCCGGAGGACATCCAGTACGGCTACGACGCCGGCTTCACGATCATGACGATGGACGACTACGAGGCGATCGGCCGCGCCGCCGCGATCGCGAAGATCCGGGAGACGCTGGGCGAGGGGCCGGTCTATGTCACCATCGACATAGACGGCCTCGATCCCTCCTACTGCCCCGGGACGGCCGTGCCGGAAATCGGCGGGATCACGCCGCGGGACGTGCAGAAGATCCTGCAGGGGCTGATGGGGTTCGACATCGTCGGCGCCGATATCTGCGAGGTCGCCCCCTGCTACGACCCGACGGGCATAACCGCCGTCACCGCCGCCAACCTGATGTTCGAGCTGACCTGCCTGATCGCGCACCGCCTGTCGTCAGGCAAGGTCGGGGGCTAGAGACGATCCAGATACTGCTGGACGAAGTCGCACCCGACCAGCTCGACATAGGCGTCGATCAGCCTCTTCGTCACCGGCCCGTAGGCGCCGTGCGGCATCGCCGCGCCGTTGATCGAGGCGACTGGGCAGATGCAGAGCGAGGTGGAGGTGATGAAGGCCTCGTCCGCATTGTAGGCGTCATAGAGATCGAGATCGTCCTCGACGCATTCGAGGCCGAGATCGGCGGCGAGCTCGATGGCTGTGGCGCGGCTGACGCCGGGCAGGACGAATTTCTCCCGCGGGGTGCGGATGCGGCCGTCCTTCACGAGGAAGATGTTGGAGCCGAGCCCCTCGTTCAGGTTCCCCGACATGTCGAGGAGGATCGCCCATCCCTTCGGATTCTGCGCCTTCACCTCGAGGTCGCCCATGATTAGGTTCAGGTAGTTGTGCGTCTTGGCGCGCGGCGTGAGGCATTCCGGAGGGATGCGGCGCACCGATGGCGTGACGACCTGGATGCCGTCGCGATACATGTGCGCGCGTTCGGCCATCGGCATCGGTGAGCATTCGATGATGACGTTGGGCCCGTAATGATCCCAGTTGTCGCCCTCGACCTTCAGGACCCCGCGGCTGAGCCGCTGGCCGACCCAATAGTCGTCGTTCTCCCCGAGGAGATGCCGGTTCCGGTTCACCACCTCCCGCGTGATCTCGGCCATGCGCTCCGGCGGCATCGTCGCGTCCATGTGGAGCGCCTTCAGCGAGCGATAGAGGCGCTCGATATGCTCATCGAGCTTGAAGATGCGCCCGTTGAACGTCCGAGTCAGGTCGAACGCGCCGTCGCCGTAGAGAAAACTCCGGTCGCGGAACGGCACGACGGCCTGGCTCTCCGGCATGAACTCGCCGTTCATCCAGACGGTTCTTTCGTTCGCGCGTCCGTCCATGCTGTCGCCTCCTCGCCGGATCGTTCCGGTCAAGAAGACCGCCTGCCTCGCCGGCGCGCAAGACCCTCCTGAAGCGGCCTCGCGCGTTCAGGCACGGGCGCCGGGCGGCCCGGCCCTGCAGGAGACGATCGTCGCCACGCGCGACGCCGCCGCATTCGGTCCGGGTCGCCGTGCGGGAGGCCGCGGACGGCGGCGCGGAGATCGCCATCTCGGACGAAGGGCTCGGCATGCCGCCTTCGTTCCTTGCGCGCTGCTGCGAGCCGTTCGAGCAGCTCGACAAATCGGCGAGCCGGGGCTTCGACGGCGCCGGCCTCGGCCTGACGGTGGCGAAGGCCTTCATCGAACGCCACGGCGGAACGCTGTTGCTCCAATCCGCGCTGCACGTCGGCACGATGGCCACAATTCATCTTCCGGGAGCCACGGTCGCGGCTCGACCGACCTTGCCGGCCGACGGGCCCGCCTGACGTATCCCGCCATTCTCGCCTCACGCGAATGCCAGGATGAAGGGCGCGCCGACGGGCCTGCGCTCTAGCTGCGACGCGTCCGCACAATCAAGACCAGCGGGGCCGCGAGGACGGCGCACAGGGCGAAGAACAGAAACGCGTCGATATAGCCGATCATCGTCGCCTGGCGCCCGATCTCCCCCGCGATCCGGCCCAACGACGCGAGGTCGTCCAGTTCGAGCGACCCTTGGACGCCGGGCTGGGAGAAGGCCTCGCGGTACGGGGTCACCGCCGCGCTCAGCTCGGAGCGGTTGACCGCTGTCTGCCGGATCACGAGCGCCACGGTGATCGAGATGAAGATCGAGCTGCCCATGTTGCGCAGCAGGTGGAAGATGGCCGTGCCGTCGGGCACCATCGACTTTGGCAGTGTCGCGAAGGTGACGACGCTGAGCGGGATCCACATCAGCCCGACGCCCAGCCCCTGCAGCGCCGAGGCCCACAGCACCTGCCCGATCGAGACGTCGACGCTGAAGCCCGCCATCAACCAGCCCGACCACGCCTGAAGCCCCAGTCCGATCATCATCGGGACGCGCGGATCGAGGCCGCTGATCACGAACATCGCCGCGAAGCCGATCAGCGTGCCCGCCCCCCGCGCCGAGAGGATCTGGCCGATGATGCTGTCGGGGAAGCCGGAGACGGTCTGCAGCAGCGTCGGCAGCAGGGTGATGGGCGTGAAGTTCAGCATGCCGAAGATGAAGATCAGCGCCGTGCCGACCACGAAATTGCGGTCGCGGAGCAGCGCCGGGTTCAGGAATGGCGTGCGGGAGATCGCGTTGCGCACCCCGAAGACCCACAGGGCCGAGAGGCACAGGCCGATGTAGATCAGGATCTCCCACGACTCGAGCCAGCCCGCCCGCTCGCCCCGGTCGAGCGCCAGCTGAAGCGCGGTGATCGCGACCGCCAGCGCGCCAAAGCCCGTCCAGTCCAGCTTCGGGCGGCTCTTCGCGTCTCCGGCGGGGATCATCGCCAGCACGCCGACCAGCGCCACGGCGGTGAAGGGCACGAGCATGAAGAAGACCCAGCGCCAGCCGTACGCCTCCGACAGCGCGCCGCCGAGGGCGGGGGCGATGATCGGGCCAAGGATCACGCCCGTGCCCCAGATCGACATCATCTTCTGGCGCTTTTCCTCCGGAAAGGCCTCGATCACGATCGCCTGGCAGAGCGGCACCAGCGGCGCCCCGAAGGCGCCCTGGGCGATGCGGTAGACCACCAGCTCGGGCACCGAGGTCGCGAGCCCGCAGGCGACCGAGGCCGCGCCGAAGCCCATGATGCCCCACACCATCAGCCGCCGCCGCCCCAGCCAGCCGGCCAGCCAGCCGGCGATGGGCGTCACAACCGCAGTGGCGACGATGTTGAAGGTGACGATCCAGGCGATCTGGTCGGGCGTCGACGAGAGCGAACCCTGCATCTGCGGCAGCGAGACGTTCGCGATGGTCACCGTCATCGCGTAGAGCATCGTCACGAAGGTCAGCGTGCCGAGCAGCATCGCCTGACGCAGCGCCGAGGGGGCCGCGGCCGCCGGCGCGGCGGCGAGCGCGGCGCCGGTCACTCCGGCTCGCCGCGGATCCAGGCGGCGGCGGCGTCGATCAGCTCGGGCGTCGGGCGCTCCCACCCGGTGTCGATCGAGACCGCAACGCTCATGCCTGCGCGCAGCGCCGGCTGATCGGGCGCAGGCTCGATCTCCAGCGTCACCGGCACTCGCTGCACCACCTTGACCCAGTTGCCCGACGCGTTCTGCGGCGGCAGCAGCGCGAACTCCGCCCCGGTGGCGGGCGCCAGGCTGGCCACCGTCGCGGACCAGGTCAGGCCGGGATAGGCGTCGACCTCGAAGACCGCGGACTGGCCCTCGCGCAGATGGGTCAGGTCCGTCTCCTTGAGGTTCGCCTCGATCCAGAAGCGCTCTGCGTCGACCAGGGTCATCACCGCGACGCCGTCCTCGACGTATTCGCCCGGCTGCAGGCGCACGTTGGCGGCGAAGGCGTCCGCGGGCGCGCGCACCGTCGCGGCGGCGAGGTCGCGTTCGGCCTCGCGCAGGGCCGCCAGGTGCCGGCGCACCTCGGGATGGGCGTCGACCGGTCCGTCCGGGTCTCCGGCGAGCTCGGCCAGCGCCTCGCCGATCTCCTCGACGGCGATGCGCGAGCGGCTTTCGGCCTGCGCGAGCGCGCGCTCGGCGTCGCGCAGGCGGACGTTGGAGACGGCGCCGCCTTGCGCCAGCGCCCGCGTGCGATCGAGGTCCTCGTGCAGGAAGACGCCGTCGCGCGTCGCCGCCTGAAGCTGCGCCAGCGCCATGCGGTGACGGGCCTTGAGCGCCTCGACGCGCAGCCGCGCGGCGGCGAGATCGGCGGCGCGGCGGTCGCGCTCGATCTCGAACCGCGTCGGGTCGAGGCGGAACAGCACGTCGCCCCTGGCGACGCGCTGGTTGTTGGCGCCCCTCACTTCCACGACGAGGCCCGAAACCTCCGAGGCTACGGTGATGATGTCGGCCTTGATGTAGGCGTTCTCCGTCGTCACGTGCCGCCCTGAGGCCATCCAGAACTGGTAGCCGCCGACTGCGATCACGGCTGGGCCGACGACCATGAGCAGCGTGCGCGTCAGGGCGCGCCGCAGCGAGGCGAAGAGGCGGCCGATGCGGGCCATCGCCGCGGCCCTATTCCGCCGCACGGGGCGCGGGCGCGCCCCGTGGAGCTTCGCCCGCCGCGGCGGCCGTCGTTCGGGCCTCGGGCGAAACGTTGGCCTTGATGCGCAGCAGCATGGCGACCAGCCTTTCCCGCTCTTCCGCGCTCAGCCCGGCAAGCGCGGCGTCCTGCGTCTGCTCGGCCAGCGCGCGCATGCGCGGGAGCAGCGGGCGCGAGCCCTCGCCCAGATGCAGCCGCCAGGCGCGGCGGTCGTCGGGGTCGCGGCGCCGCTCAACCATCCCGGCCGCCTCCAGCCGGTCGACGTGGCGCGACAGGGTGACGACGTCGAGCTCGAGGATCTCGGCCAGCGCCCGCTGGTTGACGCCTTCGCGCGGGGCGAGGTTCACGAGCACGCGCCATTGCGAGCGCGTCAGCCCCAGCTCGCGCGCATGCACGTCGAACCATGCGCGCATCAGGCGCGAGACGTCGCTGAAGAGGAAGCCGACGCTCGACTCAGCGTCGATGAAGTTCGTCTGCATATAATAAGCATGCCTGCATTCTTGAAACTGTCAATCGCAGGCGACAGATCCAGCGGTCGGAACGGCGGGCCGAAGAGACCGCGAACCCGTTGGGCCGCATCGCGACGGCGGCCGAGGTCGCCGCCGCCTGCGTCTTCCTCTGCGGACCGGGCGGAGACTTCCACACCGGACAGCGCCTCGGCCCGAACGGCGGCGCAGTGATGCCCTGAGACGCGGGAGAGACCCATGCCACGCACCGTGGCTGTCCCCGTAACGCTCCCCTCGCCCGATAGCTTCGCGCCACACGGGCATGTCCTCGACCTCGCGACGGCGATGCCGGGCTATGTCGGCCCAGGCTATTCCACGACGCGCTTCCCCCTGCGGCTTGGCGGCGCCCCCGACCTCACGCTGCTGCGGCATCCCTTCGACCGGATCGCCAGTCGCGCGATGGAGCTGCACACGCAGGTGACGGAATTGCGGGCGCCGCTCGACCCCCGCGCCTCGACCGTGTTCGTCGCGGCTTCCGGCACGGCGCCGACGCCCTAGGACGTGCGCGGATTCCTCGTCGACGGCGCGACGGCCATCCTGATCGCGCGGGAGTGCCGCCATTCGCCGTCATATCCGCTGGACCCGCAGGGCGCGTCCTTTGTCCTGCTGCCCGACGGCGAGCTCGCGATTGACCTGCGCGGAGACCTTGCGGGCATCGTTGCCGTGGCCGCGGGTGCCGTGTCGGGTAATGGCGTGCAGAAACGCAGAAAGCCGCCCCTTTGGGCGGACTTGTCTGTGGATCTGGTTCGGCGAGTTTAGATAGTTGCGGGGGCAGGATGCCACCTTTGCCGAACACGCGGCTACTTATCGCTGGCGTGAAGACCGAGTTTCCGAACTCCTCTCAGTCCTGCGTATCGATCTGGCCAACGCAACCTTTCATTGTTCCAGCGTCCTGACCCAGTTATTATAGCTTCTATCGTCGAAGGAGTGAGCGATGCCGTCGGACGTGATCCAGGGGTTCTTTCCCGGCGGCCGCCTCCGCATGGCGACGCCCAAGGCCTCGGCGATCGCGCAGCTTCGGGCGACGGCGACATCCGCCCGGAGGGTCGGCCCTCCGTCCGCCGCCACATGCCCGCGCCCCGCAAGGTACGCGCAGCGCGTAGCTGCATCACCGGTCGCTCAGCCCACCGCCGACCGCATCGCCGTCGATCCTTTGGCGCTGCGTAAGACCGGCCCGGGCCGCGCGCTGCCCGAAGCCGTCCGCGCCCATATGGAGCAAGCCCTCGGCGCTGATTTCAGGGACGTCCGCGTTCATGTCGGCCCGCAGGCTGAAAGCATTGGCGCAATCGCCTTCACGACCGGAGCGGACATCTACTTCGCGCCCGGCCGCTTCAACCCGGACACGGCGGAGGGGCGGCGCCTGCTAGGTCACGAGTTGGCTCACGTCATCCAGCAACGCCAAGGCCGCGTGCGGGGAGCGACGGGGGCGTTGACGGTGGTGCAGGACGCGGCGCTGGAAGCGGAGGCGGATCGGGCGGGTATGCGGGCCGGAATGGGCTCAGGGCGGTCTTTCGCCCCAGTCCAGGCAAAGATGGTCGCTCCTTTTCCCTCAATGATGGCAAGGCGAACGGCCTTCCCCGCGACCATACAAATGAAGTGCAAGCTATGCAACGCCAGTAGCCACAAAGAAAAAGACTGTCCCAAGCGAGACATGTCGAAAGACGCCCCCCCTAAGGCGAGCGGTCGCGGCTTGACGAACGGATCAGGCAATAATACGATCACGGGATACTTTGAAGCTTGCATCGATCTTATGGATGAGAAGGATAAGTGGAGCCTTTGTTATGGCCACGGAGGCAAGTCGATCGTCGGAGGTAGAAAGGGCATCCCGACGAATTTGAAAGATAAATCAGCCCGGATCGATCGTCAGGGCGAGGGCAACGTCCAGTTTCAAACTGACAATGCGTCCTACGCCTGCGTCGTGTTCGATGCTACAGCCACCGAAGCTCAAATCAAGCAGGGCCTTATCGATTCTTTTAAAAGCGGCGCGATCAAGAAGCTTTGACTCTCTTCGACCGAGAGACTCTGCCCTTGAGCTCCGCAATCGCTGCGGTTGAGTCCCGGCGGAAAAGGCTTGGCGGTTCGGGACGGACAGGAAGCGAAGAGTTGGTCGGCTTGATGGTTCCGCCCGACGCAGCGGATCACGTTCCATCAGGCGCAATAATGCGGCCTCGCCCCGGGCCTCCCTTCCTCTGACTGATGCTCCGCTATCGCGGCGCGCGCCGAGCGGGCCAGATGAAAGCCGGCGGCGCAGGGTTGGCGCAGGTTGGCGCTGCGAACCGGCGCTTCGTCTGGGCCGTCCTTCCAGCCGCTTCCGGACCGGCATTCGACGCCCGAACCGGGCCAGATGCGGCCATCGCGCCTTCCGTCCTTTCCGGCGTGGCGACGGGGCGCCCCGGTTCGGGCGCTGAGAGCGGCCGCAGGTCCCGTTGCAAGGTGCGCTGCTGCGCGTGGCCGCCGAGCTGCAGGTTCTGCCACGGCACGAACCGGTCTTCCGGCAGTTTCGCCCGCTCCCGGAAGGCGGCGATCGGCTGGTAGGTGCCGGAATAGTTGCTCCACCAAGCGACGCGGCCACGCTCGAACCGGACGGTCCCCGCATAGATGACGGGCGCGCCCGCCGCGAGATCGGCATGAGCGAGACCCGCGGAGATCAAGAGCCGGGAGCGGTTCGGGGCCCAGCCTTGCACGCGCACGAAGTTGTAGGCGCCGTCCGGCGCCGCGCCGCGCCGGTCGCCTCCTCCGGCGAGGCCGAACACGCCGCCGCGCCGCGCCTCGACCTCGAAACCGGCAGGCGCGGCCCTGCCGGGCCGCCAGTTTTGCGCGAGACTGTTCATCGTGGCCTTCGTATACTAGCCTAAAGGTTGAGCATACCCGCGACGAGGGCGCGAGCCAATCGCCTCGGCGGGGCGGCGCCGGGGAGGAACGATGCCCTTGCTGATGGTGACGGGCGGCGCGATGGCCTGCAGCTTCGGGGCGGCGCCGAGCACTTTTTCTGCGACGGGCGCGGCGGCGACGGAGGGCGACGGGCCGGCGGCGGGGACGATCATGGACAATGCGCCCATGGCCAACATCGCGCCCTTCGGCATGTGCTCCAGCCTCGGCAACCCGACGGTGGCGGCGGCGACGGCGGCGGCGCTGGGCGCGCTCACGCCTCAGCCCTGCATCCCCGCGACGGCGGCGCCGTGGACGCCGGGCTCGGCGACGATCACGATCGGCGGCGTTCCCGCGCTTCATGACGGATGCACGCTGACCTGCTCCTATGGCGGGGTCATCACCGTCAGCTTCGCGGGCCAGCCTACCGTTTCGATCTCATAGCCGGGCGGACACTGGAGTTTTGAATTAAGATAACGCTACTATCGGTTGATTTATTTAATTTAATGTGGATTACTCCGGGTTCGCGCGAGCGTCGTATCGCGGGCCTGCGTACAACCATGAGGGCGATTCGGGCTGAAACGGAAAGGCGGGTGGAGATGTCGGTCCCTCAAGGCGCAGCGACGCGATGGTTGGTGGTGGGCCTCGCCGGAACGGTCGTCACCTCCATTCTTTTCGGCGCGGTCCTGACGCTCCTCATCGTCGGATCGCCCGAGGGGCGGGCGGCGCCGGAAGGCGCTGTCGGCGAGGCGGCGGGGCCGGATGAGGCGCCGCCCCCTCCAACGGAGATCGCCGCCGTGGACCCCGCTTCCGCGTCGCAAACGGTCCCTGCGACCGAGGCTCCGCTTGCGGCAGAGGCCCCCGGGCCCGCCGCCCCGCGCATCGCGGAACCAGAACCCGCGCCCGTCGCATCCCTCCCTCCGCCGCCCTCGCCGGCGGTCGAGCCGGCGCCGCCCGCAGCTCCCGACCTTGTCGCCGCCGCCCCGGCGGATGAAGAGCCCGAGAGTGCGCCGGCCCCTGCAGAAGCGGAGCCGGCGGACGCGTTGGTGATGGCTGCGGCTGCGCCCTCGCCCGCGCCGCGGCCCGCTCCGCCCGCCACCCGCGTCGCCGCGCTCGCGGCGGCGACGGAGCCGGGCGGATACGCCTTGCAGGTCGGCGCGTTCCGCGAAGCCGGGAATGCGTCGGATTTCGCCGCCGAACTGGCCTCCGCCGGCTTCGCGCCCGAACTCGTCGCCCGCGGACCCTGGTCCATCGTCACGGTCGGCCCCTATCGCAGCGCCGCGGAAGCGTCGGAGGCTTCCGGCGCGATCCGGCGCGCCTTCGGCGTCTCTCCCATCCTCCGCGCGCTGGAGGCGCGATGATGCGCGCCGCCCTCGCGCTCGCGCTCGGCTTCGCCTGCTCCGGCTGCGCGGCGATCTGCGGCCTCGACGCGCGCGGCTCGGTCGAGATCGTCGCCGACCCGTTCGCCAACGACCGATCCGCCATCGCGGTCGACGTCGTCGCGGTCAGGGGCGAGGCGATGGCGGCGAAGCTCGCGGACCTCTCCGCCGGCCAGTATTTCGTCGCCCGGGAGCAGATCCGGCGCGATTCCTCAGGCAGCATCGCGATTTCGGGCTGGGAGATCGCGCCCGGTCAGAGTGTCGGCCCGGAATCGGTCTCCTTCGAATGCGGGGTGGACGCGGTGTTCGTCTTCGCAAGCTACCGCACGCCCGGAGTTCATCGCATGAGGCTTCCCGATCTCGACGACGTGCGCATCCTTCTCGGGCCTGACGGTTTCGAGGTGACGCAATGAGCGCGGATCACGTTCGGAGGCGCGCCGACGACGCGGACGTGAGCGCCGCCGCCGTGCCGGACGCCGTCCAGTGGTCGGAGGGCATGCTGCTCGCCCCGCAGCATTTCCAGCAGGATGCGAAACGCGACGAGATGGCGGCGAGTTATCGCCTCCGGGCGACGCGGCCCTATGCCTGGGGCGTACGGGATATCGCCTTCGATCTCGATGCGGCGGCGGAAGGCCTGGTCAGGCTGAGCAGGCTCGACGCCTTGATGCCGGACGGGCTGATCGTCGCCTTCCGGGATGACGCGGATGGCGAGGAGGCGCTGGAAATCGGCCTGAACGAGGGGGAGACCGCCGAGATCAAGGGAGACGTCTGGATCCATGTCGGCGTCGCGGCGCATTCCGGCGAAGCGGCGGGCTCCGGCGCGCTCCGGCGGTTCGTTTCCCTCGAAGGCGCGCCTGAGAAGGACGAGAACGACGAGGCGCTGGAGGAGACGGTCGCCCGCCTGAGGCCGCGGCTTCGCCTTTTCGCCTCGGCCTCGCCCCGCCTGAAACTGCCGAACATCCACTCGATCCCGATCGCCCATGTCAGGCGAGAGGGAACG
>JAUIDE010000151.1 GCA_030429105.1 Alphaproteobacteria bacterium
GGACGGTCGTCGAGCCCTATATCCGCGAGGTCATTCCGGCGGAATGGATCGGCGATTCCACGGTCTGGCACGTCAACCCGACCGGCAAGTTCGTCATCGGCGGCCCGGACGGGGATGCCGGGCTGACCGGCCGCAAGATCATCGTGGACACCTATGGCGGGGCCGCGCCCCATGGCGGCGGCGCCTTCTCCGGCAAGGATCCGACGAAGGTTGACCGCTCCGCCGCCTACGCCGCGCGCTACCTCGCGAAGAACGTCGTCGCCGCCGGCCTCGCGCGGCGCTGCACGCTTCAGCTCTCCTACGCCATCGGCGTCGCCCGCCCGCTTTCGATCTATGTCGATACGCACGGCACCGGCGAGGCGGACGAGGCGGCGATCGAGCGCGCCGTGGCGAAGGCGATGGACCTGACGCCGCGCGGCATCCGCACCCATCTCGGCCTCAACCGCCCGATCTACGCCCGCACCGCCGCCTACGGCCATTTCGGCCGCGAGCCCGATGCGGACGGCGGCTTCTCCTGGGAGCGGACGGACCTTGCGGAGGCGCTGAAGGCGGCGCTCTGACGCGATGGGGAAGCTGACCCCGCGCGAGGACGGCGCGCCCTGGCGGAACTTCTACGGCCGCCGCCGGGGCAAGACGCTTCGCAAGGGGCAGAAATCCCTCCTTGAGGAGCGTCTGGAGGCGCTCTCCGTCCCCGGTCTCGCCTGGGCGGAGAATCCGGAGCGCCGGCTCATCGACTTCCGCGCGCTAGAACCGGGCTGCGTCGAGGCCTGGCTCGAAGTCGGATTTGGCGGCGGCGAGCATCTCCTCGCAATGGCGCGGGCGAACCCCTCCGCGCTCCTCCTCGGCTGCGAGCCCTTCCGCAACGGCGTCGCCATGTGCCTCGCCGCGCTGGAGGCCTCGCCGCTCCAGAACGTGCGTGTCCATGAGGGCGACGCGCGGGAGGTGTTCGACGTGGCGCCGGACGCCGCCTTCTCCCGCATCTTCGTGAACTACCCCGATCCCTGGCCGAAGAAGCGCCATCACCGCCGCCGCTTCATCGGGCCGGAGACATTGCCGCATCTCGCCCGCATCGCCGCCCCCGGCGCCCGCCTCCATGTGGCGACGGACATCCCCGATTACGTCCGACATGTTCTTGAGGCGATGCGCGCCGCGCCCGAATTCCGCTGGACGGCGGAAGGGCCGGAAGACTGGCGCCGCCCCTGGGCGGACTGGCCGGGCACGCGCTACGAGGCGAAGGCGCTCGCGGAGGGGCGGCCGCCCCATTACCTCACCTTCGTCAGGGTCTGAAAACGACGCCCCGCAGCGTCGCGGGCGGAACAGATCGGGCCGCGACGGGCGGTTAAGGCCGATGGCGGAGGATCCATGCCCGAACTCAGCTATCGCGCCGGGGCGCTGCTCGTCGCCCTCGCCGCCGTCCTGTGGTCCCTGATGGGCCTCGCCATCCGGATGATCGAGACGGCGGACGCCTGGCAGATCCTCTTCTGGCGCTCGGTCGGCCTCCTTCCCGCGCTCTTTCTCCTTGTCGCCTGGCGCTCGGGCGGGCGGCCCTTCGCGGCGATCCGGTCGGTGGGCCTGCCCGGCCTGATCGGCGGCTCGGGCCTCGTCGTCGCCTTCGCCGGCGCGATCTACGCCATCCAGGCGACGAGCGTGGCGAACGCCGTCTTCCTCTTCGCCGCCTCGCCCTTTCTCACCGCGCTCCTCGCCTGGCCGATCCTGCGGGAGCCGGTGCGCCCGGCGACCTGGGGCGCCATGCTGCTCGCCGCTCTCGGCGTCGGCCTCATGGTCCGGCAGGGCCTCGCGCTCGGGGAGGGGATGGGGGCCGGCAGCCTCGCCGCGCTCCTCTCCGCCGCCGGCTTCGCCGTCTTCACCATCGCGCTCCGCTGGGGCAGGGTGGGGGACATGCTGCCGGCCGTGCTGATCGGCGCCGCCCTCGCCGCCCTCGTCGCCTTCGCCGTCACCCTCGCGGGCGGCAAGTCCATCCTGATCCCGGCGCGGGAGATGGGTGTCGCCCTCGCGATGGGCGCCGTCCTCCTCGGCGCGGGGATGACGCTCTACACCATCGGCAGCCGCGCCGTGCCCGCGGCGGAACTGACCCTCATCACGATGATCGAGGTGCTCCTCGCCCCGGTCTGGGTCTTCCTCCTTCTCGGCGAGCAGGCGACGCCGAGCACGCTTCTCGGCGGCGCCGTCATCCTCGCCGCCGTCGCCGCCAACGCGCTCTCCGGCGCGCGGCGGAAGCCGGCGGCGGGGGCGCGACGGGCGGTCTGAGCCGTCCGTCCGCGTCGCAAAAAAAGGGCCACGGCGAAAGCGCCGCCTCCCGGCCTGAATGTCGTCAGGATCGCGGAAGGCCCTTCACCCGCTATTTCGGGCTGCGCTTCGCCAGGATCCGCTGGAGCGTGCGGCGGTGCATGTTGAGGCGGCGGGCCGTTTCGGAGACGTTGCGGTCGCAAAGTTCGAAGACGCGCTGGATATGCTCCCAGCGCACGCGGTCCGCCGACATCGGGTTCTCCGGCGGGGGCGGCTTCTGGTCCTGCTGGTTCAGCAGCGCGGCCGTCACGTCGTCCGCATCCGCCGGCTTCGAAAGATAGTCGGTCGCGCCGATCTTCACGGCGGCGACGGCGGTGGCGATGGCGCCGTAGCCGGTGAGGACGACGATCCGCGCCTCCTCCCGCGCCGCGCGCAGCGCCTCCACCACGTCGAGCCCGTTCCCGTCCTCCAGCCGCAGGTCCACCACGGCGTAGGCGGGCGGCGCGGCGCGGACATGGGAGAGCCCCTCGGCCACGCTCTCGGCCATCACGGGCTCGAAGCCGCGCTTCTCCATCGCGCGGGCCAGACGGCGGCGAAAGGCCTCGTCATCGTCGAGGATCAGGAGCGAATTGTCAGGGCCGATCCCCTCGGCGAGTGCGGCTTGTCCCTCGTCCGGCGCGTCTGCCATGCGGCTCGATCCTCGTCTGTGAAGCGACTGTGAGAAAGCACATAGCGAGGAGGGCGCCGGTTGGCAAATATCCTCAGGTCGATGGAGCGGTTTCGGCCCGGGGTAAAACCCTCTCCGGCGAGGGGGATGGGCCGGAGAGGGAAGATCGGGCGCGCGTGGGGCGAACGCGCCGCGTGTGAATTACGGACGAATACGCCGCCCGCTGTGTGGTCCGACCGGAACGCCTGGTCGGTTGGGGTGACGGCGCGTTGAGTGTGGCCACGCCGCTGCAACTGAAGATAGTCGCGCACGCGGCGCTGTCACCTAAAGAATTGTTACCGGATGAAAGGATTTCGGCCTTGCCTTCTTTTCGCCCGAATTCGCCTCGCCTTCATTCGGCTTTCTGAAATCGGGGCGAAAACAAGATTTACGACCGGTTCACGATTCAGCCGGGCTTTCCGCGAATTCAGGCGAATCTCCGCCAGAATCACTCGTCCAGGCGGCGAGGAGCCCGCCCAGCATCGCCTTGAGCGCGCGGTCGGCGGAGGGGTCGTCCACCAGCGTTTCGCGCTCGAGGATCTTGCGGAGCCGCCGCGCGCGCCGCCCTTCGACGACCCGGCCGAGAAGCTCCGGAAAGAGCCCGGAGGCGGCGCCCGCGCGGAGGAAGCCGCCGGTCATCTCCGCCTCCGTCAGCGCGCTGTCGCGGCACCAGGCCCGCTCGAACAGCATCATGATGTAGTCGAGCACCGCATCCTCCGGGTGCCGCCGGTCATGCTTCATGCAGCCGGCGAAGAGGTCCGTCACCAGCTCGTAGGAGGGCCAGTAATGCAGCGCGCCCTCGGGGCCGAGCTCGCGCACGATCTCGTCGATCGCGACGCGGAGCACGGATTTGGAGACGGCGTTGGAGGTGATGCAGGAATTCGGCCTGAACGTCGCCTGGAGCGGGATGGGCGAGAGGGTGAAGACGATCTTCGCCTCCGGCCGATGCTTCCGGATGAGCTGATGGATGCGGCGGAGATTGGCCTTGTTCTCCTCCACGGTGGAGACGCGGAACTTGTGGCGGGCGGGGTCGTAGACATCCTTCGGGATCGTGCGCCAGAACACGGCGCCGGTCGGTTCGTCATACCAGATCTCGGAAAGGCCGAAGGTGAGGATGAACACGTCCGTCGTGTCGAACATCCGCCGCGTCTCGGCCTGCACCTCCGGGTCGTAGCCGTAGGTCGCGGCGTCATAGCCGTGCCAGAGCGGCTGCTCCCAGGTCGTCCCCTCCCAGGCCCATTCGAATTGCTGGAGGATGACGAAGGAGTTCACCATCCCCTCGCCGCAGGCGACGACATAGGACTTTCCGGCGTCCTCCGCCTTGTTCAGCACGGTGTAATTGCGGCGGGCGAGCCAGTTGGAGATGTTCGCGGCGAAGCAGGAGCCGAAGGCGGTGACCTGCGTCCTAGCGTCGATCACCGGGCTTTCCGGCGTCCAGCCCTGGAGGACGTATTTCTCCGCTCCCCCGGCGCGGAAGAGATGCCGGTCATGCGGCAGGGCGTTCACATGCTCGCCGCGGAACCAGGTGCGGAATTCCGGCCCGGAGCGCGAGGTCGTCTGAAACTGGAGCTTCTCGGCTTTCCGGGCCATGCGCGCGTTCCTTCTGGGGCCTTCGGTCAATCATCGCATTGCCGCGCGGCGATGTTAAGGCGCGGTTGACGCGGCTCAGCGGCGGGGGGCGCCGAAGAGCCCGCGCTCGATCTCGTCGAGCCGCGCCGCCGCCTCCATCGCCGCGGCGCGGGGCTCGACATGGTCGAGAAGGCCGCGAAGCTCCGCGCAGAGGGCGGCGATGCGGGGTTCGGGGCGCGGCTCGGGCGCGGGCTCGGCCTCCTTCGCCGGCCGCTTCGGCGCGAACCGGGCGCGATGGTCCCCCGCCTCGACGAGCGCCAGCAGCTCCGCCCGGAGCGCGGCGATGTCCGGCCGGGCGCGAAGCTCCGCGATCTTCGCCCGATGCCAGGCGACGGCTTCTTCATGCAGCCGGGCGAGCTCCGCATCCTCCTTCAGCCGCGCGATCTCCGCCTTCAGCGCGGGGAGGCGGCGGAGGATCGTCCTGTCCTCCGCCCCGCCGCGGCACATCCGGCGCCAGTAGTCGACGCCGAGATCGTGGTTCACATGGTTCGCGCGCCCGCGATCCTTTTTCACGAGGTAGCCGTCGAGCGAGCGGACGGCGTAATGGTTCACCTGCGCCGCCTCATAGGCGAAGCGCCGGGCGGGGCGGGTCAGGTTGTCCCCCTTGCCGAGGCGTCGCCCGTCCGCCTGCATCCAGACGAAGCGCGCCTCCCCCGCCTCCCGCGGGCCGTGGACGCCGAGCCGCGCGAGGGAGGGGAGGCGGCGGTAGAGGCACTTGGCGAAGCGGTCGGGGAAGCCCCCGTCCTCCAGCGGCCGCTCCGCCTCCGTCATCGTCTCCGTCACCGGCGCGTCGCGGAACCCGATCTCCCCGCCATGGGAGAAGAGCCGCCAGGTGACGGCGATGCAGTCCGCCCCCGGCGCGGCCTCGATGAGGGCCTGCACGCTCCCGTCTCCGACATGGATGTTGAGGAACTCGTCGGCGTCCGTCACATAGAGCCAGTCCGCCGCCTGCGTCAGCTCATGGGCGAGGGCGTGCTTCAGCGCGCTCTTCTGCGGCCCGCGCTTCAGCACCCTGTTCCGCTCATGCCGGGCGAGGCCGAGCTGCGTGAGCCGGTCCAGCATCGCATCCGTCCCGTCCTCGCAATCGTTGGTGTAGACGAGGAGGGAGCCGAAGCCGATCAGCCGATGCCAGGCGACCCATTCGAGAAGATAGGGCGCCTCGTTCTTCATGGTGGAGATGAGGAGGGGGTGGGTCATGCGGAGATATCCGCGGGTATGGCGAAGCCGCAAGGCGTCGTCGCGCCCAGCCGGGGCGTGATCCGGTCATTCCCATTCGGTCTTTGCTTGGTCATTGCGCGGAGCCCTCCCGGCGGAACGGTAGGGGAAGATTACGGTGCGCTAAAGGCCCGCCTTTCCTCTATAGAGACCTGTGCGCGGTTGCGAGTTTGGCTGGCTCATGATTCAGTTTTTCGTCTGGATCAGGAGGGTTTGATGGCGCGGCGTGAGATCGGTCAGGAGGTTATGTCTTTCGCCCGTGCGGAGCGTCGCGGCGGGCTTGACGATCTGTCGGATGCGATCGACTGGGCGCGTCTTGACGGATGGCTTTCGGGGATTTCCTCGGCGTCTTCGCCGGGCGAGCCGGGCTGGCCGCCGCTTTGCCTTCTGAAGGCGCTTCTTCTGGGGGTCTGGCACGATCTTTCGGACGTGAAGCTGGCGGAGG
>JAUIDE010000022.1 GCA_030429105.1 Alphaproteobacteria bacterium
TTGCAACGCGCCCGGATATCGAAGTCTTCGGCGATTACCGAAATTGGCGACGCAGCGAGGTGAGACGAACACTCTCATCTAATGGAGGCATCACATGAGCTCTTTCTCCGTCACCGAACCCACAAAGCGCACGAAATGGGCGGCTGGTACGCTGGTGATCCTCTATGCGCTGATCACCATGATCCCGCTGGTCTGGATCGCCATGACCGGCTTCAAATCCCCCGCCGATGCCATCAGCTATCCGCCCAAGGTGGTCTTTGAACCGACGCTCGAAGGCTATGTGAACCTTTTCACCCAGCGGACTCGGCAAACCGACGAATTCCTGGCCAACAATCCGCCGCAGAACTGGCGCGACGAAATCGTGCGCCAGTACGACATGGTAATCGTCGGCCCCTCGAAGTTCGGCGAACGCTTCCTGAATTCCATTATCATCGGCTTTGGCTCCACCTTCCTCAGCATCTTTCTCGGCACGCTGGCGGCCTATGCTTTCTCCCGGTTCAAGATACCGCTGGCGGATGATCTGCTGTTCTTCATCCTCTCCACCCGGATGATGCCGCCCATCGCCGTGGCGATCCCGATCTTCCTGATGTTCCGCTCGCTCGGCCTTTCTGACACCCATGCGGGGATGATCCTTCTCTACACGGCCGTGAACCTCTCGCTCTCCGTCTGGCTGCTGAAGGGGTTCATCGACGAGATCCCCCGCGAATACGAGGAGGCGGCGCTGATCGACGGCTACACGCGCTTTCAGGCGTTCCGGAAGGTGGTGCTGCCCCAGGCGGCGACGGGCATCGCCTCCACGGCGATCTTCTGCCTGATCTTCGCCTGGAACGAATACGCCTTCGCCGTCCTGCTGACCTCCGGCACGGCGCAGACGGCGCCGCCGTTCATCCCGACGATCATCGGCGTCGGCGGGCAGGACTGGCCGGCGGTGGCGGCGGGCGCCTCGATCTTCCTCGTGCCGGTCATGGTCTTCACGATCCTGCTGCGCAGGCACCTGTTGCGCGGAATCACCTTCGGGGCGGTGCGGAAATGAGGGAATTCCTGCATGGCCTCCTGCGCCTGCGCCGAGGTCCCTGGGAGATGGCGGCGTCCATCCTCATCGCGCTTGGCGTCTTCATGCTGATGCAGCCCTTCGCGCTCTGGGCCTTCACTTGGTCTTTCATCGTGACGCTGGCGGGCGCCGTGCTCTTCATCGTCGTCAGCCATTTCCCGGAGTGACGGATGGCGGAGATCAGGATCACGAACCTGCGCAAGGAATTCGGAGATTTCACGGCCGTGCAATCCTCCTCCTTCACGGTCGCGGATGGCGAGTTCTTCATGCTCCTCGGCCCTTCCGGCTGCGGGAAGACGACCACGCTTCGGATGATCGCAGGGCTGGAGCTGCCGACCTCGGGCGAGATCCACATCGACGGCGAAGAGGTCGGCCGCAAGCCGGCGAGCAAGCGCGACATCGCCTTCGTTTTCCAGATGTTCGCGCTCTATCCGCACATGAACGTGCGGCGGAACATCGCCTATCCGCTGGCGAGCCAGGGCATGCCGAAGGCGCGCATCCGGGAGAAGGTGGCGGAGGTCGCCCGCATTCTCGGCATCGAGGAGATTCTGGACCGCCCCGTCGGCGGCCTCTCGGGCGGTGACCGGCAGCGCGTGGCGCTCGGCCGCGCGATCGTGCGCGATCCGAAATGCTTCCTGATGGACGAGCCGCTCGGCGCGCTTGACGCCGAGTTTCGCGAGCGCATGGCGGAAGAGCTGCGCGCACTGCATGACCGGATGCGGGCGACGACCGTCTATGTCACCCATGACCAGCTCGAGGCGATGCAGATGGGCGACAAGATCGTCGTGATGAACCACGGCGTCATCGAGCAGTTCGGCGCCCCGCAGGAGATCTACGACATGCCGGCGACCATGTTCGTCGCCAGTTTCATCGGTTCGCCGCCGATGAACCTCCTGCCCTTCGGCGGAAGGCTGGAGGCCGGCGCAACCATCGTGGAGATGGGCGGTGCGCGGCTCGGGGCGCCGGCCCTGCGAGAGCCCTTCGCCGGAGACATGGCCTATGGCGTCCGACCGGAGCATGTGCTGCTTTCGGACCGGGCGGCCTATCGCGGGGAGATCATTGCGGCGGAATATCTCGGAACCTCGCAGATCGTCACGCTCAGGACGGCGAATGGCGAGGTGAAGGCGCGGATCGGCTCCGACCGCGCCGCGCGACCCGGCGAGACCGTCGGGCTCGACTTCGAGGCCGGCGCGGTGACGATCTTCGACGCCCGGTCCGGGCGCGCGCTCCGCTCTGCGCTGAACGAGGGGGCGCTCCCCCGTGGCTGAGGTTTCCCTCAAGGGCGTCAGCAAGGCCTTCGGCGCGACCGTCGCCGTCGACCGGCTGAGCCTGACGATCCCCGACGGCGCCTTCGTCGTCCTCCTCGGGCCGACCGGCGCCGGAAAGACCACGACATTGCGGCTGATCGCCGGCCTCGAGCGCCCGGATTCGGGCGAGGTCCTGATCGGCGGGCGCTCCGTCGCGGGGGACACGCCGGCGCAGCGCGACGTCTCGATGGTGTTCCAGCAATATTCGCTCTATCCGCACATGACCGTGCGGGAGAACCTCGCCTTCCCGCTCCGCTCACCGATCCTCCGCACACCAGAGGCAGAGATCGCGCGCAAGGTCTCTGAGGTCGCTGAGACGCTGCGCATCGCGCACAAGCTCGACAACAGGGCCACCGCGCTCTCGGGCGGCGAGATGCAGCGCGTCTCCATCGGGCGCGCGCTGGTGCGCGACCCGGCGATCCATCTGATGGACGAGCCGCTGAGCTCGCTCGACGCCAAGCTGCGCGCGGAGCTGCGGGTCGAGCTGAAGCGCATCCAGTCCGGCCTCGGGGCGACGATGCTCTATGTCACCCATGACCAGATCGAGGCGATGACGATGGCCACGCATGTGGGCGTGCTGGACGAGGGCAGGCTCGTGCAGTTCGGCGGCCCGCGCGAGATCTACGAAGCGCCAGCGAGCCTCAGCGTCGCCGCCAGGCTCGGGCTGCCGCGGATCAACGCGCTGCCCGCAGGCCTCTTCGGCGGCGCGCCGCCGGGCGCGCGCACGATCGGCCTTCGCCCCGAGCATATCCGGCTCGGCGAGGGCCGCCCGGCGCGGGTTGTCCGCCTTGAGCGCCTCGGCGACCAGACCCGGCTGCACCTTACGCTGGACGGGCACGCCATCGTGACGCTCGTGGACGCCCACGCCGCCTTCAAGCCCGGCGACGCCGTCGCCGTCGAGCCGCGGGGCGCCCTCTATTTCGACGCCGCCGGCGCCCGCATCGCCCTAGGAGGACAGAGATGAACCGGTTCATGAACGCCAAGGACACGATCGTCACGGAGGCGCTGGACGGCCTCCTGCGCACGGCCGGCGGACGGCTCGCGCGGCTGGACGGCTATCCTCACATCAAGGTCGTCGTCCGCACGGACTGGGACAAGTCGCGCGTCGCGCTTGTCTCGGGCGGCGGCTCCGGCCACGAGCCGAGCCATGCCGGCTTCGTCGGCGCGGGGATGCTGACAGCGGCGGTCTGCGGCGACGTTTTCGCCTCGCCCTCGGTCGACGCAGTGCTCGCGGGCATCCTCGCGGTCACGGGGAAGGCGGGGTGCCTTCTGATCGTCAAGAACTACACCGGAGACCGGCTGAACTTCGGCCTTGCGGCGGAGCGCGCGCGGGCGCAGGGACTGAAGGTCGAAATGGTGATCGTCAATGACGATGTGGCCCTGCCGGACCTGCCGCAGCCGCGCGGCGTGGCCGGCACGCTCTTCGTCCACAAGATCGCGGGCGCCCTTTCGGAAGACGGCGCGGACCTCGACGCGGTGGCGGCGGCGGCGCGGCGTGTGATCGAAGGCGTGGTCTCCATCGGCATGTCGCTTGACACCTGCACGGTTCCGGGCTCGCCGAAGGAGGCGCGCATTCCGCAAGGCAAGGCGGAGCTCGGGCTCGGCATCCATGGCGAGGCGGGGATCGAGCAGGTCGATTTCACGACGGCGAAGAGCGCGATGGAGATGGTGGTGGACCGTCTCGCCCCGCATGTCGGCCCGGGGCCGCTCGTCGCGCTCCTCAACAATCTCGGCGGGGCGACGCCGCTGGAGATGGCGGTGCTGGCCGAGGAGCTGGTCCGGTCCCGTCTCGGCGCGCAGATCCGCTGGATGGTCGGGCCGGCGCCGATGATGACCTCGCTCGACATGCAGGGCTTTTCCGTCTCGTTGCTGCCGGCGGGCAAGGCGGAGGAGGCCGGGCTTCTCGCCCCGGCGTCGCCCTGGGCCTGGCCGGGCTGCCATCCGGTCGGGGAGGTGGCGGTGACGGCGCTGCCGGACGGCCTGACGCCGATCAAGCCCATCCCCTCTTCGAACCCGGAGACGCGTGCGCTGATCGAGACATGCTGCCACATCATGATTGAAGCCGGGTCGGATCTGAACGCGCTCGACGCGAAATCAGGCGACGGCGACACCGGCAGCACGCTCGCCACCGCGGCGCGCGCCCTTATCGGCGCGCTGGATCGTCTGCCTCTGGCCGACCATACGCAACTCTATCGGGCCATCGGGCTTGAGCTGAGCCAGACGATGGGCGGCTCTTCCGGCGTGCTCCTCGCCATCTTCTTCGCCGCGGCGGGGGACGCGTCGGCGGCGGGAAAGGACATGCCGGACGCTCTGAAGGCCGGGCTCGACCGCATCCGGCAGGTCGGGGGCGCCGGCCTTGGCGACCGCACGATGATCGACGCGCTGCACCCGGCGCTCGAAGGCCTTCCGGTGGGGTTGGAGGCCGCCGCCCGCGCAGCCCGCGAGGGCGCGGACGCGACCGCGCGGATCACGCGCGCGCGGGCCGGGCGGGCGAGCTATCTCGCGGAATCGAGCCTCGCCGGCCATAACGACCCGGGTGCGGAAGCTGTCGCGCTTCTCTTCGAGAAGCTCGCTGCGAGAGAGAGAACCGCCGCGACGTGATCGCGACGTCGATCATCCCCTTGTCGGAGAATGCTGGACGGCGGTCATCGTTCACCAGCCAGCGTCCCGAGAGAACGCGCTCTACGACCCTGACCGGAGGATGAAATCCGTCGAATCCGAGGATGGTCGCGCCTGAGACTCGCCGCCCGGCGAAATCCGGCGGCGCCATGCCTGCGCCGTTTCTTGCCTTCGCGCGTCCCGCCGCAAGGGGCGTAGCGCGGCGCGCAGCGGGGTGTTAGGCTTCTTCCATGAACATCTCGCAACCGCCCGTTGAACAAGAGGCGCGAGACGCGCCCCGCGCCCGGTTCGCCTTGCTCCATGACGATCTGGCCCGTCAGGTGATCGGGCAGGAAGCGGCCGTCGAGCATCTTCTCGTTGCGCTGCTCGCGGACGGACATGTGCTCCTGGAAGGCGCGCCGGGCCTCGCGAAGACGCGGCTCGCGCGGCTTCTCGCGGAGGAGGTCGAGGGGCGCTTCGCCCGCATCCAGTTCACGCCGGACCTGATGCCGGCCGATCTCGTCGGCGGCATGATCTGGCGGCCGGAGGACCGGCGCTTCGAGTTCCGCCGCGGGCCGATCTTCGCCAATGTCGTCCTTGCGGACGAGATCAACCGCGCCCCGGCCAAGGTGCAATCGGCGCTCCTTGAAGCGATGGAGGAGCGGCAGGTCACCGCGGGGGAGGAGACGCACGCGCTCTCGGCGCCCTTCTTCGTCGTCGCGACGCAGAACCCGATCGAGCATGACGGGACATGGGACCTGCCGCAGGCGCAGCTTGACCGCTTCCTGCTCAACATCGTCGTCGACTATCCCGAAGCCGAGGATGCGCGGCGCATCCTCGACCTCGGCCTCGCCGAGAGCCGCAGCGCGCTCGAAGGGGCGGGGGGGCGCGCGGGCGGGCGGCTCTCGCCGGAGGACCTTGCAACGGCGCGGCGGGCCGTCGCAGCGGTCCATATCTCCGATCTTGCGCGCGACTATGTGATCCGCCTCGTCGCGGCGACGCGCGATGAGCCGGAGCCGGTTCCCGGCGTCGGGGAGCGGCTGGCGCATGCGGTCTCTCCGCGCGGCGCGCTCGCGCTGGCGCGCGCGGCGCAGGCCCGCGCCTGGCTGCGCGGGCGCGACCATGTGCTGCCGGAGGACATCCGCGCCGTAGCGCCGGACGCGCTCCGCCACCGGATCGGCCTCACCCGGCGCGCAGAGGCCGACGGCGTGACCGCCGACGATGTCGTAGGCGCACTGCTCCGGCAGGTCGATGCGCTCTGAAGCCGTGGCGGAGGCCGCCCGCGCGGCGACGGCGCTCGGCCTCGACGAATTGCTGGCGATGAAGCCGCTCCGCGCCCCGGCGCGGCGGGAGCGGGGCGGGCGCGGGCCGGGCGGCGCGCGTCCGGGGATCGGGCGGGCCGAGAGCCTCGACTTCGACGGCGTCAGCCCCTACGCGCCCGGGGACGATGTGCGTCGGATCGACTGGCGCGCCTCCGCGCGCACCGGCGGGACCGAAATGCGCCGCTTCGCCGCCGAGAGCCATGCCGCGCGGATGATCGCGCTGGACCTGCGCCCGGAGCTTTATTTCGGCCTCTCGGAGCGATTCCTCGCCAAGAGCGCCGCGCTCGCCGCCGCGCGGCTCGCCTGGGAGGCGGAGGCGCTGGGGGAGCCTGTCGGGCTCGTCGCCCCGGGGATCGAGCCCGAGCCGCCCCGCCGGGGGCGGCGCGCCATTGTCCGGCTGCTGGCGCAGGTGGCGAAGGCCTATGAGGCGGCGCGCAGGGGTGCGGAGGCGGACCCCGCGGCGCTGCTGGCCCAGGCCGCGGAGACCCTGAAGGCGCGCGACGAGATCCACATGATCGGGGATTTCGAGGCCGAGGCGCCGGCCCTCGACGGGACGGCGCGGCGGCTTTCGACGCGGCTCCGGCTCTTCGCATGGGTAGTGGAGGACAGGGCGCTTCTGGCCCCTCCGACGGCAGGCCGATATCCGCTCGCGGCGCCGGGCGGCGGACGGACGACCGTCCTTCTCGGGCGTGCAGCCGCGCTCAGGGGGCCGGAAACCGCGGCGGCGCGCCGGGCCGCACGGCGGGAGAGGCTCGCTTCCGGGGGCTGGGAGCCCTGCGACGCGCTCGACCTTCTGCCGCAGGCGGAGGCCGGCGCGTGACGCCGGAGGAGATCCTGCTCGAACTGCGGGACATCCACCTGCCCGCCGAAGCCGCCGCGGCCGCGCCCGCCCTGCAACTGGCGTCCGGGCCTTTCCTGATCGCGCTCGCCGTTCTCGCCATCTGGGTCGTCGTCGCGCGCCGCAGGGCGACGCTCTGGCGGCGGCAGGGGCGAGCGCGGCTGGCGGCCTTGAAGCGGGAGCCGAGCTCGGCGCGCGCCTTCGACGAGATGACGGACCTCGCCGCCGCGCTCGCCCGCGCAGGGCGTGCGGGGCCGGCTCCGGCCGAGGCGCATCTTCCGCCGGAGCGGATCGGCCCCGCCGAGCGCGCCGCGCTCAGGGCCCACCTTGCGACGGCGCTCGGCGATGGCGATTGAGCCGGCGGTCTCCGCCCTTTTCGGGGGCGAGTTCGGCTTCCTGCGGCCCTGGGCGTTCGTGCTTGCGCCTGCGCCGCTTGCGGCGCGGCTCCTGCTGCCGCCGACGCCGGCGGGCGGCGCGCTGCCGGCTCCGCCCGGGATCGCGCGCTGGCTCTCCGCTTCGAGCGGCCACGCAGGGCGCGGGCCCGCCGGCTCGGCGTCGGCTCTCGCGATCGCCGGCTGGCTCATGCTCCTCTTCGCGCTGTCCGGCCCGCATTTCCGGGGGCCGGAACTGCTCTCTCCGACCGGGCGGGACATGATCCTCGCGCTCGACATCTCTGCCAGCATGGCGGAACGCGACATGGCGGGGCCCGAAGGCCCCGTGGCGCGGATCGACGCCGTGCGGTCGGCGGCGCGTGACCTTCTCTCGGGGCGGGAGGGGGACCGCGCGGCGCTGATTGGCTTCGCCACTGAGGCCTATCTCATCGCGCCCCTGACCCATGACCTCGCCGCCGTAGCCTCGATGCTGGACGAGATGACGGTCGGCATGCCCGGCCGCCGCACGGACCTGGGGCAGGCCATCGGTCTCGCCGTCCGCTCGCTGCGGGAGGCGCCGGAGGGCGAGCGCCTGCTGGTCCTGATGACGGACGGGGAGGCGAATGCGGGCGATCTGGCGGCGACGGATGCGGCGGCCCTCGCGGCGGAGGCTGGAATCCGGGTCCATCTAGTCGCCTTCGCCCCGGGGCTTGAGCCGGAGCGGCGCGCCGAACTGGAGGCCGTGGCGGCCCGGGCCGGCGGCCGGCTCCACGAGGCGGAGGACCCGGAGGCGCTCCGCCGCGTGGCGGCGACGATCGCCGCCCTGGAACCGGTCACGCCGCCCGAGGAGCGGCCGCGGCTCATCGAGGACCGGACCTCGCTCTTCGTCGGGGCGGCGCTTTTCTTCGCCGCTCTGGCGATATGGCGAGAGCGTCGGGGATGATGAGCTTCGCCGCGCCCGTCGCGCTCCTCCTGCTCCTGCCGCTCGTCGGCGGAACAGCCTTGTTCTGGCGGGCGGCGCGGAACGGAGCGGGGCTTCTCCCGGGGGACTGGTCGCGGCTCGTCTCCCCGCCGCTTCGCGCCGCGCTTGCGCGCAAGGTCACAGGGCGGGACCGCTCCCGCTTCCTCGCCGCCGCAGCGGCGGCTGGCTGCCTCGTCGTCTCGCTCGCGGAACCGAGGATCGAACGCGCCGAAGGGAACGGATATGCGAACCTCGCGGGGCGGGCCATCGTGATCGATCTCCCGCCGGGCGCCGACGCCGGCGCCCAGAAGCGGGCCGCCGCCGCCCTTGTCGCCTCGGCCCCGGAATTTCAGACTGCGCTCGTCGCCGTCTCGGCCGACGCCTTCGACGTGACGCCGACGACCTTCGACCCGGCCACGCTTCGCCGCTATCTCGACGCGCTGTCGCCCGACGTGATGCCCACCGCCGGGCGCGACCCGCGCGCGGGCGTGATTCAGGCCGAGGCGGCGCTGGACCGGGCCGGGATCGTCGCCGGGCAGGTCGTGCTCTTTGTCGCGGCGGAGCCTCCACCGGACAGCGGGCCGCCGCCGGAGCCCCGGACGGATCGGGCCCGCGTGATCGTCGCGCCGGCAGCCGAAGCCGAAGGCTGGGCGGGGATCGCGCGGACCTGGGGCGCGAGGCTCGTGACGTCCGATGAGCTTGCCTCCGTAGAGACGGCGCTCAGGCGCGCTCGGGAGGACGCCCGCCGCCGTGTGGATGCTGAGACGGGCGACTCGCTCGCCCCCTGGTTCATCGGCCTCGCCATGCTCTTCTGGCTGGGCCTCTTCCGCCGCCGCAGCGCCTGATGGCCGCCCGCATCATCGCCTTCTTCGGAATTCTCGCCATCGCGGCGGCGGCGTCATGGCTGCTTCCCCGCCTCAGCGCTCCGCCCGACCGGCAAAGTCTCGCGCGCCAGATGCTCGAGGAAGGGCGGTTCGAGGACGCGGCGGCCTTGTTCGACACGCCCGCCTGGCGCGGGGTCGCGGAGCATCGCGCCGGGAGGCACCTCAGGGCCGTCGGCTCCTTTCTCGAGGAGGAGACGCCGGAGACGATCTATGACGCCGGCGTCGCCTATGCGCGCCTTCACGAATGGGGCGCGGCGCGCGCCGCCTTCCAGAAGACCCTGCGCCTCGACCCCGGCCATGAGGACGCCCGACATAACCTCGCGGTGATCGAGCGGGCGGAGGCGGCGGAACGTAAACTGCGCGCGGAGGCCGCCGCGACGGAGGAGCAGGCGGGATGGGAGAGCGGCGATCTCCGGACGGTGGATGCGCCCGGCCCCGCCGAAGGCGAGGAGCGGGCGGGCGCGGCCCGGTCCGGCGAGATGAAGGCGGCGGAGGCTGAGAGCGACGCCGCCGGCCGGAGCGAGGAACAGGGCGCGGCGGGCTCCGCGCCTCGGGCGGCGGAGCCGCGCGGCGGCCCCGCTGGCGGCGCGGCGGACGTGGATGCGCCGCCGCTCGAAGGCCTCTCGGCCGCCGCGCTCTCGCTCCGGAGGGAAAGCGCGCAGGCGGCCGATATTCTTCTGCGGCGGATCGTGGACGACCCGGAGCGCGCGCTCCGGGCGCGGCTCCGCGCGGCGCATGAGCGGCGACTGGAGCGGGAGGGCGCGGCATGCGCCGGCTGCTGACCGCGCTCCTCCTCCTTGTCGCAGGCGCCGCGGGCGCGGGCGCGGGCGCGGAGACGACGCTGACCTTCCCGGAGAGGCCGCAACTCTTCGTCTCCTTCGAGCCTTCCTCCGGGCCGGTGCGTGTGCAGCGGCAGGTCGTCATGCGCATCCGTCTCGTTTCGGCCCGACCCTTCGAGGCGCTTTCGATCACGAAGCCCGAAGGCGACGGGAGGGCGGAAATTCTCGAGCTTTCCGCGCCTCGCACGCACGAGGTCCGTTCCTATGCGGCGAACGGGTTCGTCCACGAAGCAACATACGCCATCTTCCCGCTCCGGAGCGGCCCGCTCCCGGCTCCCTCAGTCCGCGCCGTCGGCCGGGTCTCCGGGCCCGGGGGCGGCGCGACATTCGACCTCCACGCGCCCGGGCCCACGCTCGACATCCTGCCCGCGCCCGAGGGCTGGACCGAACCATGGTGGATGATCGCAGACGCAGTCGAAATAGACGAGAGCTGGTCGATCCCTCCCGAGCGATTGCGGAAGGGCGACGTCGTGCGCCGAACGGTAACGCTGAGCGCCCGCGGCGCGCCGGCGGAGAGGATGGCGCCGCCCGTCCACGGGGCAGCGCGGGGCGTGGAGATCCACGAGGCTGGATCTTCGTCGCGAACGCTGAAGAGCGCCGACGGCTTCACCGGCGTCATCGAGAAGAGCTGGGACATCGTGATCGGCGATGCGACCGTCGTGAACATCCCGCCCGTCCGCGTTGTCTACTGGGATGCGGCGGCCGACGCGCGGTCGCTTCGGGCCGCCCGCGCGCTCAGGATCGAGCCGGCGGAGCCGGACCGCGAGGCGCGCGCGCGCGCGCTCATGGCGAAGGCGGAGCAGGAGCATCGTGGCGCGGGCCGGGCGGCCGTCTTTCTGGCCGTCGCGGCCGCCATGCCGGCGCTCGCGCTCTTGGCGGCGTTCGTGCACGCATGGCTGCCGAGCGGAGCCGATCTCCGGCTCCGCTCCGCCTGCAAGAGGGCGGGAGGGCCGAAAGACGCGCTGAGGACCATAGAGGCCTGGCGGCGGGAGACGGGACTTCCGGAGAACGGGTGCGAGCCCGTCCGAAGGCTGGAGGCGGCGCTCTTCGGCGGAGCCGGGGAGAGCGACCCTCGCGACGCAGCGGCGTCGCTCCTCTCCGTCGCGCGGCGCTCCCGACGCACTGCCTTGATCGGCAGACTCAGATCAGTGGCGGATCGCGTGCTGGGGCCGGCGCAGGCGCTTACTCTCAGGCGCGAACAATCGGCCAAGAGTTCATTGCCTAACCGGAGCGACTCGCGTTAACGTGACATCACGTCGCGGCTTTGATCGCGGAACGTGCATTGCGGACCGGGCGAAAACAGCCCGGCCGGGGATGGAGGAAACATGGCCAAACATGGTTCGCCGCCGTGCGACGGCGCGGCGAGTGGCGCATCCACCCACCGCCGGGCCCTGATCGTAGGCGGCGCCGCGCTGGCGGCGGGCTTCGCCGGCTCCGGCGAGACAGCCGCCGCCGCCGGCGCCGATCCTTCGAAACTTGAGGTTCAGCCCGGCGACTTTCTCGAGATCGTGCGGGGCCCCCGCAAGGGCGAGCGGGTCCGCGCCGATGCGCTGGAGATCGGCGCCGCGCCGTTCGAGTGCTTCCCGGTCGATCCCGCGACGGGGACGGTCCGGCGCGGACACAGGCTGAACCGCATGCTCGTTCTCAGGCTCGACCCTTCGGAGCTGTCCGACGCGACAGTCGCCAATGCGGCCGACGGCGCGCTCGTCTTCTCGGCGATCTGCACGCACAAGGGCTGCACCATCAAGTCGTGGATGGCGGAGGAGCGCAATCTCCGCTGCCACTGCCATCTTTCGCAGTTTGACGCGCGCTCGGCCGGCGATGTCCGGAATGGCCCGGCGAAGCATCAGCTGCCAATGGTTCCCCTCGCGCTCGACGCCGAGGGGTTCGTGGTCGCCGCCGGAGGCTTCACGTCAGCGCCCGGAGGAAAGACGAAGTAGGGGCTCGTCCCGCAACGGGGGGCGGCGGAGATCGGCCCTCGCAAAAAAGAACAAACGGAGGAAGACATGTTGAGACTCGCTACGGCCTTCGCAGCTCTGGCGATAGGCGGTCTGGGCGCAGCCCACGCCAACCCGCTCGACAACTACAACCCGGTAACCGACGCCCGCCTCGCGAACCCTGAGCCGCAGAACTGGCTGAACTGGCGCGGCAACTACGAGGGCTGGGGCCACAGCCCGCTCTCGCAGATCAACGCCGACAACGTGGGCGACCTCGTCCCTGTCTGGTCGTTTTCGACCGGCGTGACGGAAGGCCACCAGGCGCCGCCAATGGTCAATGACGGGGTCATGTACATCACGACGCCCGGCAACCAGCTGATCGCGCTCGACGCCGCGAAGGGCCATGAACTCTGGCGCTATGTCCGCTCACTGCCGGACGATCTCTTCCAGCTGCATCCGACCAACCGCGGGCCCGCCCTCTACGGCGACAAGCTCTACATGGCGACGCTTGACGCCGGCGTCGTGGCGCTCGACGCCAAGACAGGCGAAGTGGTCTGGGACGTCGCGGTCGGCGACTATACGGACGGCTACTACAGCACGCTCGCGGCCGTCGCCGCGAAGGGCAAGATCATCACCGGCGTCTCCGGCGGCGAGTTCGGCATCCGCGGCTACATCGTCGCGCTCGACGCAGAAACCGGCGAGGAAGCCTGGCGCACCTACACGATCCCGGCGCCGGGCGAGCCAGGGCACGAGACCTGGCAGGGCGAGAGCTGGAAGACCGGCGGCGGCTCCGTCTGGATGGCGCCGAACTATGACGCCGAGGCGGGGCTGCTCTATGTCGGCACCGGCAATGGCGGGCCCTGGATGCCCGACACCCGGCCGGGCGACAACCTCTACACCACCTCCGTCATCGCCGTGGACATCGAGACCGGCGAGATCAAGGGCCATCACCAGTATCACTGGAACGACGCCTGGGACTGGGACGAAGTTTCCGCCCCCCTGCTGATGGACATCGAACGGGACGGCAAGCAGGTGAAGGGCCTGGTCCATGCCGGCCGCAACGGCTACATCTGGTCGATGGAGCGGACGGCGGAAGGGCCGATCAACTTCGTCGCGGCGGACAAGTTCGTGCGGCAGGACGTGTTCGAGTCGATCGACCCGGAGACGGGCCGGCCGAGCTATGTCGAGGCGAAGACCCCCGGCACGAACAAGACCGTGACCTTCTGCCCGAGCCTCTGGGGCGGGAAGGACTGGCCGACCGAGGCCTACAGCCCGGACACCGGCCTCTTCTACATCCCGGCGCATGAGAACCTCTGCTCGGAACTCGGCGGCGTGCCGATGGAGGAGCGGGAACCGGGCGAGCTCTATATCGGCATTCCGATCGACGTGATCCTGTCCTCGCTCCGCTTCGCGGAGGGGATCGACACCTCGAAGCCCGTGCCGATCGGCAAGCTCCAGGCCTGGGACATGAACACCGGCGAGAAGAAGTGGGAGCACAGCTTCAACGATACGCCGTTCTGGGGCCCGCTGATGACGACGGGGGGCAACCTCCTCTTCACCGGCGGCACGAACGACCGGATGTTCCGCGCCTTCAACGCCTCCACCGGCGACATGCTCTGGGAGTATCCGACGAACTCCGGCGTCACCGGGGCTCCGTCTTCCTTTGAGGTGGACGGCGTCCAGTACATCGCCGTCCAGTCGGGCTGGGGCGTGGACGCGGAGCGGATGCAAGGCCTGCTGAAGGGCATGCTGCCGGAGGGCCGCGTGCCGAACGTTCCGCAGGGCGGCGTCGTCTGGGTCTTCGCCCTGAAGGACCGGGGGTGAGCATGGCTCGGCGTTCACTGCGCCGGGCCGCCGGGGGGCGCTTAGCCCCCCGGCTTCTCGCGGCGGGCCTTGTCGCAGTGGGGCTGGGCTCGGCGGCTCCGGCATCGGCCGCGGCCGGCGACCTGCCGAAGGACCCGGATGCGCTCGTCAAGGTGATCGGCGACGCGATCGCCGCGAAGGACTATGCGGCCTTCGAGGAGCTCGTCTATTGGGAAGGCGCCGGGAAGATCAAGCGCAACATCGTCCGTTTCGAGCTCAACCGCGGCCTCGGCCGGAAGGTCCGCTCGATCACGTTCGAGCCCTTTCCGGAGAACGGCATGGCCGGCGTTCTGGCCACCGGCAAGCTCGAGCCGAACATGGAGGTCACCAACCGCGTGCGGGTGATCTACGACGAGCCGGACGTGCCCTCCACCGGCAAGCCGCCCACGGCCGTGTTTCTCGTGGGCAAGATTGACGAGGAATACCGGATCGGCCTCGTGAACCGGAAGCGGATACCGGACGACGACTGAACGCGCTCCGCGGCCAGGATGACGGGCGCTCCGGCTTTCGGAGCGCCCGTTTTCAATAGGCCTGCCCGAACCAGTACCAAGGTTCGAACCCGCCGCCCGCCGCACCGCGCAGCACGATCACCGTCCCCGCGCCCGGAGCCGCCGCGTCGGCCGCCGGGGCGCCGCGAATGCGATCAGGCGATCCGTCCCCGTCAAGATCGGCGTCCAGCGTCGGTCCGGCCTCGCCGAGAAGGCCGGCGGGGAAGCCGGGCGCGCCCGCGGACGGCGCCTGCCCGGCGAGCGCCTCCAGCCCGGGGCGGGACGCTGCGACGGCGCCGAGCGGGCGCGCCGCCTTCCGGGCAAGCGAGAAGCCGTAAGCGCCACCGGTCTCCGCAAAGGCCGTGAGCCGCCGGGCGCTCTCCCCCGCGACGAGCGCCGCGCCGAAGCCCCGCGCGCCCGCCGGCGCGTCGAGCCGGAGCCAAGGGCGGAACCCTCGCACGGAATGACCGCGATAGAGGAACACCGCCCCTGATCCGCCATCCTTCCCCGGCGCGCCGACCGCCAGGTCCATCTCCCCGTCGCCGTCGAGATCATGGAGAAGCAGCGCCGCGCCGAACCTGTCTCCGGTCTCGTCGCGGCCGAGAATGTTGTCCGGATGCGAGCCGTAGACGGAGACGAGCCCGAAGATGTCGAGCGCGCTCAGTTCCGGCAAACCCCGGCTGAAGGCGACGCCCGCCTCCGCAACGCAGGCGACCATGATCGAGTCCGGGTCGAACGGGGTCAGCGGCGCGTCCGTCTCTACATATCGCCGGCCATCCGGCCCGATATGGCCGCAACGCTCCGGCTCGGGGGCGTCCGCGCGGGCGTATTCATGCCCGAAGCCGAGCGCGTGCCCGAATTCATGCACCGGCGCCTTGATGTTGAGCGAGAGCGCGGCGAGGCTCCACAGCACCGGCAGGCGGACGCCGCGCGGCGTTCCATCCAGCTCCCTGCCCCTGCCCGCTGCGCTCGGATGCGAATTCTCGAGCGAAATGCGCACGCCGGGGGACTCCTCCGCACAAGGGCCCCAGCCGGTGAAAACGACCGCGCTCTCACGCTCCCAGGTTCCGGCGACGGCGTTGCGGATCATCTCGCGCTCCTGCCGGTGCTCGCGCTGCGGATTTTCCCAGCAGACCGGAATTTCCGGGCTATCCCAGGCCGACCCGGCCTTCATTGTCAGCGCGTCGGCGGCCGACGGCGCCGCGAGGGCCAAGACGGCGGCGGCGATCCATGCTTTCATCCCGTCTCCTTCAGGCAGACCCGATGCGATATGGCGCCTGAAAGGCGGGCGTCACCCGCCCTCCGCGAAAAGACGGCGATGCGCCGCCTCCACCGCCTCCGGATCCCGCCGCGCCTTCCGGTCGAGCGGCGAGGGGCGATCCCCCGTCAGTCGCGCCGGACGGCCGCCGAGCTCCAGCACCCGATCCGCCAGCGCCAGCGCCTCGCGGCGGTCATGCGTCGAGATCAGGGCTGTCGCGCCTGTCCTGTCGAGCACCGCGACGAGAAGGCGCCGCATCGCCGCCGCGCCCTCCGGGTCGAGCGAGACGAGCGGCTCGTCGAGGATCAGCAGAGAAGGCTCCACCGCGAGCGCCCGCGCCAGCGCCGCGCGCCGCTGCATGCCGAGGGAGACGCGCTCGGGGTGAAGGTCCGCCGCATCCGCCAGTCCCATCTCCGCCAGCAGCGCCCGCGCCCGATCCATGCCGCCCGAGCCCGGAGGCAGCGCGACATTCTCCGCCAGCGTCCGCCACGGGAGGAGCCGCGGCGTCTGGAACACCATCGCGACCCGCCCCGGCGGTCGCCCTACCCTCCCGTCGAATTCGCCGCCGAAGCCGGCGATCAGGGAAAGCAGCGTGCTCTTGCCGACGCCCGAAGGCCCGATCAGCGCCGCCCGCTCCCCCGGCGCGAGCGTGAAGACGATTTCGCCCAGCACCCCGGCCCCGGAGAAGGCCTTGCGCCGGATCGCCACGGACAGCCCGCTCATCGCCGCCACCGGCCCGCCCGCCGCTCCCACGGCTCGAGAAGAAACAGCTCTATCGCCTGCACGACGACGATGAACCCAAAGGCATAGGCGAGGATCGTCGCCACGTCGAAAAGCTGGAAATAGGCGTGAAGCTGGAAGCCGACACCGTTGGGACGGCCCAGCAACTCCACGACCAGCACGATCTTCCAGACCAGCGCGAGCCCGTTCCGCGCAGCCGCGGCGAGGAACGGCTGGAGCTGCGGAATGATCACATCGAAGAGTCGCGCCCGCCGTCCGAGCCGGTAGACGGCGGCCATCTCCGCAAGGTCGCGGTCCAGCGACCGCCCGCCCTCCCGCAGCGTGGCCGCGACGTTGGGGATCTTGTTGACCGCGACGGCGAGGAGCGCCGCCGTCTCCGTCAACCCGAACCAGACATAGCAGAGGATCATCGTCACCAGCGCGGGCAGGTTGAGAAAGAGCGTCAGCCAGCCGCCGAAGATGCGGTCCGCCCCCCGCCAGAGACCGAGCGCGAGGCCGATGGCGGCGCCGAGACTCATGGAGACGAAGAAGGCGGCCGCCACCCGCGCGAGCGTCGCGCCGAGATGGCCGAAATAATGGTCGTTCTCGATCTGAAAGAGCGCCGCGCGCCAGACCTCCGCCGGCCCTGGCAGCGCCGGGGAGTCAATCAGCGCCGCCAGCGCCTGCCAGAGCGCGGCGAAGCCGAGCAGGGAGAGAAGCGTCCAGCCGACTCTCCCGCCCGCCCCTTCGGCGCGGTCACTCGGCATCGGGCGGCGCGAAGCCGGCGGGATCGAGACCCCCGGCGGTGGCGAAGGCGGGCCCCGCCGCCTCGACCAGAAGCGCATGGAGGCGGGTCGCCGCCGCCATGTCGGCATCGCTCCAGCCGGGGCGGGCGATCCCCTCCCGGAACCTGTCCCTCAACGCGAGGAACTCCGCCTCCGTCGCGGCGCCCATGCGCGGGCGAAGGCGCTCCCACGCCGCATCGCTCGTCATCAGCACGCCCTGCGCCGCCTCGACGGAGCGGAAGAAGGCGGCGATCGCGGCATGGTCCGCCCTGCCCGCATCCCATACGAAGCCGATCAGCGGCGGGGCGGGCGCGACGTCGAGCGCCGCCATCGCCTCGTCCGCCCCGAGCAGCCGCCGGGCCCCGCCCGCCTCCAGCTTCGCCGCCCAGTTCCAGTAGGTCGAGACGGCGTCCGCCGCGCCCGCCTCGAGCTGGCGGGCCATCAGCGGCGGCGCCCCGTGGAGCGTCTCCGTCTCCTCCGCGAGGTCGAAGCCGCAGCGTTCGGCGGCGAGGGCGCGGTAGAGAAGCCAGCTCTTGTCCGTCTCCCCGCCGACGACGCCGACCTTGCGGCCCCTGAGATCGCAGAGTCCGGTGACGCCCTCCCGCGCCATCAGCGCGCCGAGGGCGCGCGAATAGGGGGCGAAGCGCACGTCCTCCCCGGCGTCGCGCCGCCTCTGGGACCAGATCCAGTCCGTCACGAAAATGTCGGCGCCGCCGGAGAGAAAGGCGACGGAGGTCGCCGCATCCCCCGCCAGCGTCAGGATCTCGAGCCTGTAGCCCGCCCGCTCGTCCAGTCCCTCCTCGACGATGGTCTCGGCCAGCCAGTTTACGGTGCCGAACTTCAGCGTCGCGAGGCGGATGACCGGCTCCGCAGAGGCGGGCCCGGCAAGGAGAAGGAAAGTCGCAAGAATAACGAAGATGCGCATCGTCGCCCTCCCTAGTCCCGCCGCAACCGGATCATGCCGCGCGCCGGATCGTAGCCCCAGAGCGCCCCGGCGGAGAAGAGCGCGAGGGCCAGCAGCGACCAGCCGAGCGCCTCTGGCTCGAGCCGCCCGAAGAGCGCGAAGCGGATCAGTTCGACAGCGTGGGTGAACGGGTTGACCGCGCAGATGTCGCGCAGGAGCGTTGAGCTCTCCGCCATCCGCCAGAGCGGGTAGAGCGCGGTGGAGAGGAAGAACATCGGGAAGATCACGAAGTTCATGACGCCCGCGAAATTCTCCATACGGTTGATCGTGGAGGAGAGGAAGAGCCCGAGCGCGCCGAGCATCAGGCCGGAGAGCATCAATGCGGGCAGGACGGCGATGTATCCCTCCCATGGCAGACGGAAGCCGTAGAGCGCCGCGATTCCGAGAAAGGCGTAGACCTGCAGGATCGAGATCGCCGCCCCGGCGCTCAGCTTGGAAAAAAGCAGCCACCACCGCGGGAAAGGGCTCGTCAGCATCAGCCGCATGGAGCCCGTCTCCCGGTCGTAGACCAGCGCAAGGGAGGATTGCATGCCGTTGAAGAGCTGGATCATCCCGCAGAGGCCGGGGAGGATGTAGATCTCGTATGTCACATAGGTCTGGTAGGGCGGCGTGATCGAGAGTCCGAGCGCGGCGCGGAAGCCTGCGGCGAAGACGATGAGCCAGACGAGCGGGCGCACGAGCGCGGAGAGGAACCGCTCGCGCTGCGTCACGAAGCGCAGACCCTCCCTAAGCACGACGGCCCAGAGGCAGGCGAGCCAGGCGCGCGCGCCGGTCACGCCGCCCGCTCCGCGCCGGTCAGCGCCATGAACGCCTCCTCCAGCGAACGGCCGGCGGCGATACCGGCGCCGGTTCCATCCGCGACCACGCGCCCGCGATGGAGGGCGACCAGACGGTCCTCGATCTTGACCTCGTCGAAGAGATGCGTGGCCCAGAGCGCGGTCAGCCCTTCCGCCGCGCAGAGCGTGTGCACATGGTCGGTGATCGCCCGCCGCGTCGTCGCGTCGAGCCCGACGGTCGGCTCGTCGAGAAGGAGAACGGAAGGCTCATGCATCAGCGTCCGCGCGATCTCCATCCGTCGGCGGTGCCCGCCGTTCAGCGCGGAGACGCGCTCGCCCGCCCGCTCCGCCATGTCGAGACGTTCGAGCGCGCGGGTCGCCGCCCTGTCCGCCGCCTTGCCCGAAAGCCCGTGGAGCGCGGCGTAGTAGAGCAGGTTGCGCCGCACCGTGAGGTCAAGGTCGAGCGTGGGCTGCTGGAAGACGACGCCGATCCTCGCCAGCGCCGCGCGCGGCTCGCGCGAAAGATCATGTCCGGCGACGATGATGCGCCCCGCCCTCGGCGTGAACAGGCGGGTGAGGAGGGAGAAGAGCGTGCTCTTGCCGGCGCCGTTCGGCCCGAAGAGCGCGCAGAAAGCGCCCGCCTCGACGGCGAAGGACACGTCCGCCAGGGCGGATTTCGCGCCGAATTCGTAGGAGACGCCCTCCACGGCCAAGGCCGGGCCCTTCATGCCGCCCGTTCTCCGACGATTTCGGCCATCGATCCTCCCAGAGTCATGGAGCCCCTGCTCGGCTTGCGGCCATTCTTGCGCAAGGAGGCCTTGCGTTCGAGGGGGACGAAGGCGCCGCCCCCTGTTGGGGGGCGGCGCGGGTTTCGCGGGGCGCGGCGGCGTGGGCCGCGGCGGCGGCTTCAGGCTTCGAGCGTGAAGGGCATCTTCCGCTTGCGCTGGCCGGTGGCGTGGAAGAGGCCGTTGGCGATGGCGGGGGCGACGGGCGGCACGCCCGGCTCGCCCACCCCCGTCGAGTGATCCCCGAACCCGTGCGGGATGATGTGGGTCACCACGTTGAGCGGGTAATTGTCCGACCGCACCACGTCGTAGTCGGTGAAGTTGGACTGCACCACACGGCCCTTCTCGTAGGTGATCGAGGAATGCAGCGCCGCCGTCATCCCCATCACCGCCGCGCCCTCCATCTGGCTCCCGATCCGCTCCGGGTTCGCCGCGAAGCCGCAATCGATGGCGAGATGCATCTCGGGGACCGTGATCTTCCCGTCCACCACCTTCACATGCGCCGCGCAGGCGACATAGGAGACGAAGGAGCGGTGGACGGCGAGGCCGATCCCCTCGCCCGCCGGCAGGGACCTGCCGTAGCCGATCCCGTCCGCCGCGGCCTTCAGAACGGTGGCGAGCTTGCCCGTGTCCACCGGGAAGGAGCCCGCCGGCTCGCCGTAGTTCCACCAGTCGTCCGGATAGCCCTCCGCCTTCGGATCGACCACGCGGGGCGCGCCGATCAGCTCCATCCACATCGTCAGGTCGTCCTTCCCGAGCTCCGCCGCCAGTTCGGAGACGAAGGAGCCGATCGCCCAGGCCCGCGGGATGTTGGAGACGGCGCGGAACCAGCCGATCCGCGTATGCGCCATCGCCTTGCCGTTCTCCGCCAGCACGTTCGGAATGTCGAACGGCATGTCGATCAGGCCCATGCCCGTCTCGATGAAGAACTGGTGCCCGCCATCCGGCGCGAAGGTGGTGAGGATCGACGGCGCCACCGAGTTGTGCCGCCAGCCCGTCACCTTGCCCCCGGCGTCGACCGCCGCGGAGATCCGCTCCGCCGAGGTCGTGTGGTAGAAGGCGTGGCGGATGTCGTCCTCCCGCGTCCACTGCACCCGCACCGGCGCGCCGACCGCCTTGCTGATCCAGGCGGCCTCCGTCACGAAGTCCCCCTTCGACTTCCGGCCGAAGCCGCCGCCGAGAAGGGTGACGTGAACCGTCACCTTCGCCGGGTCCAGCCCGAGCGCCTCGGCCGTGTCCGTCCGCACCGCATAGGGAGACTGGACCGGAGCCCAGATCTCGCAGCCGTCGGCGGTGACGTTGGCGAGCGCGACCGGAGGCTCCATCGGAGCATGGGCCATATGGTCCTGCGTGTAGGTGTGCGAGATCACCTTCGCCGCCGAGGCGAAGGCCGCCTCGACATCGCCCTGCTTGCGGAGCGGAACGCCCGGCTCGGCCGCCGTCGCCTCCATCTCCGCCATGTAGGCGGCCGAGTCGTAGCCGCCATGCGGCCCGTCCTCCCATTCGATCACCAGCGCGTCCCGCCCCCGGATCGCCGCCCAGGTATTCGAGGCGACCACCGCGATCCCGCCCAGCGGCGCGAACTTCGCCGGCGGGATCGAGCCCGGAAGCTCGTGCACGCTCTCCACCCCCGGAACCGCCAGGGCAGCCGTCGCGTCGAACGACTTCACCTTGCCGCCCACCACCGGCGGCCGCGCGACCACGGCGAACTTCATCCCCGGAAGCGAGACGTCCGCGCCGTAGACCGCCTTGCCGGTGGTGATGTCGTGAAGGTCCGTGATCTGGACGTTGCCCTTGCCGATATAGCGGAACTCGGCCTCGCTCTTGTAGGCGATGGCCTCGTGCGCCGGCACCGGCTCCGCCATCGCCTTCGCCGCCAGCGCGCCGAAGTCGAGCGACTTGCCGCCGTGATGCGCGGCGTGCATCTCCACCTTCACCTCGGAGGCGGGAACGCCCCATTCCTTCGCCGCCGCCTCGCGCATCATGTGACGCACCGAGCCGCCGATCTTCCGCGCCATCTGGATGTGATGGCGCATGCTGCGCGAGCCGTCCGTGTCCTGGTTGCCGTATTTCGGCTCGTCGCCCTCCGCCTGGACGATCTTCACCCGGCTCCAGTCGGCCTCCATCTCGTCCGCCATCACCATCGGGATGGAGGTGCGCGAGCCCGTGCCCATCTCCGAGCGGTGCGCGACCAGCGTCACCGTCCCGTCCGCGTCGATCGAGACGAAGACGAGCGGATCCTCCACCAGCCCGTGCGGCATCGATTCGCCGCCCGTCGGCCAGCGCGGGAAAGCCTCCGAACGGGACGCGAAGGCGCCGACCGCGAAGGCCGCCGTTCCGCCGAGGAACGCCCGGCGCGAGAGCTTCGCCACCGTGAAGTCGCGCGCCAGCGGCGCCGCCGCCTCGCGGACCATGTTCATGAAATGCAGCATGATCTCAGCTCCCCGTGCTCGCCAGCCGCACCGCGGCCGTGATCCGCTGGTAGCAGCCGCAGCGGCAGACATTGCCCGCCATCGCCTCGAGGATCTCCTCGTCCGAAGGCTTCGGATTCTCCGCCAGAAGCGCCGAAGCCGTCATGATCTGGCCCGCCTGGCAGAAGCCGCATTGCGGCACGTTCAGCTCGCGCCACGCCGCCTGCACCCGGTGGTCGCCCGTCGGGTGAAGGCCCTCGATCGTCGTGATCTCCGCCTCCGCCACGTCGCCCACGGTCAGCATGCACGAGCGCTCGGCCTTGCCGTTCACATGCACCGTGCAGGCCCCGCAAAGCCCGACGCCGCAGCCGTATTTCGTCCCCACAAGGCCCGCCACGTCCCGCAGCGCCCAGAGCAGGGGCATGTCGGGGGACGCGTCGACCTCGCGCGGGGCCCCGTTGATCTTCAGGGTCGCCATGCTGGGTTTCCTCCGCTTTCGCTTGTTGTGAAGGACGCGTCTTTCCGCCGCAGCCGGCGCGCGCATCCCTGACGCGAGTCAATCGCGAATCCCTCGACTTTAGCAATATGTTCCCTCGGAGATAACGCTCCCCGGCGGCCCGCCCTCAAAACCGGCGATACGCCAGCCCCGCTCCATCCCCCCCGACCGACGCCTCCGACGCCGAGAGGAGAGCGTCCACAAGCCCACGGCCCGGAGCCTTCCGGCAGACCGGGTCCGCCGCCGCGGGGTCGCCGGCGAGCGCCATCGCCTGGCAGCGGCAGCCTCCGAAATCGAGGCCCCGACGGTCGCAGCTCCGGCAGGGCTCCTGCATCCAGTCCTCTCCACGGAAGGCGGAGAAGGCGGGGCCGCGCCAGATGTCGGCGAGCGGGGCTTCGGCCACGTTCTGAAAGACGAGGCCGGGGATCGTCTCCGCCGCGTGGCAGGGCATGACCCGCCCATCCGGCGCGACGACGAGCCCGGTGGAGCCCCAGCCGCCCATGCAGGCCTTCGGGTAGTCCGAGTGATAGTCGGGCGGCACGAAATCCACCACGAGCCGGCCCTTCAGCGCCGCGCGCGCGCGCGCGACCTCCGCCTTCGCGCCCTCGGCCTGCGCCCGCGTCGGCATCAGCGCGGCGCGGTTTCGCGCGGCCCAGCCATGCATCTGCACGCAGGCGACCTCGATCCGCCGCGCGCCGAGTTCGACCGCCATCTCGATCATCCGCGGCAGATCATCGAGGTTGAGCCGATGCATCACCGCGTTGAGCGTGAGGGGGAATCCCTGCGCCGCAATCAACTGCGCGACCTCCATCTTCCGCTCGAAGCCGCCTGCATAGCCGCCGATCAGGTCCGCGCTCTGCGGGTTCACGCCCTGGAGCGAGAGCTGAACATGATCGAGCCCCGCCGCCTCCAACGCGCGGAGCCGCCGCTCCGTCAGCCCGACGCCCGAGGTGATGAGATTCGTATAGAGCCCGGCCTCCGCCGCCGAGGCCGTGATCCCTTCCAGATCGCGCCGCGAGGCGGGCTCGCCGCCGGAGAGATGAAGCTGCAGCACGCCGAGCGCCGCCGCCTCCCGGAAGACGCGCGCCCATGTCGCCGCATCCAGCTCCCGCTCCCGCGCCGTCAGCTCCAGCGGGTTGGAGCAATAGGGGCAGGCGAGCGGGCAGCGGTGCGTCAGTTCCGCAAGCATCGCGAGCGGAGGAGCGAGCTCAGCCATCAAGGTTCACCAGCCGCTTCTCCGCCAGATCAGCGAGAAAGGCGGAGACGTCCGGCCTCACCTGCTCCACCGGCGCGCCGAAAGTCTCGGAGAGGTCCGCCACGATCTCCGCCTCGCTCGCCGCGCCGTCGACGCGGGAGAGGATGGCGTGAGCGATCGGGTCCAGCATCAGCGCCCGCTCAGGCCCGAGAAGCACCTCCGCCTCCCGCACCTTGCAGCGATGCAGCCGCACGCCGCGGGGAAGCTTCGGGATCACAACAGCCCCTCGCCCGGCTCCCAGACGCCGGGCGGGCGAAGCCCGGGGGAGACGTAGGCGTGGGAGAGCGCGTCGAGCTGCGCCCAGAGCACCTCCGTCTTGAAGACGAGGGCGCCCGCCGCCATGTCCTGCGCCTCCCGCGTCACCGCATGGTCGAGCACGAAGCCGAGCCCGAAGGCGACATCCCGCGGCGCCTCCGAAAGCCGGTTGCGGAAATAGGCGAGCGCCGAAGGCGTGGCGAAGTCGTAATGCTCCAGCAACCCGGCGATCCGCCGCTCGTGGATCGCCGGCGCGAAAAGCTCCGTCAGCGAGGCGGCGACGGCGGCCAGAAGCGGTTCCTCCCGCACGAACCGGACATAGGCGTCCACCGCAAAGCGCGTGGCGGGCAGGACGCCGCGGCCCGAGGCGACATAGTCGGGGTCGAGCCCCACGGCCTCCGCGAGCTTCAGCCAGCGCGCGATCCCGCCTTCCTTCTCCGCCGTCCCGTCATGGTCCTCGATGCGGCTCCGCCAGGCGCGGCGCAGCGCCGGGTCCTCGATGCGGGACATGAAGGCGGCGTCCTTCATCGGGATGCGGGACTGATAATACCAGCGGTTGACCACCCACGCGCGCACCTCGTCCAGCGTGCAGCGCCCGCCATGCAGGCGCTCATGGAACGGATGCCTGTCATGATACCGCTCGGCCCCGATGCGCCGGAGCCGCGCCTCGAACGCCTCGCGCGTCTCGGCGCCGCTCACAACTCGATCTCCATGCCGTCGAAGCCGATCTCCCACCCCGCCGACTCCGCGAGGCGCCGTTCCCGGCTCTCCGGCTGGAGCACGGGGTTGGTGTTGTTGATGTGGACGAAGACCTTTCGCGCCGTCAGCCCGGAAAGCCGCTCCAGCGTTCCGCCGGGGCCATGCATGGGCATGTGGCCCATCCGCCGCGCCGTCTTCTCCCCGGCGCCGAGGCGCGGCATCTCCTCGTTCTCCCAGGTCGTCCCGTCGAAGAGGATCAGGTCCGCCGAACGAAGCCTTGCGTCCAGATCGTCGGTGATTGCGGCGCAGCCGGGAATGCAGAGCGCGGTGCGGCCGCCAGAACGAAGCGCATAGCCCACCGTCATCTCCCCGACCTCCTCGGTCTTCACCTCTCCGGCCTCCCGGTAGAGCGGAGTCTTGCCCGGCACGGAGAAACTCTCGACCTCCAGTCCCGCCACATCGAAAAGCGCCCCCGGCGGAACCGGGCGTCGCCTGACAAGATCGGGGCTCATCACGCCGAAAATCGGGTTAGCCTCAAGCTCGCCGAGGATCTCCGGTGTCGCGAAAAGGTCGAACGCCGTCTTCTCCCGCAGCGTCAGCAGCCCGGCGACATGATCGACATCGCCATTCGTCAACGCGACGGCGACGAGCGGCGAGCCGCGCAGTTCCCTGGGCCAGAGCGCCGGGACCGCAGCCAGCTGGACGCGGATGTCGGGCGAGGCGTTCACGACCAGCCAGCGGCTTCCGTCCCCGGTCGCGGCGATCGAGGATTGTGTGAGCGGGGCAATCCGCCCCGCCCGCGCATCCGTGCAATTGCCGCATCCGCAATTCCATTGAGGGACGCCGCCGCCTGCGGCGGCGCCCAGAATCCGCAGCTTCACGACGAGAGTCGTCGCGTCAGATCGAATCGTCTCCGCGACGCTCGTCTTCCGCCGGCGCGTACATGTTGATTTCCATGCCGCAGTTCATTTCCTTCGCCTTGGGCGCGCTCCAGGCCATGAGATTTCCTTCCCTTGTCGTTGCAGGCCGCGTCGAGCACGCGTCCATAGATTGCATGATGACTCCGAAACACGCCGCGCGCAATAAGACCAAGGGCCAGCATCGTGGCGCCAAAGTCCTGTGGCGGAGCGAGCGTCACCGGCCTAGCGTCTCGGGATGCGCGCCCTCGTCGTCGCCCTCTGCTGCCTCTGGGCCGGCCTCGCCGCCGCCGCGCCGATGGAGCGCGAGGCGCTCGCCGCGCTCGTCGTCCCGCCCTATTCGCTCGGCGAGCGGATCAACGACAAGGGCGTCCATCAGCTTCTGAACTCAGGCGGCGCCGAGGCCGGCTTCGTGTTCGAGACGGAGCCGCTCGCGCCGCTGCCGGGCTTCTCCGGCGCGCCGATCAACGTGCTCGTGACGCTCGATCTCGAAGGCGTCTTCATCGACGTGCGGCTCATCTCCCACAACGAGCCGATCTTCGTCTCCGGCCTCGGCGAGGCGCCGTTCCGCAAGTTCTTCGAACAGTATCGCGGGCTCTCGCTCGCCTCCTCGCTCGTCGTCGGCACGCCCTACGGCGAAGGAGAGGCCGGGAGCGCGCTCGTCTATCTCGACGGCGTGACGAAGGCGACCGCCTCCGTCCGCATCGCGCATGAGAGCGTGCTCGCCGCCGCGCTCGCCGTTGCGCGCGAGAAGATGGGCGGCGTCGCGCTCGGCCCGCCGGCGCGGCCGGATCCGGCGGTGGAAGAGGCGTTGGACTGGAACGATCTCGTCGAGCAAGGGATCGCGACGCGGCGGATCGTCAGCAACGCCGAATTGCAGGAAGCTTTCGCAGGCACCGTCTGGTTCGATGACGACCAAGAGGCGCTGGACGATCCGGAGGGCGTCTATCTCGATCTCTGGATCGTCGATCTCGGCCCGCCCTCCGTCGCCCGCGCCGCGCTGGCGCCGGAAACCTTCCGGGCGCTTCAGGGTTTCCTCGCGATCGCCGACAATGACGAGCCGATCCTCGTGATCGACGCCGGGCGGCACGGGCTCGTCTCGGAGGATTTCGTCCGGAACACGGCGCCGGACAGACTTTCCGCCCATCAGGGGGGCTTTCCCGTCGCCCTGCGCGATGCGGACCTGATCGTGGAGCTTGCGCCGGGCGCGCCGGAGGGCGCGGCGATGATCCTCCGCACGGATCGCCGCCTCGGCTTCGACCCGACCGCGGAATGGACGCTGGAGGCGACGGCGGTGCGGGAGCACGGCATGTTCCGGCCGGAAATCGGAACCGCCGTCTTCGCCGCCGCCCATGCCGCGCCGGAGCGGTTCTTCACCCGCCCGGAGGCGGTGGAGCCCGCCCCGGCCTGGGTGGAGGCGCTGCGCGGGCGGGCGGCGGACATGGTCGCGCTCGGCGCCTTTCTCGCGCTCCTGTTCGGCGTCATGGCGGGCGCGATGCGGCGCTTCGCGGCCCTGCCCGCCTTCGAGCCGACGCGCCTCGTCGCGCTCGCGGCGATGACCGCCTTCATCGGCTACTGGGGGCAAGGCCAGCTTTCCATCGTCACCCCGCTCGCCGCGCTGGCGGCGCTGAATGCGGGGGGGAGCCTCGAATTCCTGCTCTACGATCCCTTCTCGCTCCTGATATGGGCGGCGGTGATCGTCAGTTTCGTCCTCTGGGGCCGCGGTCTCTTCTGCGGCTGGCTTTGCCCGTTCGGCGCGCTGCAGGAATTCGCGGCGAAGGCGGGGCGGCTACTCCGGCTTCCGCAGATCCGGCCCTCCCCGCGTTGGGACCGACGGCTCAAGAGCCTCAAATACGTCCTGCTCGGCGGCCTCGTCGCCGTCGCCCTCCTCGCGCCGGAGCGGATCGACCTCGTGGCGGAGGTAGAGCCGTTCAAGACGTCGATCACCGTGCACTTCCAGCGGGAATGGTGGTTCGTCGCCTATGCCGTCTTCTGGCTCGGCCTCTCCATGATCCTCTTCAAGGGCTTCTGCCGCTATGTCTGCCCGCTCGGCGCGCTGATGGCGGTCGGCGGGCTCCTGCGCGGTCGGGACTGGATCGCCCGGCGTGTCGACTGCGGCTCCCCCTGTCAGCTCTGCCGGGTCAAGTGCGCCTATGGCGCAATCCGGGAGACGGGCAAGATCGACTATTCCGAGTGCTTCCAGTGCCTCGATTGCGTGAAGATTCATGACGACCGGGCGCAATGCGTGCCGCTCGTCCTCGCCGCGAAAGGGCGTTCGCTCGCGCCCCGCCCGCCGCGGCTGACCCCGGCGGCGGCGGAATGAACCGGCGGCGCTTCATCGCGCTCGCCGGCGCGCTCGCCTTCGCCGGCCCTTCGGCCATGGCGGAGACGACGCGCTGGCGCGGCGTCGCACTCGGCGCCGAAGCCTCGATCACGATCCGAGGGCCGAAGGCAGAGGCCGAGCGCGCGATTGAGGCCGCGCGGGCCGCCATCCGCCGGGCGGAGGCGCTCTTCAGCCTCCATGACACCGAAAGCGCGCTCGCCCGCCTCAACCGGGACGGCGCGCTGGCGGGCCCGCCTTCAGAGCTTTCCGCCCTCCTCGCCCTCTCCGGCGTCCTGCATGAGGCGACGGGCGGCCGCTTCGACCCGACCGTCCAGCCGCTCTGGCGGGCGCTTGCGACCGGCGAAGACGTGGAGGAAGCGGCCCGGCTCGTCGGCTGGCGCCGCGTCTCGCTCGCCCCCCTTCGCCTCGGGCAAGGGCAGGCGCTGACGCTGAACGGAATCGCGCAGGGCTTCGCGACCGACATGGCGGCGGAGGCGCTGAAGGCCGCGGGCGCGCGGGAGGTTCTGGTCAATCTCGGCGAATTCCGCGCGGCGGGCGGGCGCTGGCGGATCGGCGTGGAGGACCCGGCCGCCGGCCTCGTCGCCGTCGCGCCGCTCGCGGAGGGCGCGCTGGCGACCTCGTCGCCCGGCGCGCTGAGCGTGGGCGGACGCGCGCACATCCTCGGCCCCTCAGGCGAGGCGCCGCTCTGGTCCACCGTAACCGTGGAGGCCGCCAGCGCCGCGCTGGCCGACGGCCTCTCGACCGCGCTCGTCCTCACGCCCGAGCGGGAGGCGCGGGCAATCCTCGCCAGCCTCCCCGGCGCCCGCCGCGCGCTTCTGATCGGCTTCGACGGCGCGGTTCGCGAGGTCGCGGCTGCCTGAAATGCGAAAGGCCCGCCTTGGGCGGGCCTTCCTTCAGTCTCCGCTTCTTTTTCAGCAGGCTTTGACGGCCCGCTTTGTCATGACGGCGACGAGATGCGCCCGGTATTCGGGCGATCCGTGGATATCCCCGATCATGCCGTCTGCGGCGGGGGCGGGGGGGACGGAGTCCGGGGAGAAGTTGCCGGCGAGGGCGTCCTCGGCGGCCGTCCAGCGGAAGACGCCGCTTTCGGAGGCTCCGGTGACGGCGACGCGGACGCCGCCCGCGCCCTTCGACACGAACACGCCGACGAGGGCGAAGCGGGAGGCGGGCTGGACGAACTTCATGTAGGCGGCCTTCTCGGGGATCGGGAAGGAGACCCCGGTGACGATCTGGCCCGCGTCGAGCGCGGTGGCGAACATGCCCTGGAAGAACTCGTCCGCCGCCATGTCCCCGGCCGAGGAATGGATCGTCGCGCCGAGGCCGAGGCAGGCCGAGGGGTAGCAGGCGGAGGGGTCGTTGTTCGCGACCGAGCCGCCGATCGTCCCCTTGTGGCGCACCGCCGGGTCGCCGATATGCGCGGCGAGTTGGGCGAGGGCGGGGATCGCCGCCTTCACCCCCGCATGGTCCGCGACACTCTGGTGCGTCACGGCGCCGCCGATCTTCACCATCCCGCCCGCGACCTCGATCCCCTTCATCTCCGCAATGCCGGAGAGGTCGATGAGGGCGGAGGGCGCGGCGAGGCGCGCCTTCAGCGTCGGGATCAGCGTCTGCCCGCCGGAGATCGGCTGGGCGTCCTCCGCCTTCAGCGCGGCGAGCGCGTCGGAGACGGAGCCGGCCTTCTGATAGTCGAATGCGTACATTGCTCTCTCTCCCTTACTTCGCGCTCTGGATCGCGGCCCAGACCCGCGACGGGCTGAGCGGCATGTCGATATGCTCCACCCCGATCCCGCCGGCGTTCAGCGCGTCGAGAACGGCGTTGACGAGCGCGGGCGGCGAGCCGATCGCCCCGGCCTCGCCGCAGCCCTTCACGCCCAATGGGTTGTGCGTGCAGGGCGTCTGGCAGGAATGATCCACCGCATACATCGGCAGGTCGTCCGCCCGCGGCATGGCGTAGTCCATGTAGGAGCCGGTCAGGAGCTGGCCGTTCGCGTCATAGACCGCGCTTTCGAGCAGCGCCTGGCCGATCCCCTGCGCGATCCCGCCATGGACCTGGCCCGTCACGATCATCGGGTTGATCACGTTCCCGAAATCGTCCGCCGCCGAGAAGGCGAGGAGCGTGACCGCCCCCGTCTCCGGGTCGACCTCGACCTCGGCGGCGTAGGCCCCGGCCGGATAGGTGAAGTTCGACGGGTCGTAGAACGCCGTCTCCTCCAGCCCGGGCTCGATGCTCTCCAGCGGGTAGTTGTGCGGCACATAGGCCGCCAGAGCCACCGACCCGAAATCCACCTTCTTGTCGGTGCCCGCGACCGAGAAGACGCCGTTCGCGAACTCCACGTCCTCGACCGCCGCCTCCATCAGGTGGCTCGCGATGCGTTTGGCCTTGGCGATGATCTTCTCCGCCGCCCGCACCATCGCCGCCCCGCCGACCGCGATGGAGCGCGAGCCGTAGGTGCCCATGCCCATCGGGCCGCGGCCCGTGTCGCCGTGGACGATCTCCACATTCGCCTCCGGGCAGCCGAACATCTCCGCGATCACCTGCGGGAAGGTCGTCTCGTGCCCCTGGCCGTGGCTGTGGCTCCCCGTCATCACCACGATCCCGCCGGCGGCGTTCACCCGCACCGTCGCGCTCTCGTAGAGCCCCGCCCGGGCGCCGAGCTGGCCGACGAGGTTGGAGGGGGCGATGCCGCAGGCCTCGATATAGGAGGAGAGGCCGAGCCCGCGCAGCTTGCCGCGCTTCGCGCTCTCCGCCCGCCGCGCCTCGAAGCCGGCGAAGTCCGCGATCTCCACCAGCTTGTCCATCGTCGCGTGATAGTCGCCCGTGTCATAGGCGACGGCGACCGGCGTCTGGTAGGGGAAGGCGTCCGCCGGGATGAAGTTCCGCCGCCGGATCTCCACCGGGTCGATCCCCATCTCCCGCGCCGCCTTGTCGATGACGCGCTCGAGCTGGAAGGTCGCCTCGGGCCGCCCGGCCCCGCGATAGGCGTCCACCGGCACCGTGTTGGTGAAGACCGCCTTCACGTTGCAGTAGATCAGCGGCGTCGTGTAGGTGCCGGCCATCAGCGTGCCGTGCAGCCAGGTCGGAACCGAGGGCGCGAAGGTCGAGAGATAGGCGCCCATGTTGGCCAGCGTCGCCGTGCGGATCGCGAGGAACTTGCCGTCCTTGTCCAGCGCCAGCTCGATCTTCGTCACATGGTCGCGGCCGTGCGCGTCCGTGATGAAGGCCTCGGAGCGGTCCGCCGTCCACTTCACCGGCTTGTTCAGCGCCTTCGCCGCGAAGGTGCAGAACGCCTCCTCGGCGTAGTGGAAGATCTTCGTCCCGAAGCCGCCGCCGACATCCGGCGCGATCACCCGGAGCTTGTGCTCCGGAATGCCGAGCACGAAGGCCCCCATCAGGAGCCGGATCACATGTGGGTTCTGGCTCGTCGTGTAGAGCGTCGAGTCGCCCGAGGCCCGGTTGAAGTCGCCGATGGCGACGCGCGGCTCCATCGGGTTCGCCACCAGCCGGTTGTTCGTGAGCTCCAGCGTGGTGACGTGATGCGCGGACTTGATCGCCGCGTCCACCGCCTCCCGATTCTCCTCGACGAAGCCCCAGTCATAGCAGAGATTGTCCGGCGCCTCGTCATGCACCGCCGGAGCCGCGCCCGAGATCGCCGCCCGCATGTCGACGACCGCCGGAAGCTCCTCGATCTCGACGCCGATGGCCTCCGCCGCGTCCCGCGCCTCGGCGAGGCTCTTCGCCACCACCGCCGCGATCGGGTCTCCGACATGGCGGACCTTGCCGCTCGCGAGGATCGGGTGCCGCGGCTCCTTCATCACCTCGCCGTTCCGGCTCGTGATCTGCCAGCCGCAGGGGAGCCCGCCGACCGCCTCGAAATCCGCGCCGGTGAAGATCCGGAGCACGCCCGGCATCTTCGAGGCCGCCGCCGTGTCCACGCTCACGATCTTTCCATGCGCCACGGTCGAGCGCAGGAAATAGGCGTAGGTCTGACCGGCGACGTTGATGTCGTCGGTGTAGTTCCCCGCTCCGGTCAGGAAGCGCACATCCTCGCGGCGCTTGATCGAAGCGCCGATTCCGCTGTCCTTGGGCATCGCCCGTCCTCCCTGTTCGGTTCTTATTCCGCCGCGACCGCCTCGCCGCGCAGCGTCGCCGCCGCCGCGAGGATCGCCTTCACGATGTTGTGGTAGCCCGTGCAGCGGCAGATATTGCCCTCGAGATAGGCCCGCACCTCCGCCTCCGACGGGTTCGCGTTCCGGTTCAGGAGGTCCGCCGCGCTCATCACCATGCCCGGCGTGCAGAAGCCGCACTGCAGCCCGTGATGCTCCTGGAACGCCGCCTGGATCACCGACAGCGTCCCGTCCGGCGCCGCCATGCCCTCGATGGTCATGACCTCCGCGCCGTCCGCCGCCGCCGCCAGCATGTTGCAGGCCTTCACGCTCTCGCCGTCCACATGCACCACGCAGGCCCCGCACTGGCCCGTGTCGCAGCCCACATGCGTCCCCGTCAGGCCGAGATGATCGCGCAGGAACTGCACCAGCAGCGTCCGCCCCTCGACCTCGCCCGAAACGGCCTCGCCGTTCACCTTCATCGAAATCTTCGTCATGCCGTCCTCCCTGGTCGCCCCCGCCAGAGCGGGGGCCGAATCTCGGTCTCTCTCCGGCCCGTCCGGCCGCTAGCCCGTCAGCCGCTTCAGCCAGCCCTTCTTCGCAGGCTTGTCGCCCGTTCCCGCGCCCGCGTCATCCCCCGAAGCGCCCGGGCCGCCCGCGCTTTCCACAGTCCCGCCGCCCTCCACCACCTTCTGGAAGGTCGCGAAGAACTCGTCCGCAAGCTTCTTCGCGAAGCCGTCGATCAGACGCGCGCCAAGCTGCGCGATCTTGCCGCCGACCTTCGCGTCCACGTCATAGGAAAGCTCCGTGCCCCCCTCGACCTCCGCAAGCCGCACATTCGCCCCGCCCTTCGCGAACCCCGCAGCCCCGCCCTTCCCCTCGCCCGAGATCCGGTAGCTCGAAGGCGCGTCGATGTCGCTCAGCTCCACAGCCCCCCGGAACGTCGCCGAAACAGGACCAACCTTCTGCTTCACGACAGCCTCGAATGACGTCTCCGACGTCTTCTCCAAACTCTCGCAACCCGGAATGCACGCCTTCAGAACATCAGGATCGTTCAGCGCAGACCAGACCGTCCCGCGGTCCGCTGAGATCAGTCTCGTGCCCGTAAGTTGCATGGCGCGTCTCCCGTCCGCCTGTCGCGGGCGAAGCTAGACGAAACGCCGCCCGGGGAACAAGGCGATTCCCGCCGGCGGCGCGCCGCCCGTCAGAAGATCGTAGCGAGGGTCTCGAATTTCGGTGGCTCGCGCAGCATGCCGCCGAGCGTTTCGAGGTCGCCGCGCTCCGCCCGCCAGGCGAGATAGGCCTGCTGGCTCTCGATCCGGTCCCAGATCTCGTAGACCGTGATCGTCTCCGTCTCAGGGTCGCCTGCAGCGCGGATCAGTTCCGCCCCGTCGCGCGCCGCGGTGTCGGGCAGGATGGCCGCCATCGTGGCGGAGAGGTCGGCATAGGTTCCGGGTTTCGCCTTCAGCGTGAGAACGACGGTGACGGACATGGGCGTTTCCTTGTCTTTTGGTTGTGGCGGCACGCTGGCCCGCAGGATGCGCGCCGTCAACCGCGTTCACCCCCCGATGACATAGGGCGTGACCCCACGGCGCGCGTGATCGACGCTCAGCGCCTTTTCCAGCGGGGGGACGGAGCGCTGCACGCAATCGTCCCGCGGGCAGATGCGGCAGGAGACGCCGATGGGCTGATAGGCGGCGTCGTTCGCAAGGTCGAGGTCGTCGGCGTAGACGAGCGCCCCGGCATGGGCGACCTCGCAGCCGAGCCCGATCGCATAGCGCCGCACGGGGGCGCGGAAGCCGCCGCCGGGCTTCGTAACGTCCCGCGCGAGGCAGAGATAGCGCACGCCGTCCGGCGTCTCCGCCAGTTGCCGGATGAAGCGCCCTGGCGTCTCGAAGGCCTGGTGGACGTTCCAGAGCGGGCAGGCGCCGCCATGGCGGGCGAATTGCAGCCGCGTCGCGGAATGGCGCTTGGTGATCGTCCCCGCCTGGTCGACCCGAACGAAGAAGAAGGGCACGCCCTTTTCCCCCGGCCGCTGGAGCGTGGAGAGCCGGTGGCAGATCTGCTCCGCCGAGGCGCCGAAGCGCCGCGCGAGCGCCTCCACGTCATGCCGCTCCGCCGCCGCCGCCTCGAGGAAGCGGCGATAGGGGAGGAGCGCGGCGCCCGCGAAATAGTTGGCTAGGCCGATCTTCGCGATCTCCCGCGCTTCCCGGCTGCGGAAGGCGCCGAGGTCCAGCGCCGCCTCTATCGTCTCGCCCTGCTCGATCAGCGCGACCTGATGCGCCATCTGGAAGGCGCGGCTCGCCGGCTCCGCCGCGGCGGAGAGCATGAGGACCCGCCGCTCCGCGTCATAGGCGCGGAGCGCGGGCCCGCCGGGCCGCGCCTCGATCCCGTGCCGGGCGGAGAGCCAGGCTGCGAGCCGCGCCTCCGCCCCCTCTTCGAGCCGCGCGCGCTCAGCGAAGCGTTCCGCCGCCCGGTCAACCGCGTCCACGTAGTTGTCGCAATAATGGAAGAAGTCCCGCACCTCCTCCCAGGGGCTCGGCGCCATGGCCAGCCCCGCCTCGCCGATCCGGTCGTCGAGCGCGGCGAGCCGTTCGTTCGCCGCGCGGTGCGCCCGGTGGAGCGCGAGGAAGGCGTGCGCGAGCCGCGGCGCGTTCGCCGCCAGAAGCTCGATGTCCGCGAGCCCCGGCTTCGGCTGGAAGGCCGGGTCCGCCAGCGCCTCGCGGAGGTCGGCGACGAGGCGCGCCGTCTCATCCGTCTCGAAGACGGCGAGATCGGCGCCGTAGGTCTCCGCCAGCCCGATCAGCGCGGCGCGGGAGAGCGGGCGATGGTTCCGCTCCATCTGGTTGAGATAGGAGAGCGAGAGCCCGAGCCCCCTTGCGAAGGCGGTCTGCGTCAGGCCGAGGCGCTGCCTAAGTTCGCGGAGTTTAGGGCCGGCGTAGAGCGGTTTCATCTTCGCAGCTTCGCAAATTTTCTTCGCAACGCCTATGGTCTTCGCAGGGGCGGCGCAGCAAAACCGTCGCAAAACCGGCGCGACCGAGGGAGATTCGCATGGACGGGGTTCTTCAGGAGCTGGAGCGGCGGCGCGGCGCGGCCCGCCTCGGCGGCGGAGAGCGGCGCATCGCCGCGCAGCACGCCAAGGGCAAGCTGACGGCGCGGGAGCGGATCGAGCTCCTCCTCGACGAAGGCTCGTTCGAGGAATACGACATGTTCGTCTCTCACCGCTGCACGGATTTCGGCATGGAGGCCGAGCACATCCCGGGCGACGGGGTGGTGACGGGCTGGGGCACGGTGAACGGCCGGCTCGTTTATGTCTTCGCACAGGATTTCTCCGTCTTCGGCGGCTCCGTCTCCGAGACGCAGGCGGCGAAGATCTGCAAGATCATGGACATGGCGGTGCGGAACGGCGCCCCCGTCGTCGGTCTGAACGATTCCGGCGGCGCCCGCATCCAGGAAGGCGTCAGCTCCCTCGCCGGCTATGGCGAGGTGTTCCAGCGCAACATCCTCGCCTCCGGCGTCGTGCCGCAGATCAGCGTCATCATGGGGCCCTGCGCGGGCGGCGCCGTATATTCCCCCGCAATGACGGACTTCATCTTCATGGTGCGGGACTCGTCCTACATGTTCGTCACCGGGCCGGACGTGGTGAAGACCGTGACGAACGAGGTGGTGACGGCGGAGGAGCTTGGCGGCGCCTCGACCCATACCCGCAAGTCCTCCGTCGCCGACGCCGCCTTCGAGAACGACGTGGAGGCGCTGGCGGAGGTGCGCCGGCTTATCGACTTCCTGCCGCTCTCGAACCGCGAAAAACCGCCCGTCCGCCCCTTCTTCGACGATCCGGAGCGGATCGAGGAGAGCCTCGACACGCTCGTTCCCGCCAACCCGAACACGCCCTACGACATGAAGGAGCTGATCCTGAAGGTAGCGGACGAGGGCGACTTCCTCGAAATCCAGGCCGATTTCGCGAAGAACATCATCACCGGCTTCATCCGGATCGAGGGGCGGACGGTGGGCGTCGTCGCCAACCAGCCGATGGTGCTGGCGGGCTGCCTCGACATCGATTCGAGCCGGAAGGCGGCGCGCTTCGTCCGCTTCTGCGACTGTTTCGAGATCCCGATCCTCACTTTCGTGGACGTGCCGGGCTTTCTCCCCGGCGTCGGGCAGGAATATGCCGGCGTCATCAAGCACGGCGCGAAGCTGCTCTACGCCTATGGCGAGGCGACAGTGCCTAAGGTGACGGTCATCACGCGGAAGGCCTATGGCGGGGCCTATGTCGTCATGGCCTCGAAGCATCTCCGGAGCGACGTGAACTACGCCTGGCCGACCGCCGAGGTCGCCGTCATGGGCGCGAAGGGGGCCGTGGAAATCCTCTACCGCAGCGAGCTTGGCGATGCGGAGAAGATCGCGGGCCGCGTGAAGGATTACGAGAGCCGCTTCGCCAACCCCTTCGTGGCGGCGGAGAAGGGCTTTATCGACGAGGTGATCCGGCCCCAGTCCACCCGCCGCCGCGTGGCGCGGGCCTTCGCGGCGCTCCGGACCAAGCAGCTCAGCAACCCGTGGAAGAAGCACGACAACATTCCGCTCTAGGATGATACCTTTGGCCCCCCTCTCCGACCCTGTCGAGGGCCTTGCGTCACAAGCGCCCTTGGTTCGTTGGGCGCGCAACGGAGGGGTGCGCGCGCGCCGCGGGGTGGGCGCTTGCGCCCGCACCGGGGGGGCGGTGCGGGCGCAACCCGGTTCGCAAGCGAACCGGGTAAGAAAGGGAGCGTCCGGCAAGTTTGCCGGCATCGCGGCGCCTTCATGGAGGTGTGGAATGCGCACGCTCGAAATTGAAGTGGAGGAGACGCGCCCGGTGGCCGCCTGGTGTGACGACCGCGACCTGACGGTCGAACTGGCCGATGGGCGCAAGGTCGTAACCCCGCTCTGGTGGTATCCGCGCCTCCACGCCGCGAGCGCGGCGGAACGGGCGGCGGTCGAGTTTTCGCCCTTCGGCGTTCACTGGCCCGAGATCGACGAGGACCTGAGCGTGGAAGGCATGCTCAAGGGCGCCAAGGCGCCGAAGGCGAAGAAACCCGACGGTTGGGATTGACCGTCGCCACACCCCCCGGAAAGGCCCCGCCATGCCCGCGCCGAAGCTGAAGCTCCACCACATCAACGTCTGCACGCATGACGCCGCGGCGTTGCGCGACTGGTATCGCGAAGTCCTCGGCATGACGCATGACACCTCCGTCACGCGCCACCGGATCGTGCGGGAGGACGCGCTCTACAAGGGCGGGGTCGAGGTGGTGCGGGACGAGGCGGGGGAAATCCACATTGCGGAGACGGACCCGCACCTCGCCGCCCGCGCCGGCCACAGCGTCAACCCGCTGCTGCGCGGCCACATCGCCTACCGCACGGACGATCTCGACGCCTTCAAGAAGCATCTGGAGGAACAGGGGATTCCCTACGCCGATTATGGCCACGCCTTCAGCGGCGCCTGGCGGCAGATCTTCTTCCACGACCCGACCGGGCAGGTGATCGAGGTGCAGGAGACGAACAGTGCGGAGTTCTGAGGGGCGCCGCCGGTGAACGGCCCGCTCTTTCACATGGTGGCCGATGGCCCGCGCCCGGTCGCGCCCTTCTCGCACGCCGTCGAGAGCGACGGTTGGGTGCTGCTGACCGGGCAGATGCCGACTGACCCGGCGGCGCCCGACGCGCCCTTGCCGGAGGGGATCGCGGCGCAGACGGCCCGCGTGATGGAGAACCTGAAGCTGATCCTGGAAGGGCTGGGCCTCGGCCTCTCCGATGTCCTGCAATGCCGCTGTTACCTCACGGAATTCGAGCGGGATTTCGCGGCGTTCAACGAGGTCTACCAGAGCTATTTCCCGCCGGACCGCCGCCCGGCGCGGACGACGATCGGCGTCACGGCGCTCGCCGTGGGGGCGCTCGTCGAGATCGACATGGTGGCGCGGCGGCTGGAGGAAACGCCATGAACAAGCTCTTCAAGAACCAGGCCTTCGCCATCTCCCATGCCGACGCCTCCGCATTCGAGGGCGCCGGCCTCCGCCCCTTCTTCGAATACCGCCAGCTCGGAATCCGGGAGGCGACCGGCGGCCGCTACGCCGCCCATGTCATCCGCGCCGTCCCCGGCATGGAGAGCCCGGGCGCCTGGCATACGCACGATCTCGACTTCCAGATGGTCTATGTCCTGAAGGGCTGGGTCGTCTTCGAATACGAGGGGGAGGGGGAGCACATCCTCCGCGCCGGCTCCGCCGTTCTCCAGCCGCCGGGCATCCGCCACCGGGAGGTGCGGCATTCCGACGATCTGGAATTGATCGAGATCGTCTCGCCCGCCGAGTTCGAGACGCATGAGGCGGAGGCGCCGTGAGGCGGCCCGCCTCCCCGCCCGGCCATCCCGGCCCCTACATGCCCAAGCACAAGGGCATGCCGGGCCGCTTTCCGGGCACGGACCATCAGTTCACCATCCGGCACGGCGGCAAGACCGTCACGCCGCTCGTCGCCCGGCCGCGCCGCGCGGACCGGAAGAAGGCCGACCTCGAAGTGGACGCCTTCTTCCTCGCCTCGCTGATCGACCTCTACGGGGAGGAGCCCTTCCCCCGCGGCAATCTGGACGCCGGGCGCCTCTCCTGGCTCTTCGGGCGGGAGATCGTCCCCGTGGAGCGCGACTTCGACCCGGAATCCTACGAGGCGATGCTGCGGATAGACTTGGAGGCCGCCGCCCGCGCCTTCCCGGAGGCGATGCCGAAATGACGGCCGGGAAAATCATGGGCGGGAATAGAAAACGCTCCGCAACGTTATGTGATCGCAGGCGGCGGATTTCCGCCGCATTCGCGTTCCACATGCAAGGCGACGAACTCTGTCGCCTGAAGGAGGGTTTTCCATGCGTATCGCTCGTATCGTCGCCGTCATCGCCATCGCCGGCTCGCTCGCAGCCTGCGGGACCAATCCGGAGCGCCGGGCGCTCACCGGCGCCGGACTCGGCGCCGCGGCAGGGACCGTGGGCGCCGCCGTCGTCGGCGGCGGGCTCCTCACCGGCGCGGCGGTCGGCGCCGCTGCGGGCGCCGTCGTCGGCGCCGTTTCCGACCCGCGGAAGATCAATCTGGACTGACACGAAGACAAGGGCGCAGGCCATGCGGCCGCCGCGGGAGACCGCGGCGGCCGTTTTCGCGCGCGCTGACAAGGGGGCCCCATGTTTAAGAAGATCCTGATCGCCAACCGGGGCGAGATCGCCTGCCGCGTCATCAAGACGGCGCGGAAGATGGGCATCGCCACCGTCGCCGTCTATTCGGATGCAGACCGGGGCGCGCTTCATGTCCGCATGGCGGACGAGGCGGTGCATATCGGCCCGCCGCCGGCCAACCAGTCCTACATCGTGATCGACAAGATCATGCAGGCGATCCGGGATACGGGGGCGGAGGCCGTCCATCCGGGCTACGGCTTCCTCTCCGAGAACCGGCTCTTCGCCGAGGCGCTGGAGAAGGAAGGAGTCGCCTTCATCGGCCCGCCCGCCTCCGCCATCGAGGCGATGGGGGACAAGATCACCTCCAAGAAGCTCGCCGCCGAGACCGGCGTCTCGACCGTGCCCGGCCATATGGGCCTCATCGCGGACGCGGACGAGGCGGCGAAGATCGCGGGCCAGATCGGCTATCCGGTGATGATCAAGGCCTCCGCCGGCGGCGGCGGCAAGGGCATGCGAATCGCCTGGAACGACGCGGAGGCGCGGGAGGGTTTCCAGTCCTCGAAGAACGAGGCGGCGGCGAGCTTCGGCGACGACCGCATCTTCATCGAGAAGTTCGTCACCCAGCCCCGGCATATCGAGATCCAGGTGCTGGCCGACAAGCACGGGAACACGCTCTGGCTCAACGAGCGCGAATGCTCGATCCAGCGGCGGAACCAGAAGGTGATCGAGGAGGCGCCGAGCCCCTTCCTCGACCCGGAGACGCGCCGCGCGATGGGCGAGCAGGCCTGCGCGCTCGCCCGCGCCGTCAACTACTCCTCCGCCGGCACGGTGGAGTTCATCGTGGACGGGAGCCGGAACTTCTACTTCCTCGAGATGAACACCCGGCTACAGGTCGAGCACCCCGTCACCGAGCTCATCACCGGCATCGACCTCGTCGAGCAGATGATCCGCGTCGCGAACGGCGAGAAGCTCGCCTTTGGGCAGGAGGATGTCGGCATCAACGGCTGGGCGATGGAGAGCCGGCTCTATGCGGAGGACCCCTATCGCGGCTTCCTCCCCTCCATCGGCCGCCTCACCCGCTACCGCCCGCCAGCGGAGGTTCCGGGCAAGGTCCGGAACGACACCGGCGTGTTCGAGGGCGGCGAGATCAGCATGTTCTACGACCCGATGATCGCGAAGCTCTGCACCTGGGGGGAGACGCGGGCGGCGGCGATCGAGGAGATGCGCGGCGCGCTCGACGCCTTCGAGGTGGAGGGGATCGGCCACAACCTCCCCTTCCTCTCCGCCGTGATGGACCACCCGAAATTCACCGCCGGGGAGATGACGACGGCCTTCATCGCGGAGGAATGGCCCGAGGGCTTCGAGGGCGTGACGCTCGACGATGCGACGCTCCGCAAGGTCGCGGCCTCGGCGGCGGCGATGCACCGCGTGGCGGAAATCCGCCGCGCCCGCGTCTCCGGCCGGATGGACAACCATGAGCGGAAGGTGGGCCGCGACTGGGTGGTGACGGCGCAGGGCGCCCGCTTCGACCTCACCGTCGACGCCGACCATGGCGGCGCAACCGTGACCTTCGCGGACGGAACGGCGCACCGCGTCGCCTCCGGCTGGACGCCGGGCGGCCGGCTTGCGCTTCTGGAGGTGGACGGCGCGCGGCTCGCGCTGAAGGTGGAGAAGATCATCTCCGGCTTCCGCATCCGCCACCGCGGCGCCGATCTCCGCGTCCATGTCCGCACGCCGCGGCAGGCCGCGCTCGCCGCGCTGATGCCGGAGAAGGTTCCGGCGGACACGTCAAAGCTGCTTCTCTGCCCCATGCCCGGCCTCGTCCGCTCCATCGCGGTCGCGGTGGGGGACGAGGTGCAGGAGGGGCAGGCGCTCTGCACCGTCGAGGCGATGAAGATGGAGAACGTGCTCCGCGCCGAACGGAAGGGTCGCGTGACGAAGATCAACGCCGCGCCGGGCGCGTCGATGGCTGTGGACGAGGTCATCATGGAGTTCGAGTGAGCCGCCGCAGCGGCTCCCGGCGCATCGACCGGCGCGAACGACGCCGGGCCTAGCCCCCCAGCCCGCGCCGCTCGTCCACTTCCTGCCGGCGGAGCGGCGTGCGGTCTATCGCGCGGATCAGGGAGTCGGCCCGCGTCGTGTGCGGGCTGCGCTGGATCACGCGGCCGTCCTTGTCGATGAGGACGACCTGGAAGCCCCGCGGCCTCAGCTTCCGGCGAAGCGGGCCCTGTGCGCTTGGGTCCGTATCGGAGAGCACGACGACGTCGCGCTCGGCGAGCCGCTCCGCCCGGCTCTCGAGGTCGCGCATCTGGTCCTGGAAACGGGGGTCGAGCGCACTGTCCGCGAAGACGACGACGGGCCGCGCCGCCCAGAGATAGGCCGCGAGCGGATCCTCCTCCGCCGGGGCGGAGCCGAGACCGGCGAGGACGAGACAGGCGGCGAGGGCGGCGCGAAGCGGAAGGATCTGCATGAGGCGAAAGTAGGCGCCCCACGCCGGAAAGCGAGCGCCGAATGGCCGCGGCCGGGATCGGCCCGGTCGCCATCCGGGCCATCCCTCCTGCCTTTGCCGCGGAGGGCCGTTGGTTCCTTCCGCTCGCCCGGCGGAAGCTTGCCGCCGAACGGGGCGGCTGCTGGACGATATTCCATGCGGATCAGGCGCCGAGAACCGGGTTCGGGCGCGACGCCGCGACGTTCGAAGGGGCGGACAGAAACCCTCTCCGCAGGCGGTCAGGATTCTGACGGGGACGGGTGCGGCGAATTCGCCGGCGCCCCGATCCATCGGAAAGGCTTACGTCAGCCCTTGCGCGGCATCGACCAACCGCGCGACGCCTTCGCCGATCCGCTCCTCCGGGATGACGGAGAAGCCCATGCGGAAGAAGCGCCGCGGGACGGACCGGGCACCGAAAAAGACATCGCCCGGCTCTATCACGACGCCGCGCGCAAGCGCCGCGGCGGCGAGGCGGCGCGAATCGAGCCCTTCCGGCCCCTCGACCCAGAGCCCGCCGCCGCCTTCGGCGCCCGAAACGCGCCAGCCGGGCGCCGCTACGGCAAGCGCGGCCACAGCCGCGCCCCGCCGCGCGGCGAGGGCCCGGCGCATCCGGCCGAGCAGCATGTCGTGATGCCGCGCCGCCATGAAGAGCGCCGCGACGCGCTGGTTCATGCCCGGCGGATGGCGCAGCATGAGCCGCCGGAGCGCCCGCGCCTCCTCGATGAAGGGCCGGGCGCCGACGAGGAAGCCGAGCCTCAACCCCGGCATCATGCTCTTGGAGAGCGAGCCCGCGTAGAGGACGCGCCCCCGCCCGTCGAGCGCGCGGAGCGCGGGGCGCTGAGGGCCGGCGGCGCTCGCCTCCGGCTCGTAATCGTCCTCCAGGATCACCGCGTCCTCCTCCTCCGCGAGGGCGAGTAGCGCGCGGCGGCGTTCGAGGCTCATGGAGACGAGAGAGGGATGCTGGTGGCTCGGGGTTACGTAGATGAGGCGGGCGCCGCGGAGCCGACCGTCCACCTGCATCCCGTCCTCGTCCACCGGCTGAAGGATGGTGCGCGCGGCGCGGGCGCGGAAGAGCGCGCGGGCGTCCGGATAGCCCGGCTCCTCCATCGCCGCGACAGAGCCGGGCGGAAGGAGCAGCGCGGCGGTGAGGAAGAGCGCGTTCTGCGCGCCGAGAGTAACCAGGATCTCCCCCGGCTCCGCGGCCACGCCGCGCCGGGGGAGGATGCGCCGCCGGATCTCCTCGATGAGCATCGGATCGTCTTCAGCGTAGCGATCCTCCGTCCATTCGTCGAGCCAGCGGCGGCCCATCGCGCGCCGCGTCGCGTCCCGCCATTCGGCGATGGGGAAGAGCTCCGGGTCGAACTGGCCGTAGATGAAGGGGAAGGGCGCGACGCGCCAGCCTTCGGGCCGCGGCACAGACTCGAAGGCGGCGGAGGGGCCGGCGAGACGCCCCGACCAGTCGATTTCCGGCCCGTTGGACGCTACAGGGGCGGCGGAGGAAGCGCCGCGCCGGGCGATGAAATAGCCCGACCGCTCCCGCGCCTCCAGCACGCCCTGGTCCACGAGGGACTGGAAGGCGAGCGAGACGGTGTTGCGGGAGACGCCCAGCGCCTCCGCCAGCCGCCGCGTGGACGGCGCGGGGTCGCCCGGCGCGAAGGCGCCGGAGGCGACGGCGCGCTCCAGCGCCGCGCGGATCTGCGCCTGAAGGGTTCCGCCCTCGGCCCGGTCGATCGGGAACAGGAATTCGCGCACTGGCCCTTCCGGAATAAGGCGATCTGGCGCTATCGTAGCCCGGGAGCCGGGCGCTACTCTAGTACGATAACCCGAAATTCCGGAGCCTCCGATGCACGACCTGCCGAACGGCCTCGCCGCCCGCCCGAACAGCCTTGAGGAGCATTGGCTGCCCTTCACCGGCAACCGCGACTTCAAGGAGAACCCGCGCCTCGTCGTCCAGTCCGAAGGCGTCTATTGCTGGGACCACAAGGGCGGCAAGCTGATCGATGGCTCCTCCGCGCTCTTCTGCTGCCCCGCCGGCCACGGCCGGGCCGAGATCGCCAAGGCGGTCTACGACCAGATGATGACGAACTCCTACACGCCGCATTTCCAGCTCGGCCATCCCGGCTCCTTCGAGCTTGCGAAGCGCGTCACGGCGCTGCTGCCGGAGGGGATGAACCACGTCTTCTTCGTCAATTCCGGCTCGGAATCGATCGACACCGCGCTGAAGATGGTCATGGCCTATCACCGCGCGAACGGGCAGAGCCAGCGCATCCGCTTCGTGAGCCGGGAGCGCGCCTATCACGGCGTGAACATGGGCGGCGTCAGCCTCGCCGGCATGGTGCGGAACCGGGAGACCTTCCCGGTCACGATGCCCAATGTCGTCCATATGCGCCACACCTGGACGGGCAAGGACCTGTTCCATGACGGCCTGCCGCAGCATGACGGCGTGGAGCTCGCCAACGATCTCCAGCGGATGTGCGAGACCTATGGCGGGAACACCATCGCCGCCGTCTTCGTCGAGCCCGTCGCCGGCTCCACGGGGACGCTTGTCCCGCCCGCCGGCTACCTGGAGCGGCTGCGGGAGATCTGCGACCAGCATGGCATCCTCCTCGTCTTCGACGAGGTCATCACCGGCTTCGGCCGGCTCGGCGCGCCCTTCGCATCGCAGCTCTTCAACGTGAAGCCCGACATCTGCACGATGGCGAAGGCGCTGACCAACGGCTGCATCCCGATGGGCGCGGTCGCGGCGCAGGACAAGATCTACGAGACGATCACCAACGCCTCCCCGCTCAACGCCATCGAATTTTTCCACGGCTACACCTACAGCGCGCATCCCGCGGCCTGCGCCGCCGGCATCGCCACGATGGAGATCTTCGAGCGGGAGGGGCTCTTCGAGAAGGCGGCGGCGCTCGCGCCCTATTTCGCGGAGGCGATCATGTCGCTGCGCGACCATGAGCTGGTGAAGGACATCCGGACGATCGGCCTCATGTCAGGCGTCGAGGTGCACCATGACGGCGCGCCCGGCCGCCGCGGCACGAAGATGCAGAAGGATCTTTTCTGGAACGGCTGCCATGTGAAGTTCACCGGCGATGTCGGCATCGTCGCGCCGATGTTCATCTCGACCCGCGCGAACATCGACGAGATCGTGGACAAGTTCCGCAAGACGATGGACCAGCAGCTCGCCTGACAAAGGCGCGCCCCGGCCGCGCCGGGGCGCCGCTCAGAACCGGGGAATCGGCGCGTCCGTCGCATCGACGGCGCGCGCCCCGGCGAAGATGTCCTCCCCCTCCCGCCAGCGCGCCATCGCGTCGGGCTCCGACCAGATGATCGCCAGCGCGCCGGTCAGCTCCAGCGAGGCCGAGGGCAGACCGGCGGCCGAGAGCCGCGCGCCGATCTGGTCATAGAGGTTCTGCACGGCGCGGTGATGGGTGAGGACGGTCGGAACCGCGATCTCCGCCTCTGGGTCGTCCAGCGCGGCCCGGCAAGCGCCTTCGTCCACCGAATTCATGCCCCGGCAGGTCAGCGGCCGCGCCGCATGGACGCGGCAGAGCGCCGTTTCCGCGTCGAGGAAGGGGCAGGCGATCCGCGCCCGCATCCGCGCCGCGCCGCCCATGCGCGCCGTTCGCCCGGCATGGGCGATCACGCGCGCCTTCAGCGCTTCGCGCTCCAGCTCGGGCGTCGCCGTCTCGATATGGGCGGCGAGGGCGAAGGCTTCCTGCGGCAGGACGCTCACCATCGAGTGGCAGCAATGGGCGCAGCCGGCGCGGCAGGCGAGGGCGGGGCGGGTTTCGGGGCGCGCGCGTTCCACCTCCTCCGCCCGTCGGTCGAATGCCGCCCAGGCGGCGGCGGCGAGTGCGGCTTCGGGCTCGGTCATCGCTCTACTTCCTCGCCGCGACGGGGCCTCGCCAGGAGGCGGTGGCCCTCATGAGGAGGTCCACCGCCGGCCGGTCAAGAAAGCCGTGCGCGGCGAGGCCGCGGGAGAGGCGGAAGGCGCGGATCGCCTCGCGCGCGGCCTCGTCCAGCGTTCCGTCCGCCTCGCCCGGGGCGAAGCCGGCGCGGACGAGGCGCATCTCGATCTCCGCCAGCTCCTCCGGCCCGTAGAAGAGCGCAGCCTCAGCCGCCGCCCGCCCGCCTTCGGTTCCGGGGTCGAGCCGGGCAGTCATCGGCGCGTCGGCGGGCAGAGCCCCTGAGAGCGGCGCGGCGGTGAGTTCGTCATATTCCGCCTCGGTCAGCGCGCCGGTCGGCGGAAAGCCGGACGCCGCCTGCCAGGAGCGGATCGCGGCGCGCGCCGCGTCGTCGAACTCTCCCTCGCCGGGGCCCGGCTCGAAGCCGCGGGCGCGGAGCCCGTCCCGCGCCGCCATGCGCTGGCCCGGGGAGAGACTGAGGCGCGGCGCCGCCACTGCCGGGTCCGCCCCCGGCTCGGACGGCGGGGCGAGCGGCGCGGCGACGAGCGGCGCTGTCGGGCGCGGCCCCTCCGCCGCGGCGATCCGGTTGCGAGCGAAAGCGGCGAAGTTCCCGGACGGATGC
>JAUIDE010000023.1 GCA_030429105.1 Alphaproteobacteria bacterium
CGTAGAAGGAGGATTTCATGCCGCCGGTGAGGAAGGTCTTCTCGCCGTCGATGACCCAATGGTTTCCGTCCCGCCGCGCGCGCGTCGCCATGTTCGCGACATCCGATCCGCCGCCGGGTTCCGTGATGGCGAGGCTGGAGCCCTTCCGGCCCGAGAGCACGTCCGGCAGCACGCGGGCGCGGATCTCGTCCGTCCCGAGAAGGGCGATGGGGGCGACCGAGATGGAGCGGCCGTTGACGGCGGCGCCGACGCCGCCCGCGCCGCATCTCGCGATTTCCTCCTGATAGGCGCAGCGCATGAAGGCGTCGTCGAAGCCGAGCCCGCCCCAGCGCTCCTCGATCCCGAAACCCCAGACGCCGAGCGCGCCGAGCCGCTCGTGCAGGCTCCAGGGGACATCGCCCGCCTCGTCCCACGCGTCTGCATGCGGCGTGATCTCGGCGGCGACGAAATCGGCCAGCGTCCGGCGCCAGGCCGCGCGCTCCTCGGTCTCGAACGGATTCCTCATTTTCCCCCCGGTTTTGGCGGAGTGAAGCGGAGCGGGGACCTCGCGGCAAGGGGCCGGCGGCGTCGAAGGCCGGCGACGCAACGGAAACTTCACGAAAGCGTCGCGGCCCGCCTGATCTCGATCAACCGCGATTCCCGGAGCGGGCCCGAGACTGACGGCCTCAGCTTCAGGGAGGCGCGGCGATGTTCGACAGGCTGGAAACGGGACTGACCCATGCGGAGACACGGCACGATCCGGCGCGTCCGGTCGCTCTCTCCTGCCGGAACGTGGATTTCCGGTTCGGGGAGAAGCAGGTGCTGTTCGACGTCTCGCTCGACATTCACAGGGGCGAGGTGACGGCCTTCGTCGGCCCTTCGGGCTGCGGCAAGACCACGCTGCTCAAATGCTTCAACCGGATGCATGACGAGACGCGCGGCGCAGCGATGACCGGCCGGATCTTGCTCGGCGGGGAGGACGTGAACGGCCCGGAGCAGGAGGCCTGCCGGCTTCGCAGCCGGTTCGGCTGGGTGGCGCAGCGGCCCAATCCGTTCGCGATGTCGATCCGGGACAACGTCGTCTGGGGCGCGCGCATCCACAATCTGGTCTACGGCCGGAAGGAGGAGGACGCGCTGGCGGAGCGGGTGCTGCGCGAGGTCGGCCTCTGGGACGAGGTGAAGGACCGGCTGGGCGCCTCCGGGCTCTCGCTCTCCGGCGGGCAGCAGCAGCGGCTCTGCATCGCCCGCGCGCTCGCCCTCTCGCCCGACATCCTGCTTATGGACGAGCCCTGCAGCTCGATCGACCCGATCGGCGCGGCGAAGATCGAGGAGATCATCCGCGGCTTCGGGGCGCGGGAGACGGTGGTCATCATCACCCACAACATGGAGCAGGCGGCGCGGCTGGCGCAAGAGATCGCCTTCTTCCACATGGGCCGGCTGGTGGAGGATCGCGACAGCGTGGAGTTCTTCACCCGGCCCGAAGCGCCCGAGGCGAAGGCGTGGCTTGCCGGTCGGTTCGGCTGAGAGGCGATTGACAGGCGCGGCCTTTCCGAAAAGGCTCCCCTCGGCGACGGCAGGGGGGCGGCATGAGAGACGGGACGGATTTTCTCGCCCCCGGCGGCGCGCTCCGGATCGAGGGGCGCACTGGCGGGCCGCTCGACGGGTTGACCTTCGTCGCGAAGGACCTGTTCGACGTCGCCGGAACAGTGACGGGCTGCGGCAACCCGGATTGGGCGCGCACGCATGGACCGGCCGAGCGGCACGCCTTCGCCGTCTCCCGCCTGCTGGATGCGGGGGCGACTCTCGTCGGCAAGACAATCACGGATGAGATATCGCTCGGCCTGCTCGGGGAGAACGCCTTCTACGGGACGCCGCTGAACCCGAGGGCGCCAGACCGCGTGCCCGGCGGCTCTTCATCCGGCTCCGCCTCCGCGGTGGCGCAGGGCGCGGCGGATGCGGGGATCGGGACGGATACGGGCGGCTCGGTGCGCGTCCCCGCCAGCTTCTGCGGGCTCTACGGCATCCGCCCGACGCATGGCCGCCTGCCGCTCGACGGCATGGCGCCGCAGGCCCCTTCCTCCGACACGACCGGATGGTTAGCGCGGGACGCGGCGACCTTCGCCCGCGTCTCGGCGGCGATGTTCGTGGAAGGGGAGGCGCCGCTCCCGACACGGCTCGTGCTCCTGACGGATGCGTTCGGCTTCGCCGGGCCGGAGACGGAGGCGGCGCTCGCCCCGGCCGTGGCGCGGCTGGAACGGCTCCTCGGCCCGGCGGAGCGGGCGCTGCTTGCGCCGCAGGGCCTTTCCGTCTGGGGCCGGGCGCAGCGGACGCTTCAGATGGCGGAGGCCTGGGCGACGTTCCGCGACTGGGTGGAGCGGGAGGTTCCGGCGTTCTCCTACCTCGTCGCGCGCTCGCTAATGGCGGGGGCGACGATGCCGGCGGCGGAGCTGCCCTGGGCCGCCCTGATGCGGGACGAGGCGCGCGCCCGGCTCGCGCAGCTCACCGCGGGCGGCGCCGCGCTCCTCATGCCGACGACGCCGGGCCCGGCGCCGCTGAAGGGCCTGCCGCTGCCGGAGATGGACAGGGCGCGGGACCGGATCAATTGCCTCTGCGCCCATGGGGGCCTCGCCGGCCATCCGCAGGTCAGCCTGCCGCTTGGGGAGGCCGGGGGCGCGCCCGTCGGCCTCTCCCTCATCGGCGCGCGGGGGGCCGACATGAGCCTCGTCGCCCTCGCCGCCGCGCTGGAGAAAGCCGCATGACCGAACCCGACCGCACGCCCAACATCCCCGATGTGGTGGCGGAGGTCCGCGCGCTCTTCGAGCGCTACGAGACCGCGCTGGAGACGAAGGACGTGGAGGTGCTGGACGACACGTTCTGGCGGAGCCCGTATACGATCCGGTACGCGCTGCACGAGAACGGCTACGGCTTCGACGAGATTCACGCGCATCGCGTGCGCCGGCCGCCGGGGCCCGGGATCAAGGAGCGGCGCATCCGGCTCGAAATCCTCACGCTCGGGCGGGATTTCGCGACCGTGAACCTCGAGTTCAAGGTGCGGGGAAAGGAGCTTGTTGGCCGGCAGAGCCAGACCTGGGTGCGCTTCCCCGATCTTGGCTGGAAAGTGGTCGCCGCCCATGTCTCCACGGTCGGCGACCCTCTCTGGTGAGGGGCCTCAGTTCACGAGGCCCCATTTGGCGCCGGTCTCGTCGAAGAAGCCGGAGAGCTTCTTCAGCTTGACCCAGTTGTTGACGTAGTTGATCCAGACCTGATCGCCCTGCGGAAGGATCATTGCGATGGGGGAGGGCGCGCGCGCCTCGGCCCCGGCGATGCGGACGACGCCGAATTTCTCGGTGAGCGTCGAGCCCTCGATGTTCGAGGTGATGAAGACATCGGCGCGCCCGGCCAGCACTTCCTGGAAGCCGCGGGCCGGCGCTTCGACCACGGTGATCTCCGCATTCGGGAACCACGCCTTCGACTGCGCCTCGAAGGTCGTGCCGAGCTCGGTCGCCACCTTCACGCCGGGCTGGTTGATCGAGTCCCACCCGTCGAACTTGCCGGCGTTTTCCGGCATCGCGAAGGGATAGATCTCCACCTGCACATAGCTCTCGGAGAAGCCGGCGACCTTCATCCGCGCCGGGCTGATCGAGGCGGAGCCGGTGATGTGATAGGCGCCGGCGGTCACGCCGTTCACCAGCGTCTTCCAGTCCGTCGGCACGAATTCGAGCGTGACGCCGAGATCCTTGGCCAGCTCCGTCATCACGTCGACGTCGTAGCCCTTGTAGCTGTTCGTCGCCGGGTCGCGTACGGACATCGGGTTCCAGTCCCCCGTTGTTCCGACCTTCAGGACGCCGCCGTCAAGAATCTCGTTGAGGGCGGACTGGGCGAGCGCCGGGGGCGCCGAAATGAACGAAAGCGCGACCGCGATGGCCGTGATCGGAAAGAGCTTCATGTGACGGACTCCCTGAAGCGCCCGAGCGGGCGCGGATTGACTGACCGCGACCTAGGGCGCGGCGGCGCGAAGGCGATTAAAACCTGTCCTTCGGGACTGTTCCATCGCGAAGTTCCGGCCTAGCGTGCTCGTGAGCGAAGCGGGCGGGGCGAGAGATGGCGAGAGACGGCGCGGCGCCCGCGATCCTGATGCAGGGCGTCGAGAAATGGTTCGGGGAGTTCCATGTCCTCAAGGGCGTGGACCTGCGCGTGGAGCGCGGGGAGAGGGTGGTGATCTGCGGCCCCTCGGGCTCTGGAAAGTCCACCGTCGTGCGCTGCATCAACCGGCTGGAGCGCCATGAGAAGGGGCGCATCCTCATCGACGGGGCCGAGGTGACGGGGGACGGATCGGCGCTCCGCGGCGAGGTCGGCATGGTCTTCCAGCAGTTCAACCTCTTCCCGCATCTGACCGTCATGCAGAACCTCACGCTCGGGCCGATGAAGGCGCGCGGCCTTTCGCGCGCGGAGGCGGAGGCGCGGGCGATGCGCTATCTTGAGCGCGTGCGCATCCCGGAACAGGCGATGAAGCGGCCCGGCCAGCTTTCCGGCGGGCAGCAGCAGCGCGTCGCCATCGCACGCTCGCTCTGCATGGAGCCGAAGATCATGCTCTTCGACGAGCCGACCTCCGCGCTCGACCCCGAGATGATCGCGGAGGTGCTGGACGTGATGGTGAGCCTCGCGGAGGAGGGGATGACGATGGTCGTCGTCACGCACGAGATGGGCTTCGCCCGGAAGGTGGCGGACAAGATGGTGTTCATGGACGGCGGCGAAATCGTCGAGAGCGGGCCGCCGGACGAATTCTTCGCCGCGCCGAAATCGGCCCGCTGCCGCGACTTTCTCGCCCGGATCCTCGCGCATTGAGCGGGCGGCTGATCTTCGCCGCGCTCGCGGCCCTCTTGCTCTCGGGCTGCGCCTCAGGCGCCGCGTGGGGCTGGTATGTGATCGATCCGACGACGGCGCAGGGGCAGACGAACATCAGGTTCCTGATCGGCGGATTCTGGACGACGATTTCCATGTCGCTCCTCGCGATCCTGATCTCCGCCTCGCTCGGCCTCCTGATCGCGCTGCCGGCGCTTTCGGAGCGGCGGGGATGGCGGATCGTGAATCGGGTCTATGTCGAGTTCGTCCGGTCGATCCCTTTGCTCCCAATGCTTTTCTGGGTGTTCTACGGTTTGCCGCTTCTCTTCCGGGCGATGGGCGTTCCGATCACGGTCGATCCGTTCTGGGGCGCGGTCATCACCCTCGCCGTTTCCGACAGCGCCTTCACGGCGGAGATCTATCGCGGCGGCATCCAGTCCATCGCCAAGGGGCAGGCGGAGGCGGCGCAGACGGTCGGCCTCTCCCGCGCCCAGACCATGCGCTACGTGATCCTGCCGCAGGCGATCCGGCGCATCCTGCCGCCGCTCGCCAACCAGTTCATCTACATCGTGAAGATGAGCGCCTTCGCCTCCGTCATCGGCGTGCAGGAGCTGACGCGGCGGGCGAACGAGCTGGCTGTGACGGAATACCGGCCGCTGGAGCTCTACACGTTTCTCATTCTCGAATATCTGGTGCTCGTCCTCGTCATCTCCGCCTTCGTGCGTTGGCTGGAGCGGCGGATGGGTTCGGACGAAAGGGGCTGACGATGCGGGTCATCGTGATCGGGGCGGGGATCATCGGCGCGGCCTTCGCTCATGCGCTCGCGCGGAAGGGCGCGGCGGTGACGGTGATCGAGGCGGCGCGGCCGGCGGGCGGGGCGACGGCGAAATCCTTCGGCTGGATCAACGCGAACTATGTGCAGACGCCGGCCTATCTCCGGCTTCGGCTCGATGCGCTCGAAGCCTGGCGACGGGCGGCGCCCGTCATTGGCCCGGCGCTCCGATGGGGCGGCTCGCTCGCCTGGGAGGCGGGCGGCGCGGAGCTGGAGGCGCAGGCTGCCGGGATCGCCGCCGCCGGGCACGAGGCGCGGCTGATCGGTCGGTCGGAGTTCGTCCGGCTGGAGCCGGACGTGGCGGACCCGCCCGATCTCTGCCTTCATTGCCCGACCGAGGGCGCGGCGGACCCGGTAGCGGCGACGGAGGCGCTGCTTGCCGCAGCCGTCTCGCTCGGCGCGGAGCGGCTGGTGGGGTGCCGGGCCTCCGGGTTCCTGACGGAAGGCGGGCGGATCGCCGGGGTGGAGACGGATTTCGGGCCGCTCCCGGCCGACCGCGTGGTGGTCGCAGCCGGCGTCGGCTCCGAGGCGCTGCTGGCGCAGGCGGGAGTGCGGTTGCCGATGGAGAACCGGGTCGGCCTGATCCTCCACACCCGCCCGCTGCGGCCCGTCCTCCGGCATCTCGTGCTGACGCCAGAGATCCATTTCCGACAGGAGGCGGACGGGCGGATCGTCGCGGGCGAGCTCTACAGCGGCGGCGGCGCGCATGAGGGCATGATCGACCGCGAGCCGCGGGCGCTCGCCGCCCTGATGCTGGAGACCTTGCGGCGGCGGCTGCCCGGCGTCGCGGGGATCGAGCCGGGGGCGGTGATGCTCGGCCTCCGGCCGACGCCGGCGGACGGATTGCCGATCCTCGGCCCGGCGCGGTGGGCGGAAGGGCTCTATCTCGCGACGACCCACAGCGGCGTCACGCTCGCCCCGCTTCTCGGGGAGATCGGCGCGGCGGAGATCGTGGACGGGGAGGAGGATGCGCGGCTCGCGCCCTTCCGGCTCGCGCGGTTCAACTGAGTTTCAGCGGATGAATTGCGGACGGAAGCGGAACTTCGCCCGGGCCTCCCGCGGCAGATGCCGGTTGAGCCGCGCGCCGACGAGGCCGAAGGCGAGGATCAGGAGCACGGTTCCCGCTACGAAATAGGCCGCAACGATGGGATAGGCGACGAAAGGGTTGAAAGTCGCCTCCGCGAAATATGCGGCGTAGTAAAGAGCGTCCCCCTGCTGCCGCCAGGCGGGGAAGCTCGAGAAGAAGACAAGCGCGGTGGCGTGGAAGAGGAAGATCGCCTCGTTCGTGTAGCTCGGCCAGGCAAGGCGCAGCATGGTCGGGAAGACGATGCGGCGGAACTTCCGGAAGCCGGTCATGCCGACGGAATCCGCCGCCTCCAGCTCCCCCCGCGGCACGGCGCGGAGCGCGCCGTGGAAAATCTCCGCCGTGTAGGCCGAGGTGTTGAGGAAGAGCACGATCAGCGCGCCAAGCCAGGCGCGGGTCAGCCATCCCGTCTCCGCATTCATCACGACGAAGCCGAGATCGAGCGTCACGCCGACCTTGGGCAGGAGCACGAAGCTCTCATAGGCGAAGAAGAACTGGATGAAGAGCGGCGTTCCGCGGAAGAAATAGACGAAGCCCTGCGCCGGCAGCGCGGCGAGCGGCGAAGCGCTCGCCTTGCCGAGAGCGAGAAGGACGGCGAAGCCGAAGCCGAGGAGAAGCGCCAGCCCGGCGAAATAGAGGTTCCAGATCATTCCGGAGCCGATCAGGACGACCTGCTCGCATAGCGTGATTTCCGAGCGGGGGAGCAGCCTCTCCCCGATCCCGATCGCGCGGAGGCCATAGGCCTGGAGCGCCTCCGCGCAGCTCACCGCGCGCCCGCCATGCCGCGGGAGGCGCGGGCCGTGAGCCGCTCGAAACCGATCTGGCTCACCCAGGTCAGCAGCAGGTAGAAGATCATCAGCGCGCCGAAATACCAGAGCCGCCAGTCGGGATGCGGATAGTCGAAGGCCTGCGTCTTCATGCCCCCGAGCTCCCGCGCCCAGTAGACGATGTCCTCGATCCCGAGGAGGAAGAGGAGCGGCGTCGCCTTCACCAGGATCATCCAGAGGTTGGAGAGGCCCGGCAGGGCGTAGACCCACATCTGCGGCAGGACGATGCGGCGGCGGATCTGGCCCGGAGACATGCCGACGGCCTCCGCCGCCTCGACTTGTCCCTTCGGCACGGCGCGGAGCGCGCCGTCGATCACGTTCGCAGCGAAGGCGCCGAAGACGATGGCGTAGGCGACGACGGCGAGCGCGAAGCCGTAGAGGTCATGCACGAAGGCCGAAGCGGTGGAGAGCGGCGCCTTCGCCGCCGGGCAGACGACGAAATCGTTGCCGACCCAGACCGGCCCGACCATGTCCGGGCAGAGGACGCGGTGGCGGAGATATTCGATCCCCTGGTCGAGCGCGATGGGCACGAAGAGGAAGAACACGATGTCCGGCACGCCGCGCACCATCGTGGTGTAGAGCGCGCCCAGCCAGCGGACCGGGGCAAGGCGGGCGCGCTTCGCGAAGGCGCCGGCGAGGCCGAAGGCCATGATGAAGGGCACGGTGACGGCGAGGAGCCCCAGAACGGTCAGGAAGCTCCAGTAGAAATTCATGTGCTTCGGCGTCGTCAGATAGCAGAGCATCCACGCCGCGCCCTCCAGCGCAGCGGGATCCGAGCAATCGCCGATCATGCGCGCCCCCTTGAGTGAAGGGGGCGCCAGCGCGTCTTCACCACTTCGGCGTGTTCTCGGTGAACCACTTGGCGAGCATGGCGTTCAGTGTGCCATCCGCCTTCATCTCGGCGATGACGGCGTTGAACTTCGCGCGGAGCTCGCCGTCGCTCTCCCTCAGGCCCATGCCGATGCCGCCGCCGAGCGGCACGTCGCCGCCGACGAAGACAAGCTCGCCCCCGCTCTCGTTGACGATGGGTTCTAGATAGTCCTTGTCCGCCAGCACCGCGTCCGCCTCGCCGTTCCGCACGGCGGCGATGGTCTCGTCAGGCGTCGCGAATTCCACGAGGGTGGCGCCCGTCTCGGCGATGTGGCCCGCCTGGATCGTGCTTGTCTGCGCCGCGATGACGCCGCCCGAGAGATCAACGTCTTGGCCAGCGAGCGCGACATAGGCGGAGGGCGAGGGCGGGATGTAGGGATCGGTGAAGTCGATCACCTCGTCCCGCTCGTCCGTGATCGACATGCCGGCGATGATCGTGTCGTAGTTGCCGGAGACGAGGTTCGGGATGATGCTGTCCCAGTCGTTCTTGACCCAGACGCAGTCGAGCCCGGCGCGCTTGCAGGCTTCGTCGCCCATTTCGCGCTCGAACCCGTCGATCTCGCCCTTGTCGTTGATGAAGTTGTAGGGCGGGTAGGCGCCCTCCGTTCCCATCCGCACCGTCTGTGCGGCCGCGGCGCCGGCTGTCGCCGCGAGGATCGCGGCGATGCCCGCCGCTTCAATCGTCTTCCACATGCGAAGGCTCCCTTTCACAAGTTACAGCGCGCTGGCGAGGAAGGCCCGGCAGCGCTCGGATTTCGGCTGGGCGAAGACCTGGGCCGGCGGCCCCTCCTCCTCCACCACGCCCTGATGGAGGAAGACGACGCGGGAGGACACCTCCCGCGCGAATCCCATTTCATGCGTCACGACGAGCATGGTGCGCCCTTCCTCGGCGAGCGAGCGCATGACCTTCAGCACCTCGCCGACGAGTTCAGGGTCGAGCGAGGAGGTCGGCTCGTCGAAGAGCAGGACGCTCGGCCGCATCGCGAGGGCGCGCGCGATGGCGACGCGCTGCTGCTGCCCGCCCGAGAGCTGCGCCGGCCAGGCGTCCGCCTTGGCGGCGATGCCGACCTTCTCCAGCACTTCCATCGCCTCGTCCCGCGCCTCCGCTCTGTCCCGCTTCAGGACCTGGACGGGGCCTTCCATGACGTTCTGGAGAACGGTCATGTGCGACCAGAGGTTGAACTGCTGGAACACCATGCCGAGGCGGGAGCGCAGGCGCGCGATCTGCTTCCGGTCGGCCCCCGCCGGGCGACCGCGCCCGTCGGACCTGAGGCGCACCTCCTCCCCTTCGAGGACGATGCGCCCGCTGTCCGGCGTTTCGAGGAAGTTGATGCAGCGCAGGAAGGTCGACTTGCCCGAGCCCGAAGAGCCGAGAATGGAGATCACGTCTCCCTTTGACGCCGTCACCGAGACGCCGCGCAGGACCTTGAGCTCGCCGAAGCTCTTGACGATGTTCTCCGCGACGAGCGCGGTCCGGTCGCTCACCCAAGCCTCACGTTTTGCAGCGCAAGATGAAGTAAGCGCAATAACGCAGCGCCGCGCAAGCGCCAATGGCGGCCTGCGCGGCGGGATTTCGGGCGCGGCCCGGCTGGCCTCAGGCGGCGGGCGCCTGCGCGGCCGCGGCGACCTCCGGGAAGGCGAGATGCGCCTTCGCGCGGGGCAAGAGGTCGAAGATCATATGGATCCGGTCTTCGTCACCGTCGTTGAAGGCCTCGTGCATCTGGTCGTTGTCGAACCACCAGAGCTCGCCCTCCTTCATCCGCACCTCCTCCTCCGCCGCCTTCAGCCAGGAGCCGGCGGTGGAGCGGAGGACGAAGTGATAGCGGCCGCGAAGGCGGTAGTATTCGCCGCGGTCGATATGCGGATAGACGCGTTTGCCGGCCGGAAGGCTGACGATCTTGGCGCGGCTCAGGAGGCAGTCCAACGCCTCCGCCGTCTCCTCGAGGAAGCGGCGGGCGCGGGGATAGAGCGCGGAGGCCGTGGTCCAGCGGCTTTCGTGGACGTCGCGGCGCTTGCGCCCGTTGATGGCGGATTTCTTCAGGCCGCGCAGGGGGATGGCCAGCGCCTCCCGCTGAACGGCGATCTTGTCCTGCCGGCCGGTCGAGAGGTCCCAGGCCCCGTCCACCGCCGCGATCTCGGCGAGGAAGGGTTGGGGGTCGATGCCCGAGCGGATGAGTTTGAAATACTGCATGGCGTTTCTCCTTTCCGAAGGGGAAACGCTTGGCGGCGGCGCCTATTCCCGCGACGCCGCAGAAATCATCGCCGTCCGCACGTCACGGGCGAAGTCGCGCGCGGTGGATCGCGGCGTCTCCAGCGCGAAGGCCGGCCCGTCATCGTCCGAAAGGCGGCGGATGACGACGCCGATCTGCATCATCGGCGTCCGCGCCGCGGCGCCGACGGGGAAGAAGTCGTCGCCATAGTCGAGGCTCGAAAGCCGGGCGAGGACGGCTGGCGCGAGCGGCCCGGAGAGGCGGAAGGGGACGTAGCCGTCCGTCACCTCGGTCACGAAGCCGCCGAAGCGGGCGGCGGACGCGGCTTCGATGCCTGCTTCCGGCCCTTCTACCAGCCATTGCCCGGGCGCGAGGGCGATGAGCGCGAACCCGTCACGCTCCGCCCAGTGTCCGGGGCCGGGGAGGCCGGCCGCGCTCGGGCGGGCGAGATGGACGAGCCCGCGCGCCGGCCCTTCCGCGAAGCGGACGCCCGGCAGCGTGAGCCCGGCCCCCTGGGGATAGAGATCGGGCGGCAAGACGGGGCGGGGGAGGATCGGAAAGTCAGCCACGGAGCTGCGCTCCTTCCGGGTCGATGAAGACGGGGCTCACGACTTCCACGGCCACGTCCGCGCCGCGAAGACCGTCCCACATCCTCAGCCGCTCGCCTGTTCGCGCCATCCCGCCTTTCAGGAAGGCGAGGCCGATGGAGGAGCCGAGCGAGGGCGAGAAGGCGACGGAGGAGACCCAGCCGAGACTCGTCTCCGTCTTCGGCGCGGCGCCGGGTTCGAGGAGATGCGCGCCGGCGAGGAGTTTCGCCGAGGGGTCGACGGGGCGCAGCCCCACGAGGGCGGGCCGGTCGGCCGCCTGAAGGCCCTCGCGCCGCTCCATCTCCCGCCCGATGAAGCCCGTGGATTTCTTCGCCCCGAGGGCCGCGAGGCCGAGATCGGCGGCGGTCGTCCGCCCGTCAAGCTCGTTGCCGGCCGGGTGGCCCTTCTCCACCCGCATCACGCCGAGCGCCTCCACGCCGTAGGGAACCGCGCCTGCCGCCGCCAGCGCCTCCGCGAGGCCGTGGCCGTAACGGGCGGGAACCGCAATTTCGTATGCGAGTTCCCCGGAGAAGGAGAGCCGGAAGAGCCGCGCCGGAACCCCGCCCCGCAGCGTCGCCGCGCCGCAGGCCATGTAGGGAAAGACTTCGTTCGAGAGGTCGAAGCCGGGCTCGACGATCCGCGCCAGCACCTCCCGCGCCTTCGGCCCGGCGAGGGAATATTGCGCCCATTGCTCGGTGACGGAGACGAGGGAGACCTCCATCTCCGGCCAGAGGCAGGCGCGCGCGAACTCCATGTGACGGAAGACCTGGACGGCCTTCGCCGTCGTCGTCGTGACGAGGAAATGGTGTTCCCCGAGCCGCGCGGCCGTGCCGTCGTCGAAGACGATCCCGTCCTCCCTGAGCATGAGGCCATAGCGGCAGCGGCCGACAGGAAGGGTGGAGAACGTGTTGCGATAGAGCCGGTCGAGGAAGGCGCCGGAATCCCGCCCCTTCACGTCGATCTTGCCGAGCGTCGTCACGTCGCAGAAGCCGGCGCCGCCGCGGGTCTCGACCACCTCGCGATCGACGCTGTCTCGCCAGCCCTTCTCGGCGCCGCGGCGGAACCACTGGGCGCGGAGCCAGAGCCCCGTCTCCACGAAATCCGCGCCGTTCTCCTTCGCCCAGTCATGGCTTGGCGTCAGCCGGGTCGCGTGGAAGTGCTTGCCCTTGTGCCGCCCGGCGAAGGCGGCGATGGGCACGGGCGTCCAGGGCGGGCGGAAGGTCGTCGTACCCGTCTCGGGGATCGTGCGGCCCGTCAGCTCCGCCATGATCCCGAGGGCGGGGATGTTCGCCGTCTTGCCCTGGTCGGTCGCCATGCCGAGCGTCGTGTAGCGCTTCATGTGCTCGGCGGCGCGGAAGCCCTCGCGATGCGCGAGTTCGACATCCTTCACCGTCACGTCGTTCTGCTGGTCGAGGAAGGCGCGCTTCGCGCCCTTCACACGCCAGAAGGGGGAGACGCCCGCCGCGCCGTCCTCCGCCTCCGGCGCCTCAGCCGGGGAGACGCCCAGCGCCGAGGCGGCCTCCGCCGCGCCGCCGCGGAGGCAGGCGAGGGTCGTGTAGTCCCCCCGCGCCGCGCCGGCGACATGCATCCCGGGCGGGAGCGTGGCGCCGGGAACGAAGGCCGCGATGTCCTCCCGCCAGACCGGCTTGCCGCCGAGATGGCAGGTCAGGTGCAGGGCGGGGGACCAGCCGCCCGAGACGGCGACGAGATCGGCGGAGGCGCTGTCCTCGGTCCCGCCCGGATGCCGGAGCGTGACATGGGAGACGCGGAGCCGCCCGGCCGTATCGACGACGGCGCCGCCTCGGATCGTGCGGAAGCCCTCGTCGCGGCCCGCTCCGGGCCGCGCGTCCACCACAGTCACCTCCGCCCCGGCGGCGCGAAGATCGCGCGCCGTGCGCCAGCCGTCGTCGCAGGCGGTGAAGACCACGGCGCGGCGGCCGGGGAGGACGGCGTAACGGTTGACATAGCTCCGCACGGCTCCGGCGAGCATGATCCCCGGCCGGTCATTGTTCCCGAAAGCGATGGGCCGCTCGATCGCCCCCGAGGCGAGGATCGCGCGGGGGGCGTGGACCTTCCACATCGTCATCCGCGGCAGGCCGGGCGGAGGCGCGCCGAGGTGATCGGCATTGCGCTCGAGCGCGCCATAGACCGCGCCGTCATAGACGCCGAAAACCGCCGTGCGCCGCATCAGACGCACATTCGGAAGGGCCGCCAGTTCCGCCGCCGCCTCCGCCGCCCAGAGCGCCGCCGGCTTCCCGCCGACCTCGAAGCTCTCCGCATTGAGCCGCCCGCCGAGGACGAAATCCTCCTCGGCGAGGATCACCCGCTTGCCCGCCCGCCCCGCGGTCAGCGCCGCCATGAGCCCGGCGGGGCCGGAGCCGATCACGAGGAGGTCGCAATGGGCGTGCGCGACCTCGTATTCGTCCGGGTCGGGCTGGCCGGAGAGCGCGCCGAGCCCCGCCGCGCGGCGTATGAGAGGCTCGTAGAGCTTCTCCCAGAACGCCGCCGGCCACATGAACGTCTTGTAGTAGAAGCCGGCGCCAAGAAAGCGGTGGAGGAGGTCGTTCACCGCCATCAGGTCGAAGCGGAGCGAGCCGACGCGGTTCTGGCTCGCCGCGGAGAGCCCGGCATAGAGCTCCTGGACGGTGGCGCGCACGTTCGGATCGGCCTTCGCGCCGCCGCCGACGGTGACGAGCGCGTTCGGCTCCTCCGGCCCGGCGGAGAGCGGGCCGCGCGGGCGGTGATACTTGAAGGAGCGGCCCATCAGCCGGACGCCGTTGGCGAGCAGCGCCGAGGCGAGCGTGTCGCCTTCGAACCCTTCGTAGACCTCGCCGTCGAAGGAGAAGGGGAGCGGAGCCGAGCGGTCGACCAGCCCGCCGCCCGAGAGACGGTCAGCCTGCATCGCGGGCCTCCGCCAGCGCCGCGCCGAAGATCTCGTGCGTCGTCACGTCCCGCTCGACGACGAGCCAGGCGCCGCAGCCGCCCTCATGCCGCCAAAGCTCGCGATGCCGCCCGGCCGGATTGTCGCGCAGGAAGACGTAGTCGCAGGTCGCCCCCTCCGCCGGACGGCGCATCAACGCAGCGTCGCCGAGATAGACGAATTCCTCCAGCATCCGGGGTCCGCAGAAGGGGCAGGGAATGCGCATGGGGCCTCAGTGGAGATTCGGCTGCGGGCCGGCGCCGCGCTCGTCTATGGCGTAGCCGCGGTCGAACCGGTCGAGCCGCATTTCGGCGGCGTTCGGATGCGGCTCCCCGGTCGCGATCAGATGGGCGAAGCACCAGCCGGAGGCGGGCGTCGCCTTGAACCCGCCATAGCACCAGCCGCAATTGATGAAGAGCCCGTCCACCGGCGTCCGGTCGATGATCGGGGAGCCGTCCATCGACATGTCCATGATCCCGCCCCACGAGCGGAGGAGCTTCGCCCGCCCGAGCATCGGCAGGATCGCCATCGCGCCCTCGCACACGTCCTGCACCACAGGCAGGTTCCCGCGCTGGGCGTAGGAATTGTACATGTCGATATCGCCGCCGAAGACGAGCCCGCCCTTGTCCGACTGGCTGACGTAGAAATGCCCTGCGCCGAAGGTGATGACGCCGGGGATGACCGGCTTCAGCCCTTCCGAGACGAAGGCCTGGAGCACATGGCTCTCGATGGGGAGCCGGAGGCCCGCCATGGCCGCGACCTGGCCCGCGCGCCCTGCCGCGGCCATGCCGACCTTGCCCGCGCCGATGAAGCCCCGCGTCGTCTCCACGCCCTTCACGCGCCCGTTCTCGATGCGGAAGCCGGTGACCTCGCAGTTCTGGATCAGGTCGACGCCGCGCCCGTCCGCCGCGCGGGCGTAGCCCCAGGCCACGGCGTCATGCCGCACTGTGCCGCCGCGCCGCTGGAGGAGGCCGCCGGTGATGGGGAAGCGCTCATCGTCGAAATTCAGGAACGGGCAGAGCGTGCGAACTCCCTCCCGGTCCAGCAGCTCCGCATCCGCGCCCGCCATCAGGATTGCGTTGCCGCGCCGCGCATAGGCGTCCCGCTGCGCGTCGGAATGGCAGAGGTTGAGAACGCCGCGCTGGCTCACCATGGCGTTGTAGTTGATGTCCTGCTCAAGCCCCTCCCAGAGCTTCAGCGACTGCTCGTAGAAGGGTTCGTTGCCGGGGAGGAGGTAGTTGGAGCGGATGATAGTCGTGTTCCGGCCAATATTGCCGGAGCCCAGATACCCCTTCTCCACCACGGCGACGTTCGTGATCCCGTGGTTGCGGGCGAGATACCACGCGGTCGCGAGCCCGTGGCCGCCGCCGCCGACGATGACGACGTCATAATGCGGCTTCGGCTCCGGCTCGCGCCAGACCGGCTTCCAGCCGCGGTTGCCTGTGAGACCTTCGCGGAGGATGGAGAGGAAGGAGTAGGCCATGCGCCCGAATAGCGCGCCGGGCCGGGCCGCGGCCAGAGGAAAGCGGCGCGGTCCGGTCGCATTTCGCGCTGCGGCGCAGGGCGCCGCGTCTCGTCAGGCGGCCAGCGCGGCGGTGGCTGGAGCGGGGCGGAAGATCTCGACAGGGCCGCACTCCTCCGGCAGCGCCGCCCGGATACGCAGCGCCTCCACCTGAGCCTTCGAGACTTCCCAGAGGCAGGCGACGATCTCGCCCTCCGCGCTCGTCCCCCGCCCGATCACTTCCGGCGTCCAGCCGCAGGCGGAGAAGACGCGAACCATGTGCGCCCCCGTCACGCCGACATAGAAGTCGACGCCGGAGCGGAGCGCGAGGTCGCAGCCCGCCCACATCAGCGCCGGCGCGGCCCGCCGCCCCGCCTGCGGCGAGACAAAGAAGCGCGTCACCTCCCAGATCGCGGCGGAGGAGACGGGCACGCCGTCCGTCAGCTCGGCGAAATGATCCGCGATCATGGTGCGGCCCGTCGTCGGCATGAGCCGGGTGGAGCCGAGATGCCGGCCGGCCTCGTCCGTCACGATGTTGTAGAGCGGGTTCATCCCGTCATACTCGTCCATCTCCCGCCCCGCCGCGTCGGTGCGGAGCGACCAGCCGAGCCGGTCCTTGAAGATCGAGCCGCGCTCACGGAACATCTCGTCGCGGAGCTTCGGGAAGGCGGCGAGGTCGTCGCCGTGGATCATCGTGAAGGGCATCGCACGCTCCTCGTTTTCTTGACGAGGATCGTGGTAAACGAGGCGGGTTCACGCCGGCTTTCGCGCGTTGCGGATTCATTGCGCGTTCACAAGGGCTTCGCTGCCGGCGCTCTACTGCGGCGTCATCACCCCGCGATAGGCGGCGAGGGCGATGGCGTGCGGCACGTTCAGCGCGCCGAGCTTGTGGCGCGCGCTGTCCACATAGACGCGGAAGGTGTTCTCCGAGATGCCGAGCCGATCCGCCGCCCGCGCACGGCTCACGCCTTCAGCGAGCAGGCGCAGCGCGTCCTTCTCCCGCGGGGAGAGCGGGCGCGCGAGATCGTGCCGCGCCGTTCCCGCGAACCGGAGCGCCTGCTGGTGCGTGTAATGCGCCAGCAGCATGAAATCCGAGCGGTAATCATCCAGCAGCTTGGCCCAGATCGCGGGCGCGCAGGCCTTGTTCACCGTGAAGATCGCGAACTGCCCGCCCGGGCCGCGGACAGGGACCGTGTAACCCTGGTTGCCGATCCCGTGCTCCCCGGCTTCGTTGAAGAAGCGCCGGCGGCCCGGGTCCGACCAGTCGAGCAGGCCCCAGTCCAGCGGCGCGAAGCTCCCGAGCGAGCCGTTGAGCACCGGGTCTATCAGGTCGAACTTCGCCTCGAAGTAGTGGTGAATCCAGTCAGCCGAATAGGATAGCGCGCCGATGGAGCGGCCGTCCCGCCGCCAGATGCCCTGGTCCCGCGTCAGCCCGCCGCCCCGCGTGTCCTCGAAGACCGGCGTATCGAGGCCAAGCGAGACGGCGTAGTAGTAGACATGGTCGACATCGTATGTCGCGCGGATCGCCTCAATGACGTCCCCAAGCCCCGACAAGTCGGGGATGGATGACAACTTCTCCACGATCACGTCCAGCGCCTTCGACATGAGGCTCGTTCCCGCCCAGGAAGCCGCGTTCGGCGAACTCGTTGGCGGCCACCAGGATCGCGACGTCCATCTCGTCCGCGAGGTCCGTCATGCCGGCCGCGGAAGCGGCGCGCCGAACGGAGGCCAGAGTCGTCATCATCCAGTCCCGCATCGTCATACTCCGGTGAGAAAGGTTAACGAAAGGTTACCCGTTCTCCATATTCGCGGATTTATTCGCTTCCGGAAATTCGCAGCTTCGGTCTCCCCAGAAACTGCGAGGCTGGGAAGGACCTGGCGCTCAGCGCCAGAAGGCCTTCGCGCCCTCCAGTTCGCGCCAGAGCGCGGTCGCCATGCGCCATTTCTCCTCCGCCCGCGCATGGGCCGCGCCGAGCACGCGGCCGATCGCGCGCTGCGCCGCCGGGTCGCCCTCGCCCGGCGCGCCGGGGGCGGAAAAGAGCGCTTCCGCCATCGCGGCGTCGTTCAGGCCTCCAAAGATATCCTGCAAGGATTTCAGGCGCTTGACGAACGCCGAAACCTTCTTGGGGCCGTAGAGCGGCGCCGCGAACTCGATCGCGTAGCGGAGCTTCTTCAGCGCCTTCCGGAGCTCGTGCCGGGCCTCGACATCCAGCGTTTCAAGCCCCCGCGCACGCTTCGCCGCGATGCGCCAGGCCTTCTCCAACGCCGCAGCGGCGAGAGTGGGGGCGGGCTCCGCCAGCCGCGCCGTCTGCCCGATATCGTCGGGGAGGAGCCAGCCGCGGCATTCCGCGAATCGGGCGAGATGAAGGACGAATGCCCGCGCCCGATCGCTCCGCAGCGTCTCCTTCAGCCGGCCTCGCTCGGCCTCGACCGCGGAGAGGAGGTCGGCGGCGAGACGCGCGAACCCGGTCTCGCCCGGGTGAGCGGCCGCCTCCCGCCCCACGACATCGTCGAGCGCGACTTCGAGGTCGCGGAGCCGCCCCGCCTCTCCGGCCAGCCATCGCGCCTCCGCCCCGAGCCGGGCGGCTTCCGGCCCTTTGAGCGCGGCGCCGAAGACAGAGAGCGCGCTGCGGAAGCGCCGCAGCCCGACCCGGAGCTGGTGCGGCCCTTCCGGGTCAGGCGCCGTGGCGGCGAACTCCATGTTGGCCGCGATCTGCGCGAGGCATTCCCGGAGCACAGCCTGCGCCGCCGCCTCCGCGTTCATCTCTCGATGAAGCGGCGGCGTCGCCGCGTTGCGGGCGGCTGGCTTCGGCTCTATCCGCCCCTCGGCGGCGAGGAGATAGCCCCGCGCCGCCTTCGAGAGGCGGGAGAAGCGAATAACGCCTTCCCCCGAAAGCGAAAGCGCGAGGTCGTAGAGCCCGGCCAGGGGCCCCTCGACGAGCTCCAGCTCCACCTCCCGGAGCGAAGCCCGGGCCTCGCCGGCGATGATCTCGCCCCTGTCCACCGCAAGCTCGACCTTCAGGCCGTCCTCCCGCGTCAGGACGCCTGCGGCGCGGCGGATGGATGTCTCGCAGACCGGGACGAGCGGGCCGGCGGCGGCGATCTCCTCCCGCAGATCGGACGAGTCTATCAGGGAGAGATCAAGCCGCCCGCCCGGCGCCGGCGCCTCGAACTCCTCCGCCCTCGAAAGCCCGCCGCTGAGCGCCGCCCTCGCCTTCGCCGTCTGCACCCAGCGCCGCCCGTCCCGCCGCAGGCGGAGCGCGATTCCGGCCCGTTTCAGCGCATGGTCCTCGCTGTCGAAATAGACGGAGCGAAGGAGCCGCGGCTTCGGCGCCGCCTCGGCCAGTCCGGCGGCGACGGCGCGGCGCCAGTACGCCGTGGCTTCCGCCTGGTCGACAAGAAGCTTCAGCTCGATTTCGGCCATTCCCGGGCCTCCTTCTGTTCGAGATGGCCACAGAGGGCGCGCAGGGGCAAGCCGAGCTTGCTCGCGCCTTTGCGGCAGCGCCCGGCGCATGCTATGGCTAGCGTCATGAACGCCCCCGACCGCAATATCGGCGCCGATGCGCCACCGCGTATCCGGCTCCTGACCGAGGCGGCGGCGAACAGGATCGCCGCCGGCGAGGTGATCGAGCGGCCCGCCGCGGCGGTGAAGGAGCTGGTGGAAAACGCGATCGACGCCGGGGCGCGGCGCATCGACGTCGCTCTTGCGGACGGTGGCAAGACGCTGATCCGGGTCTCGGATGACGGCGAGGGGATGACGCGGGACGAGCTTCCGCTCGCCCTCCAGCGCCACGCCACCTCGAAGACGGACGGCGAGGACCTCCTGAACATTCGCACGCTCGGCTTTCGCGGCGAGGCGCTGCCCTCGATGGCCGCGGTCGGGCGGATGACGCTGACGAGCCGGGCGCGCGGGGCGGCGGAGGCCTGGTCTATCGAGGCGCGGGCAGGCGCAGTGGAGCGGCCGCGGCCGGCGGCCCGGGGGGAGGGGACGGAGGTTTCGCTCCGCGACCTCTTCTTCGCGACCCCGGCGCGGCTGAAGTTCCTCCGGTCGGACCGCGCCGAGCTTCAGGCGGCAGCCGAGGCGGTGCGCCGGCTGGCGATGGCGGCGCCCGGGGTCGGCTTCACCCTCTCCGATCTCTCGGAAGGCGATCCGCGCCTCCTCCTCCGCGCGGAGCCCGAGAGCCCGCTGGCGCGCCTCCGGCGGCTCCTCGGGCGAGAGTTCGCGGAGAGCGCGCTGGAGATCGACGCGGAGCGGGAGGGGTTGCGGTTGACCGGCTGGGCCGCGCTGCCGACCTATTCGCGCGGGACGACCCGGCAGCAATTCCTCTTCGTCAACGGCCGCCCGGTGTCGGACCGGCTGCTGATCGGCGCGCTCGGCGCCGCCTATGCCGACCTCCTGAGCCGGGACAGGCGACCCGCCGCCGCGCTGTTCTTCGACTGCGAACCGGAGCGGGTGGACGTGAACGTCCATCCGGCGAAGACGGAGGTGCGGTTCCGTGAGCCGGCGCTGGCGCGCGGGCTCGTCGTCTCCGCGCTCCGCCATGCGCTGGCGGAGGCGGGGCATCGGAGCGCCGCCTCGGTCTCGGCGGAGGCCTTCGACGGCTTCGCGCCGGCCCCACCGCGCCCGGCCGGGGCCTTCGCCTACCAGCAGGAATATCGCGGAACGCCGATGCTGCGGGAGGAGGCGCTGCGCTTCCAGGGGCCCGGGGAGATCGCGGGAGAGTTTTCCCCGCCCTCCGCGCGCGCGGAGCCGGAGCCGCCTGCGCCAGAGGCGCTCTCCCGCCCGCTTGGAGCCGCGCGGGCGCAGATCCACGAAACCTACATTGTCGCGCAGACTGAAAACGGCATGGTCATCGTGGACGCGCACGCAGCGCATGAGCGGATCGTCTACGAGAGGCTCAAGGCCGCGCTGGCTGCGGGCGGCGCTTCGGGGCAGGCGCTGCTCCTGCCCGAAATCGTCGAGCTTCCGGGCGAGGACGCCGAGCGGGTGCTGGAGATCGCGCCCGAGCTGGCCCGGCTCGGCCTCGCGGTGGAGGGGTTCGGGCCCGGCGCGCTCTGCGTGCGGGAGACGCCCGCCATGCTCGGCCCTTGCGACGCCGGCGCGCTCCTTCGCGATCTCGCCGACGAACTCGCGGAGGGGGCGGCCGCGCGCTCGCTGGAGGCGCGGCTGAACGCCGTCCTCTCCCGCATCGCCTGCCACGGTTCCGTGCGCGCCGGGCGGCGGCTCTCCGTGGAGGAGATGAACGCCCTCCTCCGAGAGATGGAGGCGACGCCGAATTCCGGCCAGTGCAATCACGGCCGGCCGACCTCCGTGTGTCTCGACCTTGCGGGGATCGAGCGGCTATTCGGCCGGCGATGACGCTCTCCCTCGACCTTTCCGACCCGCTCACGCTCGCGCTCGCCGTGGGCGGCGCGGCGACCTTCCTTATCCTTCTCGTGCTCCTCCTCGCGCTCCGCGCCGCGCGCCAAAGCGCGGAGGCGACCGCGCCGCTCGCGGCGGCGCTGGCCGAACTCGGCGGGGCGGTGCGGACGCTCGACCAGGGCCAGCATCGGCTCGCGGGCGGGCTCGTTCAGGTCGCCGAAGCGCAGGCGGCGGGGCAGGCGCGGATCACCGAGGCCATGGAGCGGCGGCTCGAGGAGGTGCAAAAGGCGATGGGGGAGAGCCTGCACGGCTCCGCCCAGCGCACCACGAGGAGCCTCGCCGAATTGCAGGAGCGGCTCGCCGCCATCGACAAGGCGCAGACGAACATCGAGAAGCTCTCGGGGGACGTGCTGAGCCTCCAGGACATTCTCTCGAACAAGCAGGCGCGCGGAGCCTTCGGCGAGATCCAGCTTGCCGACATTGTCTCGAAGGCGCTGCCGCCGGACGCCTTTACGTTCCAGGCGACGCTCTCGAACGGACGGCGGGCGGATTGCCTGATCCACCTGCCGAACCCGCCCGGCCCCATTGTGATCGACGCGAAGTTTCCGCTGGAGGCCTACGAATCGCTTCGCGCGGCGGCGACGGAGCGGGAGAAGGTGGAGGCGGCGCGCGCCTTCCGGGCCGCTGTCCGCGCCCATGTCGCCGCCATCGCGGAGCGGTATCTGATCGCGGGGGAGACAGCGGACGGCGCGCTGATGTTCCTCCCCTCCGAGGCCGTCTACGCCGAGCTTCACGCCAATTTCGGCGACGTGGTGCGGGAGGGTTTCGCGCGCCGGGTCTGGATCGTCTCCCCCACCACCTGCATGGCGACGCTCAACACGATGCGCGCGATCCTGAAGGACGCGCGGATGCGGGAGCAGGCGGGGGCGATCCGCCGCGAGCTTTCACTGCTGACCGCCGATGTGGACCGTCTGGTCGAGCGCGTCGGCGCGCTCGACCGGCATTTCGAGCAGGCGCGACAGGATGTGGAGAAGATCAAGATCAGCGCATCGAAGGCCGGCGGCCGCGCCGCGAAGCTCGAAAGCTTCGAATTCGACGAGCCGCCGGCCGCCCTGCCGAAGGCGGCGGAGTAGGGAGCCTACTTCCCGGCGTAAAGCGCCTCGAAGAAACCGACCATCTCCGGCACCATCTTCTCGCCATAGCCTTCGGCGACGCCCAGCGAGAGCACCTGCTTCGCGCAGCCCGACATGAGGGAAACGGCGCCCGCCCCCTCGGCCATCAGGCCGTAATAGCCTACATCCTTCTTCGCGTTCTTCACGGCGAAGGCGAGCTTCGTCGGGTCGCCGTCGATGGCGGCGGCCTTGATCCATTCCATCATGCCGGACTTGAGCGGCCCCGCAGACATGATCTGGTAGAGCTTCTCGCGGGGCACGCCGACCTTGTCCGCCATCGCGAAGGCTTCGGACATCGCCATCGCCGTCGTCATCGCGAAGAAGTTGTTGATGAGCTTGATCCGGTGGCCGGCGCCGAGCGGGCCGACATGGAAGGCGTTCTCCGACAGGTCCTTCAGCACGGGCTGCACCTTGGCGAAGGCCGCCTGGTCCCCGCCGATCATCAGGTTGATCATCCCGTCCCGCGCCTGCGCGGGGGTGCGGGAAATCGGCGCGTCGAGATAGACGCCGCCCGCCGCCGCGACCTCGTCGCCGAGGGCGGAGGTCGAGTCGGGCAGCGAGGTGCCGAAGTCGATCACCACGGTTCCGGGTTTCAGCCCCGCGATCACGCCCTCCGCCCCGCGCATCCGGGCCTCGACATTGGCGGAGGTGTCCATGCAGAGCATGACGATGTCGGAGGCGGCGGCGACTTCGCGGGCGCTCGATGCCTCCGTCGCGCCCCGCGCCGTCGCCTTCTCCAGCTCCGTGCGCGTGCGGTTGCCGAGCACGGTGAGCGGATAGCCGAGGTCCAGCATCCGCTGGCACATCGCGCCGCCCATGAGGCCGAGGCCTATGAATCCGATGGCGGGTTTGGTCATGTCGCGTCCTCCAGTTCTTCCACAAGCGCCAGCGCGCCGCGCCGGCCCAACTCGTCCGAGCATTTCGCGCCGGCGCCGTTGCCGCCCGTCGCCACCGCGATACGGGGGGAAAGGCGGCGGATCTCGGGGTAGCCGTCCCCCGTCCAGGTCGTGGCGCAGGCGTCCATCGTCACGCGCTCGATTCTTACGTCGGGCATCAGCTCGCGATAGGCTTCTTCGAGAAAGTCCCGCACCTCCGGGTTTCCGCCCGAGCGGAACCAGTCCCCGATCATCTCCGGGCTCGTGAGCTTCACATCCTCCGGATCGCCGCCGAGCTTTACGCGCCAGGCGCCGTCCGGATAGCGGACCGGGGGCAGGAGGTAGGGGTCGCCCTTCCGGCTCCAGCGGAAGACGAGGGAAGGCATGGCGGCGAGGCGCCGCGCCTCCGCCTCCGCCACCTCGAAAAGCGCGACGGTGCGGGCATTGAGCGAGAGCTTCGGCGCGCGGCCGAGCACATGATCCGTCATCATGCCGGAGGCGACGAGCGCCCGTTCCGCCCGGACCTCGCCCGAGGCGGTGCGAATGACGACGCCGCCTTTCGTTTCCTCGATTCCGAGCGCAGGCTCCGCCACGACCTCCGCCCCGCGCCGCCGCGCCGCCTCCGTCTGCGCCGCGACGAGGCGGCGGGGGGAGACGCAGCCGGCGCCCGTGGGCTCATGGAGCGCAGCCCAGTCCTCCGGGAAGGCGAAGAAGGGGAAGCGGGCGCGGAGCGCGGCGCAGTCCAGCGCCTCGCATTCGATGGAGAGCGCCCTTTGCGTCGCGCGCGCCGCCTGGATGAGCGGGCCGCCTTCAGCGCCGGCGATCATCGCGCCGCGCTCGTCGAAGAATGAGACCCCGCTCTCCGCCTCGATCTCCGCATAGCGGGCGATGGAGGCGATGGAGACTTCGGCCCAATAGGGGTCCGTCGCGTTCTTCCGCGTGATCCGCCCCTCGTCGTAATGCGAGGCGAAGACGCCGCGATGAGTCCGCTTTTCCGCCGGTTCGTCCGGCCCGACGAGAACGACCTCATGCCCCGCCTTCGCGAGATGCCGCGCGGCGGCGGAGCCCATCAGCCCGCGTCCGACGACGGCGACGCGCATCAGGCCCGCTCGAAGGCGCGCGCCTTCAGGCCCGACTGGATCTCGTAGATCGACCCCGCCTTCGCCGGTTTCGGCAGCGGAATGCGGGCAGAGACCGCTTCAAGCCTCGGCCGGTCCGTCGGCGCTCCGCAGAGCATCCTTGCGTTGTAGTCTTCGAGAGAACCGAAGGTGGTGCCCGAGCCCATGATCGGAAAGGCGTCCGCCGCCATCATCTCGTAGAAAAGCATCCGCCGGTCCTTCGACGAGCGGTTGAGGGCGGAGCCGTGCAGCGCATGGCCGTGATGGATCGAGATGGAGCCCGCCGGGCCGGTCAGCACCGCGGCGTCCTTCACGTCCAGCCCCTCCCGCGCGAGGTCCACGGCGCCGACGAAGACCCCGTCCTCGAAATGATCGAGGATCGGCCCCTTGTGCGAGCCGGGGAAGACCATGAGCGGCCCGTTCTCCGGCGCGAGATCGTCGATCAACACGCCGATCGCCAGCACGTCGGCGTTGGTGTGAGGGTAGAAGGCGAAATCCTGGTGCCATTCCACCGCCGCGCCGTAGCCCGCCGACTTCATGTTGAGCTTCGTCGTGTGGAGCCGGATGTCCGGCCCCAGCAGGTCCCGCGCCGGGGCGAGGATATGGTCTGAGCGCATCAGCCGCGCGACCGGTTCCGAAATCGTGTGCGGCAGCTTGATGCGGCGGACACGCGGCGCCTCCGGCCTGTGTGAGTCCTCAAGGTCGAGCCTGTCGTTGGAGGCCGTCATGCCCGCCGCCTCCTGCTCGAACCGGGCGATCTCCGCCCGGATCTCCTCGATCAAGGCGAGGGGCACGCGGCTTTCGAGCATGAGATAGCCGTTCGCCTCGTAGAAGGCCTTCTGCTCCGGGCTCAACGCCTCCATCACGCTCTCCTCAATGTCTCGAGGCCCCGCCAGTCGAAAACAACGCCGTGGCCCGGCCGCTCCGGCGCCGTCGCGAACCCATCGTCAATCTCCAGCGGGTGTTCGATGAGCTTGTCGAGCCCAAATCCATGCGCCTCGAGATAGGAGGCGTTCGGAGCCGCAGCGAGGAGATGGACCGTGAAGTCGTGTGCGCCATGGCTGGTCACCGGCAGGCCGAACGCCTCGGCCAGCTTCGCGACCTTCATGAATACGGTTACACCGCCGCAATTCGTGACGTCCGGCTCTGGAAAGGTGACAGCCCCGGCGGCGATGAAAGAGCGAAACTCCGCCAGCGTGCGGAAATTCTCCCCGATCGCCACCGGGACGCCGCCTTCGGCGACGACGCGGGCATGCCCCGCCATGTCTTCCGGCTCGCAGGGCTCCTCCAGCCAGAAGGGATCATATGGCGCGAAGGCGCGCGCGGCGCGGATCGCCTGATCCCCCGTCCACTTCATATTGGCGTCGAGCATCAGCGGAAACTCGTCTCCGAGAAAATCGCGCATCGCGGCGACCTTCGCGACGTCTTCCGAAAGCCGCTCACGCCCAACTTTCATCTTGATCGCGCGAAAACCCCTTGCGAGGTTTCGCTCCGTTTGCGCGATCAGCTCGTCTGCGGAGAGCATCAGGTCAATGCCGCCAGCATAGCATTTCACGCGCGGCTCGTGCCCTCCGAGATGCCGCCAAAGCGGCGCGCCGGCCTTCTTCGCCGCAAGGTCCCAGAGTGCGATGTCGAAGGCGGAGAGGGCCAGAACGGTTGGCCCGCCCCGCCCGCCGTAATGGGTCGCCCACCAGATCTTGCGCCATAACCGTTCGATCCGGTCCGCCTCCTCGCCGCGGGCGATTTCCGCGATCTCCCGCCCGAGGATGTCGTGGATCGCGCCGCCGTTCCGCCCGCAGGTGAAGGTGTAGCCGACGCCCTCCGCGCCTTCCGAATCCGTCACCCGCGCCGTCACTATCTCGAACGCCCGCATCTCGCCGTGCATCGAGTCGGTGAGAGTCTCCGCGAGGGGTATCTCGTAGAGCCCGGCTTCGACGCGCTCGATGGTCGCTCGCATGATCTAGAGAAACACCGTGGTGATCTGAGGGAAGAAGAGGATCACCGCCAGGATGATGAGCTGCATGCCGATGAAGGGCAGGAAGCTCCTGAAGATGTCCGGCAGGGTGATGTGCGGCGGGCAGACGGACTTGAGGTAGAAGGCCGCCGGCCCGAAGGGCGGGGAGAGGAAACTCACCTGCATGTTCACGCAGAAGAGGATGCCGAACCAGACCTTCACCATCGTCACCGAGTCGAGTCCGCCGAAGAGGCCGAGTTCTTCCTTCGGCAGCTTCAGGACGATGGGAAGGAAGACCGGCATGACGAGCAGGACGATCCCCGTCCAGTCCATGAAGGCGCCGAGGAAGAGGAAGATAAGCATCATGAAGAGGAGGACGCCCAGCGTCCCCATCTCCAGGCCGAGGATGAGGTTGGCGACATAGGTAGGCCCGCCGGCGATGGTGTAGGCGCCGGCGAGCGCCGTGGCTCCGAAGGTCACCCAGATGATCGTCCCGGTAGACTTGAACGTCCGCATCGAGGCTTCATGCAGGAGCCGGAAGGAGAACTCGCCGCGCAGCACGATGAGGACGAGCACGGCGACCGAGCCCATCGCCGCCGCCTCGGTGATCCCCGTCACGCCGCCATAGATCGAGCCGAGCACGACGAAGACGATGAGGAGCGGCGAGACGAGGCCCTTGCCCCGGTCCCACGCGCCCTTGGCGATGGCCGCGCCCTGATAGAAGAAGATGTAACCGAGGCAGAGCGCGAGGATGGCGCCCCAGATGACGCCGGTGCGGAGGTCGAGCATCCGCGTCGTCTCGTCGAAGGCGCCGGTGGTCGTGATGACGGCCATGCGGAGAAGGATGGCGGCGGCCAGCGCGCCGACCATCATCGAGATCAGGACCGTGCCGTAGCGCGCCTTCTCCGCCCCGGTCATGTCGTCCGGCGAGGGCGGCGGCAGCGGCGCCTCCTCCGGCCGGAGCCGGGTGCGGACGTAGATGTAGAACATGTAGAGCCCCGCCAGCATGAAGCCGGGCAGGAACGCGGCGGTGAAGAGCGCGGAGATCGAGGTCTCGGTGATGAGACCGTAGAAGATCAGCACGATCGAGGGCGGAATCATCGTGCCGAGCGAGCCGGAGGCGCAGATCGTGCCGATGGCGAGGTTCTGGTTGTAGCCGAGCCGCAGCATCTGCGGCAGCGCGATGAGGCCGAGGAGCACGACTTCCCCGCCGATGATGCCGGACATCGCGGCCATGACGACCGCCATGATCGCCGTCACCATCGCGACGCCGCCGCGGGTGCGGGACATCCACATGGAAAGCGAGGAATACATGTCCCTCGCGATGCCGCTCCGCTCCAGAAGGACGGCCATGAAGATGAAGAGCGGTATCGAGATCAGGACATAGTTCGTCGTGATCGAATAGAGCCGCTGCGAGAGGATGTTTAGCGGGCCGGTGCCGAAATTGCCGAAAAGGAGCTCCGGCGGGAACTTCATCACCATGACGACGACGGCGAGGAAGCCCGAAGCGAGGCCGAGCGGCATGCCGATGGCCAGCAGCACGAACATGCCGAGCAGGACGACGAGGGAGATCGTGCCGATGTCGAACATCGGCTCAGGCCTTCGGCTGTTCGACGCCGGCGGCGGCGCGGAGCTCGGCGATTTCCTCGTCCTCGGCCTCGTGCGTCTCCTCCCGGTTCCAGTCATAGATCAGGTTGGAGATCGACTGGATCGCCACGATCGCCAGCGTGATCAGGATAAGCGGCTTGATCGTCGCCGGGATCGGCGGATCCCAGGCCGTGCCGAACGTCTCCCACCGCAAGAGCTTCGCCCAGGCCTCGCCGAAGCCGCCCCAGATGACGCAGAAGGCGAAGACGAGCACACAGAAGAGCGACAGCAGGTCGAAGAATTTCCGCACGCCGCGCGGCGCCATGTCATAGATGATCGTGATGCGGATATGGCTGCGCTGCTGCAGCGAATAGAGCCCGGCCGTCAGGTAGATGCCGCCTGCGATCCATAGCGACATCTCGTTCACCCAGATGGTGGGCTTGGCGAAGACGTAGCGCATGAAGACTTCGTAGAACATGATCACGACCAGAAACGCAGGCGCCCACATGGAGACGCGGCTGAACCCCCAGGTCAGGTAGTCGACCGGGCCGGTGCGTTCATGTTCTTTCATGGTTGGGCTCCGCGCTCAGAGACGGCAAACAGGGCGGCCCCGCAAAGGGCCGCCCCAAGACTCAGTCGATGCGCGTCACTCTGCGAGGCCAAGCACCCGCAGATAGGCCATGTGGCTCTCGACCAGCGCCTTCGCCTCCGGCGTCGTCGCGAAGGGCTCCCACTGCGCCAGCGCCGCCTTGCGGAACGCTGCGCGGTCCTCGGTGGACCATTCGGCGACCTCGACGCCCTCGGCGCGCAGCTTCGCCGCGGCCTCGTTGTTCGCCTTCTCGAAGGTCAGCGCGGTCTGGAGCGCGAGCGATTCCATCGCCCGCTCCATGATGCGGCGGTGATGCTCGGGCATCCCGTCCCAGCGCGCCTTGTTGCAGGCGAGGTGGTCGGACGGCATCGAGTGGAAGCCGGGGAAGTTGGTGTACTTCGCGATGTCGTAGAGCCCGAGGCCGACATTGTTCGCGATGCCGGAGGCGTCCGCCCCGTCGATGATGCCGGATTCGAGCGCGGTGAAGATCTCCGTGAAGTCCATCACGATGGGGCTGGCGCCGAGCGAAGCGAAGATGTTCGTCTCGAGCCCCGGGGGCGAGCGGAACTTCCAGTCCTTCAGGTCGGCGATGCCGCGGATCGGCTTCGTCGAGGCCAGAGACTCCTGGCCATAGACCCACCAGCCGATCAGCTGCATCCCGAACTTGTTGTAGAGTTCCTGCGCCGCTTCGAGGCCGCCGCCGTGATAGAGCCAAGACAGCTGCTGATAGGGCGTGTCATAGCCGCCCATGATGTCGCCCACGAACTGGAAGGCGGGGTTCTTGCCTGTCTGGTAGGCGCCGCCGTGCATCTCGCAATCGAGAATGCCGGTCGCCGCCGCGTCGAACCCTTCGACCGAGTTCACCACGGAGGAGGAGAAGAACATCTCGATGGCGATCTCGCCGTTCGACATGACCTGCACATCGTCCACGAAGCGCTGCGCCAGCTTCCCGGAGACAGTTTCCGGCGCGTAGTGCGTCTGGATGCGGAGGGTGGTCTGTTGCGCCATGGCGGCGCCCGCCAGCATCGATGCGACGGCTGCGGCGCCGAGTCCGGCTGCGAGGGTCTTCAGTTTCATCATGTCCTCCCCGAGGATTGTTGACGGTTTATCGCGCCGCGGCTCTCTCGCCGCAGCTTGGAAGGAAGGCTAGCAAGGTCGCATCGGTCCCACAACGGCGTTATCGAAATTCTTTCGAATTTCGAAATTCTCGCCTATGCTCGGCGAAAAGAAGGCCGGGGGGGAACGTCATGGCCGCATTGTCCGGCGCCGTCTATGCGCGGCTCCGGGATGAGATCGTCGCGGGGGCCGTCGCGCCCGGCGCCAAGCTCATGCCCCAGCGTCTGGCGCTGCGGTACGCCGCCTCGGCGGCGGCGATCCGGGAGGCGTTGATCCGCCTTGCAGCGGAAGGTTTCATTGAAAGCCTGCCCCAGCGCGGCTTCCGCGCGGCGCGGACCGGGCCGGATGTGATCTGGGAGATTGCGCATTTTCGCATCCTGATCGAGACCGAAGGCGCCCGGCTCTCGATTGCGCGGGGCGGGATGGAATGGGAGGCGAACCTCACCGCGGCGCATCACCGCCTCGCCCATCTGGAAAGTCGGATGCGCGGCGAATCGCTCGATGCGGGGCAGCTCAGGCTCTGGTCCGCCTCCGACCGGGCCTTTCACGAGGCGCTGATCGGCGCCTGCGGCTCCGCCCGGCTCCTGGCGCAGCACCGGCTCGCCTTCGACCAGTTCAAGCAGCATGTCATCGCGCTCGACCCGACGCTCGGCTTTCGCGGCGCGGAGCTGCTGCAGGAACATGCGGACATCCTGCAGGCCGCGCTCGCCCGCGACGCCGAAGGCTGCGCCGCCGCGCTTCGTCGGCATTTCGACACCTATCGCCGCGTCACCCCCGGCGGCGCGGGCTGAGGGGCTTCCGCCGCGCCGCGGGCGCCCTATAACTCGCGAAACGCCGAGGAGGAGAGAGCCATGACCGAAGCCGCCTTCATCTATGACGCCATCCGCACCCCCCGCTCCAAGGGCAAGCAGGACGGGACGCTGCACGAGGTGAAGCCGATCCGGCTCGTCACCACCCTCCTCGAGGAGATACAGCGCCGGCATGATCTGGACACGAGCCGGGTGGACGACGTGATGCTCGGCTGCGTCATGCCGGTGATGGAGCAGGGCTCCGTCCTTCCGAAGATCGCGCTGCAGAAGGCGGGATGGGACGAGACGGTGCCGGGCGCGCAGGTCAACCGCTTCTGCGCCTCAGGCCTCGACACGTTCAACACCGCCGCTGCCAAGGTCGCGAGCGGCTGGGAGGATCTCGTCTGCGCCGGCGGCTACGAATCCATGTCCCGCGTGCCGATGGGTTCGGACGGCGGCCCCTTCGCGGAGGACCCGGAAACCGCCATCGCCACCGGCTTCGTCCCGCAGGGGATCGGCGCGGACCTCATCGCCACGATCGAGGGCTGGAGCCGGGACGACGTGGACGCCTTCGCGATGGAGAGCCAGAAGCGCGCGGCCCACGCCCGCGACTCGGGCTGGTTCGACCGCTCGGTGGTTCCGGTGACCGACGAAAACGGGATCGTCATTCTCTCCAAGGACGATTTCATCAAGCCGGACACCGACATGCAGAAGCTCGGCGCGCTGAAGCCGTCCTTCGCCGGGCCGGGCGCGATGGGCTTCGACGCCGTGGCGCTCGCGAAATACACGGAGGTCGAGCGGATCAACCATGTCCACACGCCCGGCAATTCGAGCGGCATCGTGGACGGCGCCTCGCTCATCATGGTCGGCAACGAGCGGGTCGGGAAGGACCTTGGCCTCACCCCGCGCGGCCGCGTCCTCTCCATCGCGCTGACCGCGACGGACCCGACGATCATGCTCACCGGCCCCGGCCCTGCCTCACTTAAGGCGCTGGCGAAGGCCGGGCTGACGATGGACGACATCGACCTCGTGGAGATCAACGAGGCCTTCGCCTCCGTCGCGCTCCGGCTCCAGAAGGACCTGAACGTGCCGGACGAGAAGCTGAACGTCGTCGGCGGCGCCATCGCGATGGGGCATCCGCTCGGCGCGACGGGCGGCTGCCTCGTCTCCACAATGCTGGACGAGCTGGAGCGGCGGAAGCTGAAGCGGGCGCTGATCTGCATGTGTGTCGGCGGCGGCATGGGCGTCGCCTCGATCATCGAGAGGGTCTGAGCGATGGGCGAGGCGCACGAACATATCCGCTACGAAAAGGATGCGGACGGGATCGTCACCGTCACGCTCGACATGGCGGGCCAATCCGCCAACACGATGAACGAGAAGTATCTTCCCTCCATGGACTGGGCGCTGGCGAAGCTCCGGGCGGAGCAGGGGCTGACAGGCGTCGTCTTCGCCTCCGCCAAGAAGACCTTCTTCGCCGGCGGGGACCTCAACCTCCTTGGCTCGATGGAGACGGCGGACGCCGAGACGCTCCGCTATGTCGAGGAGAACAAGCGCCCCTATCGCGAGATCGAGCTCCTGCCCGTCCCCGTCGTCGCGGCGATCAACGGCGCGGCGCTCGGCGGCGGCTATGAGCTCTGCCTCGCATGCAACCGGCGCATCGTGGTGGACGATCCGGCGGCGGTGGTCGGCCTGCCGGAGGTGACGCTCGGCCTCCTGCCGGGCGCGGGCGGCGTGGTGCGGCTGACGGCCCTGCTCGGGCTGGAGAAGGCGTTGCCCGTCCTCCTCGAAGGCAAGCCGTGGAAGCCCGCCGCGGCGAAGGCTTATGGCCTTGTCGACGAGATCGTGGCGACGCGGGAAGAGCTGATCCCCGGCGCCAAGGCCTGGATCAAGGCCAATCCCGGCGCCGCGCAGCAGCCGTGGGACCGGAAAGGCTTCGCCTATCCCGGCGGCGACACGACGCATCCGCTCGTCCGCCCGATGATCATGGCGTCCTCCGCCATGCTGGTGAAGAAAACGCGCGGGCTCATGCCGGCGCCGGAGAAGATCCTCGACATCGCGGTGAACTCGATGCGCATGGGCTTCGAGGCGGCGCTGCGCGTCGAGAGCCGCGGCCTCGTCGCGCTGATGGTCACGAAGGAATGCAAGGCGGCGATCCGCACCTTCTTCTTCGGGCGGCAGGCGATCAAGGCGGGCTCGGCCCGCCCCGCCGGAGACAAATGGGCTCCCGGCTCTGTCGCCGTCCTTGGCGCGGGCATGATGGGCGCAGGTATCGCCTGGGCGCAGGCCTCGGCCGGAATGCGGACGATCCTGAAGGACACCGAGATCGCGAAGGCGGAAAAGGGCAAGGCCCATTCCGCCGGCCTCGTCGCCGCCGCCGCGAAGAAGGGCGGGATGAGCGAGGAGGCGGGCGCCGCGCTTCTCTCCCTTATCGAGCCGACGGCCGATGACGCGGCCTTCGAGAGCGTGGACCTGATCGTCGAGGCGGTGTTCGAGGATGTCGCGCTGAAGGAGCGGGTGATCGCGGAGACCTTCCCGCGCCTTGCGCCCGGCGGCATCTACGGCTCCAACACCTCCACCCTGCCGATCTCCCTTCTCGCGAAGGCTTGCCCCGAGCCCGAACGCTTCATCGGCCTCCATTTCTTCTCGCCCGTCGAGAAGATGAAGGTCGTCGAGATCATCATGGGCGAGGCGACCTCGGACGAGACGCTGCGGAAGGGCTACGACTACGTGACGAAGCTCGGCTACATGCCGATCGTCGTGAACGACAGTCGCGGCTTCTTCACCTCCCGCGTGTTCGGGACCTATCTGGACGAGGGCCAGGCGCTGCTGATGGACGGGATGAGCCCTGTCGCCATTGAACGCGCCGCCTGGCGCGTCGGCATGCCGGTCGGCCCGCTCGCCGTGCACGACGAGGTGTCGATGGTGCTCTCCAAGAAGGTGCACGACACGCACCTCGCCCTCGACGAGCGGCTTGGCGTGAAGGACGGCTTCCCCGCGGACGGCTCGCACACGAAAGCCGTGGCGCACCGGATGGTGGAGATGGGGCGCGGCGGCCGGCATTACGGCGGCGGCTTCTACGACTATCACCCGGACGGAACGAAGACGCTCTGGCCGGGGCTGGACCAGTTCCGCACCGGCAACCGCGAGGTGACGATGCAGGAGGCGGAGGACCGGCTGCTCTACCGTCAGGCCATCGAGACGCTGCGCTGCTATGACGAGGGAGTGATCCGCTCCGAGGTCGAGGCTAATCTCGGCGGCATCTTCGCCATCGGCTTCCCGGCCCATACGGGCGGGGCGCTCCAGTTCATTCGCGGCGTGGGGATCGAGGCCTTCGCCGCCCGCGCGGCGGAGCTTGCAGAGCGGCACGGGCCGCGCTTTGCGGTCTCGCCGACGGCGCTCGCCAAACTGCGGGAGACGGAGGCGGCCGCCGCGTGATCCGAAGCGAAGGCCGCGGCCCATGCCTGCGCTGCTGACCGGTAGGGAGGCGGCGAGCCTCTTCCTTTGCATCGCGCTCGGGGCGGCGGGGGGATGGGTCTTCACGCGCATCGGCTCGCCGATGCCGTGGATGCTCGGCGCGATCACCGCCAACGCGCTCTGGTGCATCCTCCTGCCCGGCCGGCTCAACCCGGTCCGCTTTCCGGAATGGCTGCGGAACAGCTTCGTCGTGATCATCGGCGTGATGATCGGCGGCATGTTCACGCCGGAGCTTCTCGGGCGGCTGCCGGACTGGTGGCCGGGCGTCGTCGCGCTCTTCCTCTACACCGTCGCGGCGCAGGTGGCGGGCTATGCGCTTCTCCGCCGCGTCGGCGGCTATGACGAGCCGACGGCCTGGTTCGGCGCCGCGCCGGGCGGGCTGATCGAGAACATCATGCTCGGAGAGGCGGCGGGGGGCGACGTGAAGACGATCTCCGCGCTCCATTTCCTCCGGATCGTCTTCGTGATCGCGATGGTCCCGCTAGGCTTTCTCGTGCTGACGGGGGAGGTCGTGGGCAGCGCGGCGGGCGTGACCTTCGACCCCGCCCATGTCGCAGCGAACGGCGTGGACTATGCGCTCCTGATCGGCGTCGGCGCGCTCGGCTGGATGATCGGGAAGCGGCTCGGCATCCCTGCAGGGCACATCATCGGCCCGATCCTCCTCAGCGGGGCGACGCATCTTTCCGGGGTGGTGGAGGCGCAGCCGCCAGCCTTCGCGGTGATCGCGGCGCAGGTCGTCATCGGCTCCTCGCTCGGCGCGCGCTTCGCCGGGCTGACGCGCGCCGCCCTTGTCGCCGCGGCGCGACTGACGGCGCTGACCGCCTCCGGCGCGCTCCTCCTCGCCTTCGGCTTCGGGGCGATGCTCGCGCCGCTGACGGGGGAGCGGCCCGAGGTCTACGTCATGGCCTTCGCGCCCGGCGGGGTGATCGAAATGAGCCTCGTCGCGCTGACGATCGGGGCGAACCCCGTGTTCGTCACCACGCACCACATCCTCCGCATCCTCCTGACGGTGAGCGTGACCCCGGCGCTCTATCGCCGCTTCGTCGAGGGGCGGGGCGGCTGAGGAGCGAGGTCGTCATCGTCGAGCAGGATGCGGGCGGCGTCGCCTTCCGGGTCGGAGAACTGGCCGGAGCGGAGAGTCCAGAGGAAGGCGAGGAGCCCCAACGCCCCGAGCGAGAGCGAGACGGGAATGAGAAAGACGAGGATGTCCATCAGCGGAGCCTCAGCGCGTTGAGCGAGACGGTGATCGAGGAGAGCGACATCGCCAGCGCCGCGATCAGCGGCGTGCAGAAGCCGGCGAGCGCGATCGGCACGGCGACGAGGTTGTAGGCCGCGGCGAGGCCGAAATTCTCGAGGATGCGCCGCCGCGCGCATCGCGCCGTCTCCATCGCGCCGGCGAGGGCGGAAAGATCGGCGTTCAGCAGCACCATGTCCGCCGCCACCCGCGCCGCGTCGAGCCCCGAGCCCGGCGCGGCGGAGACATGGGCGGCGGCGAGCGCGCCGGAATCGTTCAGCCCGTCCCCGACCATCAGCGCCTTGCGGCCGGCGGCGGCGAGGGCGTTAAGCCGTTCGAGCTTCTCCGCCGGGGAGACGCGCGCCTCGGCATGGTCGATCGCGAGCGCGGCGCGCGCCGCCTCCACCGCCTCGGCCCCGTCGCCCGAAAGGAGCATCGTGCCGATCCCCCGCGCCTTCAGCGCGGCGACGAGCGCGGCGGCGCCGGGCCGGAACTCGTCCGCGAATCCGAAGCGGACGGGCGGAGCCTCGCCGAGGCGGAGCCAGATCGCCGCGCCGCCGTCATCCGGCGCGCCCGTGAAGGCGGCGGAGCCGAGCCGTGCGGCCTCCCCCGCGATCTCCCCCTCCATGCCCGCGCCAGGGCGTTCGAGAAGGCCCGAGACCGGCACCGGCGCGAGCCCGGCGGCCTCCGCCGCCTCCGCCAGCGCGCGGGCGTAGGGATGGGCGGAGCCTGCGGCAAGGCCCGCGGCGGCGGCGAGCGCTTCCGGCGCGGCTTCGGTCGCGAGGCGCGGGCGGCCCGTCGTCAATGTCCCCGTCTTGTCGAAGACGGCGACATCCACCTCCGCCAGCCGCTCCAGCGCGTCGCCGCTCTTTAGGAGCACGCCGCGGCGGAAGAGCCGCCCGGCCGCCGCCGTCGCGACCGCTGGCGCCGCGAGGCCGAGCGCGCAGGGGCAGGTGATGATGAGCACCGCCACCGCGACGTTGAGCGCGAAGCGCATGTCGCCCGCATGCCAGACCCAGAAGAGGAAGGCCGAAAGCGCGAGAAGGTGGACGCCCGGCGAGTAGAAGCGCGCGGCCCGGTCTGCAAGGGTCTGATAGACCCCGCGCCCGCGCTCCGCCGCGGCGACGAGTTCCGCCATCCGCCGGAGCGATGTGTCCTCCCCCACCGCGGTGGCGCGGAGCGTCACCGGGCCGGTGAGGTTCATCTCCCCGGCCGACACGACCGCCCCGGGACCGGCGGCCACGGGAACCGTCTCGCCGGTCAGATGGGAGCGGTCCATGTCGGTGACGCCCTCGGCGAGCACCCCGTCCACCGGCGCGCGCATTCCGGGCGCGACATGGACGAGGTCGCCCACCCGCAATTCGGAGATCGCGACAGTCTCCCGCCCGCTCGAGGCGAGGCGGATCGCCTTCGGGCTTTCCAGCGCCGTCAGCTCCCGCGCCGCTGAACGTGCGGCGGCGCGGGCGCGATGATCGAGATATCGGCCAAGCAACAGGAAGAAGGTGAGCGCGACCGCCGCGTCGAAATAGGCGTGCCGCCCGCCGGCCCATGTCTCGAAGAGGGACATGCAGGAGGCGAGGATGATCGAGAGCGAGATCGGCACGTCCATGTTGAGCCGCCGCGCGCGGAGCGCGCCCCAGGCGCTGTAGAAGAAGGGTCGCCCTGCGAAGGCGACGACCGGCAGCGCGATGGCGGCGGAGACCCAGTGGAGAAAGTCTCGCGTCGCCGCCTCCGCCCCCGACCAGACGGAGACGGAGAGGAGCATCACGTTCATCATCGCGAAGCCCGAGACGCCGATGGCGAGGAGGAGCGCGCGGCCTGTCTCGTCGTCGCCGGAGCCGGCCAGCGTCGCCGCATCGAGCTCCAGCGCCCGGTGGCCGGCGCGGGCGAGCGCCTCGGTCAGCGCCTCCGCAGCCAAGCCCGGAGCGGCCCGCACGGTCGCACGCTTCAGCGTCAGGTTCACACGGGCGGAGACGACGCCGGGAACGCCGGAAAGCGCCCGTTCCGCCCCGGCGATGCAGCCTGCGCAGTGGATGTCAGGGAGAGAGAGGATGAGCGTCCGCGCCTCCGACGCAGCGCGAGCGGCGGCGGGGCGGACCGGGGCGAAAGCGGCGCCGCCACAGGCGGGGCAGGCGGCGGTCATCCCTTCACCTCGATCACGAGATGCTGGCGGAAGACTTCCCCGCCCCGCCCCGTCGCCGTCATGTCGAGGCGCCAGCGCCCGGGCGCGAGGTCGATCTCCGCGGCTTCCATCGTCGCGGACTCGATGATTTCCGGGGTCACGTCGAAGGCTTCCGTCGTGGGCCTCCCGATCCGGAGGGCGAAGTCGGCCAGCGGGGCCGGGTCTCCCATCCGGTCCGTCACGCGGATGACGAGCCGCCCGTCGGCGTAGTCCGCCTTCGCGGACCAGCCGAGCGCGACCTGCGCCGCGCGTTCCCGGTCGAAGCTCTGGCTGGCGACATAGCCGTTCTTCACCTCGACGCCGGGGAAGCTGCCGATGGCGGCGACGGCGAGCGCGATGTTCGCCGCCAGGATCGCGCCGAAGGCCCCGGCGAAGCAGAAGAAGACGAAACGCCCCGTCAGCGGCTTGCCCATGTTCGCGTTACCGGCCATCTCACTCTCCCTTTCCGACGAAGCTCACATCCGCGCTGGCGCGGGCGCCCGTCTCCACATCCTCGACCCAGAACCGGAGGGGCGAGCGCCCGCCCGTCGCCGCCGGGCTGTCCGGCTGCGCGATCACATAGGCCCGCGCATGGCCCGTCTCGTCCGCCGCGACGGAGACGCGCCGCTCGTCCGTCCCCTCGATGGCGAGGCGCAGCGGCTCCTCCGTCACGATGGAGACGCGGAACTCGGCCGCCTCGTTCTGCTTGTTGCGCACCCGGAGGTCATAGGCGTTCCGCACCGACCCGTCCGAAAGGGTCACGTTCACCGGATTGCGGATCGCCGCGACGGTGAGGTCCACCTCCGAGCGGATGAAGAGCGCGAAGAGAAGGGCGAGGCCCACGGCGCTCCAGGCTGCGGTGTAGATCATCACGCGCGGGCGGAAGATGCGCTTCCATGCGGCGACGGCATGGCCGCCCGCCCGCTCCCGCTTTTCGTCGGCGAGGGAGAGATAGTCGATCAGGCCTCGCTCGCGGCCGAGTTTGTGCATGACGTCGTCGCAGGCGTCGATGCAGAGCGCGCAGGTGATGCAGGCCAGTTGCTGGCCCTTGCGGATGTCCACTCCCGTCGGGCAGACGGCGACGCAGGCGTTGCAGTCCACGCAATCGCCGAGCTTCGCCGCCTCCGCGCCCTTGATGTGCTTGCCCCGCGGCTCCCCCCGCCATTCGCGATAGGCGACGGTCAGCGTCTGCTCGTCCATCATCGCGGCCTGGATGCGCGGCCAGGGGCAGGCGTAGATGCATATCTGCTCCCGCATGAAGCCGCCGAAGACGAAGGTCGTCGCCGTCAGGATCGCGATGGCGGTGTATGCGATCACATGCGCCTGGCCGGTCGCGAGGTCGATGGCCAGCTTCGGCGCGTCCGCGAAGTAGAAGACCCATGCGCCGCCCGTCGCGATTCCGATCAGGAGCCAGAGGGTCCATTTCGTCAGCCGCAGGCGGAGCTTCCGGAGGTCGTATTTCTGCTTGAGGAGCCGGATGCGTGCGTTCCTGTCCCCCTCCACCCAGCGTTCGACGAGAATGAAGAGATCGGTCCAGACGGTCTGCGGGCAGGCATAGCCGCACCAGACCCGCCCGAGCGCCGATGTGAAGAGGAAGAGCCCGAGCCCCGCCATGATGAGGAGGCCGGCGACGAAATAGAATTCGTGCGGCCATATCTCGATCCAGAAGAAGAAGAACCGCCGCCCGGCCAGGTCCACCAGCACCGCCTGATCGGGAAGCTCGGGCCCTCGGTCCCACCGGATCCAGGGCGTGAGGTAGTAGATCCCGAGCGTGAGGATCATCAGCCGCCATTTGAGCGTGCGGAACCAACCCGAAACCCGTTTCGGGAAGATCGGTTCGCGCGCGGCGTAGAGCTTGGGCGGGGCGGCTTGGGTTTCGGCGGGCATGCTTTGTCCTTCAGGGTTCCGCGCCATATGCTCCGCCGGGCGGCCGCAGCGCCTTGATCGAGGTCAAGCGGAGGCGGTGACGGTTTCGTGAGCGGGCGGCGGCGCGGCGTGGCCGCGCCCATATCAGGGGCGAAGGGGGACGAGATGACCATTGACGACCTGACGCCCTGGAAGGATCGCGCCGGCCGGTTCTCGGCCCTCCGCGCGGCAACCTTCGCGCTCCTCGCCGCGCCCGCGCTCTGGCTCCTTGCGCTTCTCGCGCTCGGGTGGATCGGCCCGGAGCCGGAGAAGGCGGCGACGCATTTCACCGGTGAATGGACGCTCTACTTCCTCCTCGCCGCGCTCGCCGTCTCGCCGCTCCGGGCGCAACTCGGCTATGGGCGGCTCATCGGGCTCCGGCGGATGATCGGCCTCTTCGCCTTCGGCTTCATCGCCGCGCATTTCGGGCTCTATATTCTCTACATGAATGGCGACCTGCTGAAGGTCGCCACGGAGGTCGTGAACCGCGTCTACCTGACGATCGGTTTTGCGGCGCTCCTCGGCCTCGCCGCGCTCGCCGCGACCTCCTTTGACCGGGCGATCCGGCGGATGGGGGCGAACTGGCGGCGGCTCCATGCGCTCGTCTATCCGCTGACGGCTCTCGGGCTTCTCCATTACTTCATGCAGTCGAAGCTTGATGTTTCGCAGCCGGCGCTGCTCGCCGGGATTTTCTGCGGGCTAATGCTGCTGCGGCTCCGTAGGCTAAAGGCCGCGCCGCCGGCGCTGGTGCTGCTTCTGGCGGCGCTGCTCGCGGGCGTCTCCGCCGCGGGGCTGGAGGCGGCCTGGCATGCGGGGATGACGGGGGCGCCATGGCGGCGCATCCTCCTCGCCAATCTCGATTTCTCGTTCGAGGTCAGGCCGCCCTGGATCGCCGCCGCGATCATGGTTGCGCCGATCCTCCTCCTGCCGCGCTACCGGCAGATGTTGCGGAGCGCCACCCAGTCCTGATCCGAGAGGATCGGCTCGAACGGCGCGTCGCCCACCACGTCCTCCGCGCCGACCGCCGCGGCCCGCGCCGCCGGGTCGGGGTGGGAGGAAAGATGGTTGAAGACGCCCCCCTCGCCCGCCTTCTCCCGCAGCTTCAGGAAAAAACCGGCGAGCGGGGCCGCCGGCAAACCCTCCGCTGCAAGGAGCCTCGTCGCGAAGGCGTCCGCCGCCGCCTCGGCTTCGCGCTGGTAGCCGGAACGGAGCAGCGCCTCGGTCAGCGCCACGGTCGCCGTCGCGCCGGTAAAATCGCCAAGGAGGAGGCCGATCAGCCCCGCGCTGCCAGCCGACCGGAGGGCGAGGCGCGTCGGGTCGCGGGCGACGACATGGCCGATCTCATGGGCCAGAACCCCGGCCGCGGCCTCCGGGCTCTCCGCCGCGCGCAGCAGCCCGCGGAAGAGGATGATCCGCCCGCCAGGCAGGGCGAAGGCGTTGACAATCGGCGCATCCAGCACGCGGACCTTCAACGGCAGGTGCGCGCCGGCCTTCCGCTCCAGCCGCGCCGTCATCCGCGCGAGCGCCGTGTCGCCGGCCGCGTCCTCGCAGAACCGCGGCGGGCCGGAGGCGAAGAGCCGCGCGAACTGGTCGACCATCCCCTCCCCCATCGCCGCCTCCGCCTCCGGCGGGATCAGCGTGGCCAACCGGTCCGCCAGCGCGGGGGCGAGGTGGAACACGATCAGCCAGACCGAGACGAGCGCCGCCGCGCCCCAGAGCAGCGCCCGCCGCCAGCGCGGCCGCGCTGTTCTGGGCCTCGCCGCCAGGTCGGGGCAGACCTTGCGGATCGCCGCGACCATGTCCGCGTCTGAAATCGTGAGCCGCTCGTCGCTCTCGTCGTCAGGCGTCAGCGAGAGCGACCCGCCCCCTCCGCCGAGATCGCGGAGACCGGAAAGGGACCAGTGGGCGATCGGCGTCTCGTCCATCCGCATCAGGATCAGCGAGGCGTCCCCGAATTTCACGATCACCTCGGCCGGCGCGGCGGAGCGTCCGTCGAAATACCGGCCTGGCGCCTCGAGGAGGTCATATTGCGGCAGCGCCGTCATCAGAACGCGCCCCCGAGATCGGCGCCGAGCGCGTCGGCGAAGCCGCCGGCCTCCGCCTGTTCGTCATGCGCCCGCTGGCGCGCCCGCTCCGCCGCGTCGAGATCGTGGATCAGGACGCCCGCGCAGGCGGCTTTCAGCAGCGGATGCGTGAGAAAGGCGTGGCCGAGCGCGGACCAGACCGCGACGGCGGGCAGGTAGGCCGCCGCGAGAAGAGCGAGCGCGAGCAGACCCGTCAGGTCCGGCGCCCGCCCCTCCGACAAGGCCGCGAAGAGCGCGGCCGGGTCGCCGATCAGCGCCGCGGCGGCGAGGCTCGACAGGGCCGCCGTCGCTGCGACGCCGAGCCCGATGACGAGCGCGCCGGAGATGTAGATGCCGACGACCCTCCAGAAACCGAGCGAGACGGAGAAGCGCGTCTTACCGCCGAGCGTCTTCAGCGAATTCAGATGCCGGAAGCTGAAGACCTGATGGCGGACGAAGCCCATGGCGATGAAGAGCAGAACCAGGGGCGCGAGCGCCGCCTCCTGCCCCGGCTCCTCGCCGCGCGCGGCGTAGACTGCGGCGAGCGCGCCTAGCCCCGCCGCCGGGAGCCAGACCCAGAGCCAGCTCCGCATCAGCGGCCCCGCGCCGCCCTCTTGAGCGAAGCGTAGATCGCCGAAATAGCTGCGCGCCGTGGTGTAGCGGGCGAGCCGATGCTGCGTCAGCGGATAAAGGAGCCCGAGGCTCGCTACCGCCGCCCCCCACCACGCCATCGCCCGCCATGCGTAGCCCCAGGCGCCGGGCGCGAGCCCGAAGCGGACGCCGCGCCAGCGCGTGCGCGCGAGGATGTAGCGCCGGGCGCGATAGCGCGCCCAGAAGAGCGCGGGGAGCAGCGCGAGGAGCGGCAATTGCAGCCCGACGATGTTGCCCTCGAGCCAGGCGAGCCCGGCGAAGGTCAGCGTCAGGTTGGCGAGCGAGAGATAGACGGCGAGGACGACGACCGCGACGAGGAAGCCGATCAGCTTCTCCATCGCCCGGCCGGTGTATTCGAGCGGCGAACCGTCGATCCGGATCGAGGCCCAGTAATGCCGGCGCAGCCGCGTCGTCATCCAGAACCGGCCGACCCCGAGGGTAAGGATCGTCAGCGCCATGCGCCCGAGCGCGAGCCCGAAGAGCCGGCCCCGGGAGCCGTCATAGATAACTGGAGTCGGGTCGGCGGGCCCTCGCGGCGCCGACCAGGGGTTCGGCGGGAGGCTCGATTCGATCTTTGCGTGCATGCCCAGCCTGTTCTCGCCCCGGCCGGACCATAGTGGCCGCGGCGGCGCGCTTCAATCCGGCCGCGCCTCCCCCCCGTCAGTCAGGCCGAACGCGACGGCTCGCCGCCCCAAGGCCGACTCGCCTCAGGCAGCCTCCAGCGCAGCGGCCAGGTGGGCGGGCGAAAGCGCTGTCGGCGAGCCCTTCATCGAGGAGGAGTCGAGAGCGGCCTCAATCACCGCTTCATGCGCCTCCGCGCCGAGGCCAAGCGCGGAAAGATCGGGCAACCCGGCTCCCCGCGCCCAGGCCGCCAGCGTCTCGGGCGCGTCCTCCGCCGCGCCGCCGAGCGCGCCGGCGATCATCCCGAAGACGGCTTCGAGCCGCTCGCGCGCAGGCCCGCGAAGCGTCTCGCGGTAGACCGCGAGCACGGGGCCGAGAAGCGTTCCGCAGATCGCGCCGTGTGCGGCCCCTGTCAGCCCTCCGATCGGGCCGGAGAGGCCGTGGACGGCCCCGAGCCCGGAATTGGCGAGGGCGAGCCCGCCCGAGAGCGAGGCCCAGGCCATCGCGTCGCGCGCCGCGCCGTCCTCCCCCTCCATCAGCCGCTTCAGGCCCGTGAGCGCGGGGGCGATGGCGGGCCGGCTCAGCGCGTCGGAATAGGGCGTGGCCTTCGCGCTCAGGAAGGGTTCGATCAGCTGCGTGACCGCATCGAGCCCGGAGGCGAGCGTTACGGCGCGGGGGCATCCGTCCGTAAGCGCCGGATCGACGATGGCGACGCGCGCGATCATCCGGTCGTCGCGGAGGCTCACCTTCCGGGCCCGCTCGGGAACGCCGATCACGGCGTTCTTCGTGGCCTCCGCGCCCGTTCCCGCCGTGGTGGGAACCGCGAGGAAGGGAAGCGGCGCGGCTGTCAGTGGCGCGCCCCGGCCCACGACTTCCAGATGGTCGAGCGGCGCGCCGGCGCCGGGGGCGAGGCCGGCGAGCGCTTTGCCGAAATCGAGCGCCGCGCCGCCGCCGAGGGCCAGCACCCAGTCCGGCCGGAAGGCGCGGAGGGGGACGAGCGCAGCCTCCAGCATCGCCAGTGTCGGCTCGGCGGGGCAGGGGAGGGCGAGCGTCTCCGCCCCGGCCTTGGCCAGCGCGTCGAGCAGCCATGCGGCGCGAGACGCGTCCTGCCCGTGGACGACGGCGCCGCGCTTTCCGAAGCCGAGGGCGAGGGCCGGCGCCTTCGCGGCCTCGCCCCGGCCGAAAAGGATTCGGGGCGGCTGAAGGATGGAGAATGTCACGAGATTGGTCCTCACAGCGCCGGCGGCGCCGAAATGCAATCGGGCGGGGCCTCGGAAGGCCCCGCCCTTAGTCGTCAGTGAAGGCTCACTGCCAGGACTTGATCAGCTCGTCATAGGAGATGGTCTCCCCCGCCGGCTTCTCGTTCGCGAGCTTCGCGACCGGGGCGCCCGGCGCGTCGAGCCAGACCTGAGCGTCCTGCGGCTCGTTCATCTTCGGCCCGATATCGCCCTGCACGCCGGCCCGCTCCAGCCGCTCCAGCACGCGCTCCTGCTCCGTGCAGAGGGCGTCCAGCGCCTCCTGCGGGGTCTTCGCGCCGGACATCGCGTCGCCGATGTTCTGCCACCAGAGCTGCGCCAGCTTCGGATAGTCTGGCACGTTCGTGCCCGTCGGGGACCACTGGACCCGCGCCGGGGAGCGGTAGAACTCGACGAGGCCGCCGAGCTTCGGAGCCCGCTCGGTGAAGCTGTCGTGCTGAATGGTGGATTCACGGATGAAGGTGAGCCCCGTGTGGGACTTCTTCACGTCCACCGTCTTCGAGACGACGAACTGGGCGTAGAGCCAGGCGGCCTGCGCCCGGTCCACCGGGGTGGACTTCATCAGCGTCCAGGAGCCGGCGTCCTGATAGCCGACCTTCATCCCGTCGACCCAGTAGGCGCCGTGCGGGGAGGGGGCCATGCGCCATTTCGGCGTGCCGTCCTCGTTCATCACCGGCAGGCCTTCCTTCACCATGTCCGCGGTGAAGGCGGTGTACCAGAACATCTGCTGCGCGATGTTGCCCTGGGCGGGAACCGGGCCGGCCTCGCCGAAGGTCATGCCCTGCGCCTCGGGCGGCGTGAACCGCTGGAGCCAGTCGATGGCCTTGGTGACGGCGTAGACCGCCGCGGCGTCGTTCGTCGCGCCGCCGCGGGCGACGCAGGAGCCGACGGGGCGGCTGTTTTCGTCAACCCGGATGCCCCATTCGTCCACCGGCAGGCCGTTAGGCTCGCCGACATCGCCCATGCCGGCCATGGACATCCACGCGTCGGTGTAGCGCCAGCCGAGCGACGGGTCCTTCTTGCCGTAGTCCATGTTGCCGAAGACGCCCTCGGAGGGGCCGCCGGCATAGGACATGTCCCGCCCGGTGAAGAACTCGGCGATGTCCTCGTAGGCGGACCAGTTCAGCGGCACGCCGAGGTCATAGCCGTACTTCGCCTTGAAATCTTCCTGCGATTTCGGGTGGTTGAACCAGTCGTAGCGGAACCAGTAGAGGTTCGCGAACTGCTGCGTCGGCAGCTGGTAGAGCTTGCCGTCCGGCGCGGTGGTGAAGCTCGTGCCGATGAAGTCCGCCACGTCGAGGTTCGGGTTGGTGACAGCCTTGCCCTCGCCCTCCATCCAGTCGGAGAGGATGCGCACCTGCTGGTAGCGCCAGTGGGTGCCGATCAGGTCCGAGTCGTTGATGTAGGCGTCGTAGATGTTCTCGCCCGTCTGCATCTGGGTCTGCAGCTTCTCGACGACGTCGCCCTCGCCGATCAGGTCATGCGTCACCTTGATGCCTGTGATCGCGGTGAAGGCGGGGGCGAGAACCTTCGCCTCGTATTCATGCGTTGTGATCGTTTCCGAGACGACGCGGATGTCCATGCCCGCGAAGGGCTTTGCGGCGTCGATGAACCACTGCATCTCCGCTTCCTGCGCCGCGCGGTCGAGCGTGGAGAGATCGCCGATCTCCGCGTCGAGGAACGCCCTCGCCGCCTCCATGTCCGCCCAGGCGGGCGCGGAGCCGAGCGCCAGGAGCGCCAGCGCCATCGCTGTTGACGTCTTGTGCAGTCTCATCAGGTTTCCTCCCTTTGAAGAGCAGTCCTTGTTTGCATTCCTCCCTAGACCCAGCGGAACACCGCCGCGGCCCAGACGAGACCGAGCGCGAGCCCGCCCCAGAGGGGGGCGCCCGCAAAGAAGAGCCAGGCGAGGCAGATGAACCCCGTCCCGAGCAATGAGATAAAGAGCCGGTCGCCCCGCGTCGTCTCGATCCTGAGCACGCCGACGCGCGGCGTCTCCGGAAAGCGGATCGCGAGGATGGTGAAGAGGACGAGGAGCGCGCCGATCACGTAGAAGAAGAGCGCGACCGGCAGGGTCCACGCCATCCAACCCCCCGGGATCATCGGCGCAAACCAGTCGATCGCCCCGTCCTTCCGCGGCGCGGCGAGCAGGATCGCGCCGAGGATCGCCGCGAGCGCCACGCCGGCGCCGGCATAGATCGCGCCCCAGCGGACAGGGCGGGCGGATGACGCCTCGTTCATGGCCCTCTCCTCACACGCGGCCAAGGGCGAAGCCCTTGGCGATGTAGTTGCGGACGAAATAGATCACGAGCGCGCCGGGGATGATCGTGAGCACCCCCGCCGCCGCCAGCACACCCCAGTCCATGCCCGAGGCGGAGACGGTGCGCGTCATCGTCGCCGCGATGGGCTTCGCGTCCACCGAGGTCAGCGTGCGGCTGAGGAGAAGCTCAACCCAGGAGAACATGAAGCAGAAGAAGGCGGCGACGCCGATGCCGGAGGCGATCAGCGGCATGAAGATCTTCACGAAGAAGGCGGGGAAGCTGTAGCCGTCGATATAGGCGGTCTCGTCGATCTCCTTCGGCACGCCGCGCATGAACCCTTCGAGGATCCAGACGGCGAGCGGCACGTTGAAGAGGCAATGCGCCAGCGCCACCGCTATATGCGTGTCGAAGAGCCCGACGCTCGAATAGAGCTGGAAGAA
>JAUIDE010000024.1 GCA_030429105.1 Alphaproteobacteria bacterium
GGCCTGCACCGGCCGACCGAGCGCGCCGCGCTCGCCCGGCTCGACGAAGGCGTTCCCGGCCGCCCGGCGCAGAGCTATTCGGACCGCCTTGCGGCGGGCGCGGGCGACGGCGGGGCTGAGGCGCTCTGGGCCGCGCATCAGCGCGCGCTGGCGGCCCGGGCCGCCGCGCTCCGCGCTCGCGCGCCCGACCTTCGCGCCTCGGGCCGTGACCGATACGCGCTCCGGCATGGCGGGCTGATCGCGCTCGCCGCGGGTGGGCTCGCCTTTTTCGCGGCTGAGGAAGGCGCGGCCGTGCGGCTCGCCGATCAGCTGAGCCCCGGCGCGCTCACGCCCACGGCCCCGGTTCCGGTTCCGACGCTGGAGGCCTGGGCCTCGCCGCCCGCCTATACGGGAACCGGCGCGGTCTATCTCACCCGGCTTGAAGAGGGCGCCGCCGTCTCGCTGCCGGTCGGCTCGGAGATCACGCTCCGGGCGTTCGACACGGCCTCCCCGCCTGCGCTGGCCGAAGGGGTGAGCGGCGCGGCCGCCGCCTTCGCCGACCAGGGCGCCGGCGTCTATGACGCCGCCTTCGTCGTGAAGGCCGACGGCGAGGTGCGCGTGACGGTGGGCGAGGGAACGCTCGGCGCGTGGGCGGTGACGGCGATCCCCGACCTGCCGCCCGAAATCTCCTTCGACGGGCCGCCGGCGGAGGGGGAGCGCGGCGCGCTTGTCCTCGCCTATCGCGCCTCCGACGATTACGGGCTGACCGGGGCGCGGGCGACCATCTCCCTCGATGCGGCGGAGGCGGCGGCGCTGCTCGGGATCGAAAGCGCGGGCTCCGCCTTCCCGCCGATCGAGCTGGAGCTGCCGCTGCCCGCGGGCTCGGCGGCGCAGGAGGTTGCGGAATCGCTCGTGGAGGACCTCACGGAGCATCCGTGGGCGGGCCTTCCCGTCATCTACCGGCTCGAAGGCGAGGACGCCGCGGGCCAGATTGCGGAGGCGACCCTCGCCGCGACGCTCCCGGCCCGGCGGTTCTATCACCCGGTCGCAAAGGCGCTGGTCGAGCAGCGCCGGGCTCTGGCCTTCTCCGCCGCCGCCGCGCCGCGCGCGCTCGACGTGCTCGAAGCGGTGATGATCTTCCCGGAAGAGATCATCGACGACGAGACGGGATATCTCCTCGCCCGCATGGCTGTCCGCCGGCTCGGCTATGCCCTCGAGGACGGGCGGCTGGCGGAGGAGACGGAATCCATCGTCGATCTCCTGTGGCGCGCCGCGCTCCGGCTGGAGGACGGCGACCTCGCCAATGCGGCGGAACGGCTCGCCCGCGCGCAGGAACGGCTGAAGGACGCGATCGAGAACGGCGCCTCGGACGAGGAGCTTGCACGCCTGATGCAGGAACTGCGCGAGGCGATGCGGGACTACATGCAGGCGATGGCGGAGGAGATGCTGCGCGACCAGGCCAATGGCCAGCAGCCCCAGCAGGCCCCGCAGGACGGGCAGACGCTCTCCCAGAACGATCTCGAACGGATGCTGCAGGAGCTGGAGGAGGCGATCCGCAACGGCCAGCAGGAACTGGCGCGCCAGATGCTGCAGGCGCTGGCGGAGATGATGCAGAACCTCCAGATGGCGCAGCCCGGGCAAGGCCAGCCCGGCGAGGGCCAGCAGATGATGGACCAGATGGGGGACATGATCGGCGAGCAGCAGGGCCTCGCCGACCGCTCCTTCGGCCAGTCGCAGCCCGGCCAGGGCCAGCCCGGCGAAGGCCAGGGCGAGGGCGAGGGCGCGCACCGCAACCAGGGCCAGGGCGAAGGCGAGGGCCAACAGGGCCAGCGGCAGGGTCAGGGCCAGGGTCGCGGCGGCCAGCCGGGCGGCGACAGCCTTGGCGACATCGCGCGGGACCAGCAGGCGCTCCAGCAATTGCTCGACGATCTCCGCGGGAACATCCCCGGCTCCGTCGGCGAGGGCGCGCGCCGCGCGCTGGAAGAGGCGGATCGCGCGATGGGCGATGCGGTGGAGAACCTCGAACGCGGCGACGCGCGCGGCGCGGTGGACGACCAGGTGCGCGCGCTCGACGCCCTGCGGGAGGGCCGCCGCGAAATGGGGCAGGATCTTGCCGAGGCCGAGGGGCGCGGCGAGGGCGACCAGGCCGGGCGGGACGGCCGGGGCATGGACAACGAGCGGGAGGACCCGCTCGGCCGCCCCCGCGCCTCCGACGGGCCGATGGACGGCGAGAGCGTCGAGGTTCCCTCCGCCACGCTCGGCAAGCGGGCGCGCGAGTTGCAGGAGGAAATCCGCCGCCGCTCCGGCGAGCGGGAGCGGCCGGCCGAGGAACTCGATTATCTCGAAAGGCTGCTGGACCGGTTCTGAGCCGGGCTCACGCCGGCTCGGCGCAGAACTGCCGCGCCTCGCCGTCCAGCAGGAGCCGGATGCGCCCGGCCTTCACGAAGTCCTGCACCGCGCGCCAGACGCCGTGATGCAGGGCCGCCGGGTCGGCGATATAGTCGTCTCCGATGATCCGCCCGCCGGGCTTCACCTTCCGGAGGCACCAGTCGAGCTCGGCCTTCGTCGTCTCGTACTTGTGCGACGCATCGATATAGACCCAGTCGAGATGATGGTCCGGCAGGGTGGCGAAGAATTCCCCGCTGAAGGAGACGCGCGGCTCCACGATTCCCGAGGCGATCTCCGGCGCGAAGGCGTCGAGGATGCGGCGGAAGGCGGCGAGGGTGGAGCGCTCCCCCTTCGCCCAGCGCCATTCCGGGCCGAGGCGATACCACGGGTCGACCAGATAGAGCTTCGACGGGGCGGAGCCGAGCAGATGCTCCGCGAACGTGCCCTTGAAGACGCCGACCTCCGCGCCGACGCCGCCCTTCGCAAGGAACGGGGCGATGGCGCGCATGCGCCGCGCGCACTTCATCTGCGTCGCGCTCGGCTCGTCCTCGGTCAGTATCCTCACGCCCCGCTCCCTCGCCGCGCTCGCTCCGCGTCGCCGTAGCGCGGCTGCGGGGCGAAGCAAAGGCGAAACGGGCCGGTCAGACGGCGCGGGGGCCGTCCTCGCCGCGGCGCGCCCGGTCCCGCGCCTCCAGCTGGGCGAGAACCTCGATCAGCGCGCCCGCCCGCCCCTCGCCCCAGAAGCCGGGGGAGGCGGGGCGGCGCGCGGCGGCGGAGACGAGATACGCCGTCTCCGCCGCAGGCGCGGCGAAGATCGTCGCCGGGCGGGGCATGATCGCCGTCGCCGCCGTCCGCGCGGCGGCGCCGGCGAGCCAGAGGAGCTTCTCGCCCTTCGTCGTGCGGGCGCGCATGGTCACGCTGTCGAAGCCGGCGGCCGCGACCTTCAGCCCGATCCCGCGATAGATGCGCCCGGCGGCGAAGATGCCCGGGCGGCAGGCGAGCGGCAGCCCCTGCACCCCCGGATCGGCCCGGAGATAGAGCCGCTCCGCCTCCTTCAGCAGCCGGGCGACGACGGAGCGGACGGCCGGCGTCGCAGACGGGGCGGCGAGGAAGGCCTCGGGGTCGATCCCCGCCTCCGCCAGCCAGTCCAGCGGCAGGTAGAGCCTTCCCTCCCGCGCATCCTCGCCCACGTCGCGCGCGATGTTGGTGAGCTGCATGGCGAGGCCGAGATCGGCGGCACGGGCGAGCGTGTGCCGGTCCCTCACCTTCATCAGCACGCACATCATGACGCCGACGGCGGCGGCGACGCGCGCGGAATAATCGAGCAGCGCGGAAAAGTCGGCGCAGCGCCGCCCCATCGCATCCCAGGCGAGGCCTTCGAGCAGCGCCTCCGGCAGCGCGCGCGGCATGGCGAAGTCCTCCACCACGGCGGCGAAGGCGCGGTCCGCCGGCGAATCGAGCGGGCGGCCGGCATAGACGAGTTCCAGCCGGTCCCTGAGGCGAAGCACGGCGGCCGCCTTGTCCCGCCGCAGGTCCACCGCGTCGTCGGCGAGACGGCAGAAGGCGTAGAGCGCCAGCGCCGGGTCCCGCACCGAAGCGGGCAGCAGCTTCGAGGCGGCGTGGAAGGAATGGGAGCCGGTGCGGATCGCGGCCCGGCAGGCTTCGAGATCGGCCGGCGCGATCATCTGACCGGCGCCGCGTCGGGGACGAGCTTGCCAAGGACTTCCGCCGAGGCGACGACGCCCGGCAGCCCGGCTCCCGGATGCGTGCCCGCGCCGACGAGGTAGAGGCCCTTCGCCTCCTCGGAGACGTTGTGCGGCCTGAACCACGCGCTCTGGAAGATGCGCGGCTCGATGGAGAAGCCCGAGCCGAGGGGGGAGAGATACCGGTCCCGGAACGTTTCGGGCGTGAAGACGAGGCTTTCCGTCACGCGCCCTTTCAGCCCCGGCAGGAGCCTTTCCTCCAGCACCGCCTCGACCTTGCGGCGGTAGATTTCCGCCTCCCGCCCCCAGTCCACCCCGTTGTCATGGCCGAGATGGGGGACGGGCGAGAGGGCGTAGAACGTGTCGTCTCCCTCGGGCGCCGCGGTCGGGTCCGTCACCGAGGGGCGGTGGACATAGAGGCTCATGTCCTCCGCCAGCCGGCCCTTCATGAAGATGTCGTCGAGAAGCCCGGCATAGCGCGGCCCGTTGAGGATCGTGTGATGGCCGACATCCGGCCACAGGCCCCGCGTGCCCTTCGTCCCGAAATACCAGACGAAGAGACCCATGGACCAGCGCGCGCGCTTCAGCTTCGCGTCGGTCCAGCGCCGCTTGCGGTGGTTGCGGAGAAGGCGCCTGTAGGTGTGGCCTGCGTCCGCGTTGGAGACGATCAGGGGCGCCTTCAGCACCTCTCCGCCCGTCAGGCGCACGCCGGCGGCGGCGCCGTTCTCAACCAGGATCTCGTCCACTTCCTCCCCGAGGAGGAGCGCGCCGCCCTGATCCTCGATCACCCGCGCCATCGCCTTCGCGATCGCGGCGACGCCGCCCATCGCGTAATGCACACCGAAGGCGGCTTCGAGATGGCTGACGAGGATGTACATCGAAGTCACATGCAGCGGGTCGCCGCCGATGAAGAGCGGATGGAAGGAGAAGGCCATCCTGAGCCGCTCGTCGCGGAATCGCCGCGCGGCGTGGGCGTGGACCGAGCGGTCGGCCCGCAGGAGCCCGAAGGTCGGCAGCACCTTCACGAGATCCCAGAGCCGGTTCATCGGCCGGCGCCCCAGATCCTCGAAGCCGAAGCTGTAGCGCGCCCGGCTGTCCTTCAGGAAGCGCTCGAACCCCTTCAGGTCGCCCGGCGAGAGCCGCGCCACCTCGGCGCGAAGGCGCTCCCTGTCCCCCGTCGCGGCGAAGGCGGAGCCGTCTTCGAAGCGGATTTCGTAGAAGGGGTCGAGCGGGCGGAGGTCCACATCCTTGTCGAAATCCCGCCCGGTCGCCGCCCAGAGCTCGCGAAAGACCTGCGGGACGGTCACGATGGTCGGCCCGAGGTCGAACCGGTGGCCGCCCTGGCTGATGGAGGAGCCGCGGCCGCCCGGCATGTCGAGCCGGTCGATCACGGTCACCCGCCAGCCCTTCGCGCCGAGGCGCATGGCGGCGGCGAGGCCGCCGAGCCCGGCGCCGATCACGATCGCCCGCCCGCGCCCGTCCAGTGTCGGCGCGAGCGCCTCGGGATCGACTCTTGTCACCATGGGAGAAGCGTATATCTGTAAATCTGAGTTTACAATCATCGATGCGCCGGCGACGATCTTTTCAATGCCGCCAAAGCATGTCAGACAAGGTTGACAGCCTGGAAGCGAGGAGGCCCGCCATTTCCGTCACGACGTTCAGCCTCTATCGATTCCCCGCCATCGTCGACCGGCTCTGGGTTTTCGGGCAGATGGCGGCGGCCCGCCGGCCGCTGGCGCGAACGCCGGGGATCGGCTTCGCCAAGCTCTTCGGGAGCGGAACCGGGGAAGGCTTCACCCCGAAGCCGAACACCGCCGTCTGGGGCCTTCTCGCCACCTGGCCGGACGAATCCGCCGCCCGCCGCGGCGCGTCCGAGGGCGTCTTCGCCCGCTGGGCCGGCCATGCGGCGGAGAACTGGACGATTTTCCTCTCAACGCTCTCGTCGCGCGGACGATGGTCCGGCGCCGCGCCCTTCGAGGCCGAGCCCGACCCGGGCGGCGGCCCGCTCGCGGTGCTGACGCGGGCCACGATCCGCCCGGCGAGCCTGCTCCGCTTCTGGAGCCACGAGCCCGGGATTTCCGCACGGATCGGGGGCGACCCGAACGTGATCTTCAAGATCGGCGTCGGCGAGGCGCCCTGGCTGCAGCAGGTCACTTTCTCGATCTGGCCGGACGAGGAGCGGATGTGCGCCTTCGCCCGGCGCGGCCCGCATCAGGAGGCGATCCGCGCCGTGCGCGAAGGCGGCTGGTTCGCCGAGGAGCTTTACGCGCGCTTCCGTGTGATCGGGGAGGCCGGCTCCTGGTCCGCCGCGCCGCCGCTCCTCGCAGGGGCCGAAGCGTGAGCGGGCGGCCGCCCTTTCCCTTCTCCGCCATCGTCGGGCAGGAGGAGATGAAGCAGGCGCTGATCCTCACCGCCATCGACCCGGCCATCGCCGGCGTGCTGGTGTTCGGGGACCGGGGCGCAGGGAAATCCACCGCCGTCCGCGGCCTCGCTGCGCTTCTGCCGCCCATCGAGGCGGTGGCGGGCTGCCCGGTCAGCAGCCCCTCGGTCTCCGCGATTCCGGACTGGGCGACAGTGAACGACCGGAAGCTGGTGAAGAAGCCGACCCCGGTGGTCGATCTCCCGCTCGGCGCGACGGAGGACCGGGTGACCGGCGCGCTCGACATCGAGCGGGCGCTGACGCGGGGCGAGAAGGCCTATGAGCCCGGCCTCCTCGCCCGCGCCAACCGCGGCTATCTCTATATCGACGAGGTGAACCTGCTGGAGGATCATATCGTCGACCTCCTGCTCGACGTGGCTCAATCGGGCGAGAACGTGGTGGAGCGTGAGGGGCTGTCGATCCGCCATCCCGCCCGCTTCGTGCTGGTCGGCTCCGGCAACCCGGAGGAGGGCGAGCTGCGGCCGCAGCTGCTGGACCGGTTCGGGCTTTCCGTCGAGGTCTCCTCCCCGAAGACGATCGACGAGCGTGTGGAGGTCGTCCGCCGGAGGGACGCCTACGAGACGGACCACGACGCCTTCATGAAGAAGTGGAAGCCGAAGGATTCGAAGCTCCGGAAGGCCATCGTCGCCGCCCGCGAGCGCAGGCCCGCCGCGCCCGACGCCGCGCTTCGCGACTGCGCCGCGCTCTGCCTTGCGATGGGGGCTGACGGGCTCCGGGGCGAACTCACGCTGCTGCGCGCGGCCCGCGCCCTCGCCGCCTGGGAAGGGGCGGAGGCGGTGACGCGGGATCATGTGCGCCGCATGGCGCCCTCCGCGCTCCGCCACCGCCTGCGGCGGGACCCGCTGGACGAGGCGGGCTCGACGGTGCGGATCGAGCGGGCGATTGCGGAGGCGTTCGCGTGAGCGCGAGCGACAGCGGGCGCCGCCGCCCCTCCGGCGCATGACCGCCCCCGCCTGGCGCCGCGCCGTCGCCGCGCTCGCGCTGCTCACGGTCGATCCTGCAGGGCTCGGCGGCCTCGCCCTCCGCGCCCGCGCCGGACCGGTGCGGGACCGGCTGCTGGAAGGCTTCCGCCCCGCCCTGCCCCTCCGCCGGCTGCACCCGGCGATCGGGGACGAGGCGCTCTTCGGCGGGCTCGACCTCGCCGCGGCGCTTTCAGCCGGCCGCGTCGTCCGCCGCGCGGGCATACTCGACGAGCCCGCCGCGCTCCTCCTGCCGATGGCGGAGCGGGCGACGCCCGGCCTCGCCGCGCGCCTCGCCGGGGCGCTCGACGAAGGGGCGCACATGCTTCTGGCGCTCGACGAGGGCGCCGGGCCGGAGGAGGGGCTGGCGCCCGCGCTGCTCGACCGGCTGGCGCTCCAGGTCGATCTCGGGGACGTGCCCTTCGGCGAGACGGCGCTGATCCCCGCTGTCGATTTCGCGGAGGCGCGCGCGCGGCTGCCGCGCGTCTCCACCCCGCCGGAAGCGGCGGCCGACCTCGTCCGCGTCGCGGCGCGGCTCGGCGTCTGGAGCCTTCGCGCGCCGCTCATGGCGCTTCGCGCCGCCCGAGCCGCCGCGGCGCTTGGCGGGCGGGATGAGCCTTCGGAGGCGGACATGGTGCTGGCCGCCGAGCTCGTCCTCGCGCCCCGCGCGACGATTTCCCCCGCCGAGGACTCGCAGGAGCCGGAACCGCCGGAGCCGGAGCCGCCCGAGGGCGAGCCCGAAGCGGAGGGCGGCGAGCGGGAGGAGACGGCGCAGCTTCCCGAGGAGGTGCTGCTCGAAGCGGCGAAGGCGCTGCTCCCCGCCGATCTTCTCGCCCGGCTCGCCATGGGCCGCGCCGCCCGCGCCCGCGCCGCCGGGGCCGGCGCAGGAGAGAAGCGGAAGGGCGCGCGGCGGGGCCGCCCCCTCCCCTCCCTCCCCGGAAGGATCGGCGCAGGCCCCGTGGACGTGCCCGCGACGCTCCGCGCCGCCGCGCCCTGGCAGCGGCTCCGCGCGAAGCCCGAGGGCGCTCGGCTCGCCTTCCGGGCGGAGGACATCCGGCTCCGCCGCTATGAGGAACAGGCCGAACGGCTCCTCGTCTTCATCGTGGACGCCTCCGGCTCCGCCGCCTTCTCCCGCCTCGCGGAGGCGAAGGGGGCGGTGGAGCTTCTGCTGGCCGAGGCCTATGCGCGACGCGACCAGGTGGCGCTGATCGCCTTCCGGGGGACGGGGGCGGAAGTGCTGCTGCCGCCGACGCGTTCGCTGGTGCGCGCCAAGAAATCCCTCGCCGCGCTGCCGGGCGGCGGCGGCACGCCGCTCGCCTCGGGGCTGAAGGCGGCGCTCGCGCTCGCGCTCTCGGAACGCGGCAAGGGGCGGAGCCCCGCGCTCGCGCTGCTTACGGACGGGCGCGCGAACATCACCCTCGCGGGCGAGCCCGGGCGCCCGCAGGCGGCGGCGGATGCGGAGGCGATGGGCCGCGCGCTCCGCGCCTACGGCTTCCCGGGGCTCGTGATCGACATGGGCGCCCGGCCCGAGCCGCAACTCGCCGCGCTGGCGAAGACAATGGGCGCCGCCTGGCTCGCCCTGCCCCGCGCGGATTCGGGCCGGCTCGCCGCCGCCGTCTCCACCGCGCTCGGGGCCTGACCGTGGACTGGGCGCGGCAGGGCGCGGGCTGGCCGAACCGGGAGGCGAGCCGCTTCATCGAGAGCCGCCCGCATCGCTGGCATGTGCAGGCCGCGGGGCCTTCGGACGCCCCGCGCGTCCTGCTCCTGCACGGCGCCGGCGGCGCGACGCACAGCTGGCGCGGCGTCCTCCCCGACCTCGCGCGCGATCATCGCGTGATGGCGCCGGACCTGCCGGGCCACGGATTCACCCGGCTCGGCGCCCGCTGGCGCTCCGGCCTGCCCGCGATGGCGGAGGATGCGGCGGCGCTGATGGCGGCGGAGGATTTCGCGCCAGACGTGATCGTCGGCCATTCCGCCGGCGCCGCCGTCGCGCTCCGCCTCGCGCTCGACATGGCGCGACCGCCGCGGCTGGTGATCGGCTTCAACGCCGCGCTCGGCAATTTCCCCGGCCTCGCGGGCTGGCTCTTCCCGATCATGGCGAAGATGCTGGCGGCGAACCCGCTCACCGCCCTCGTCGCCTCCCGCCTCTCGACCGAGGCGAGCGTCGCGCGGCTGATCGAGGGGACGGGGAGCCGGATCGACGCGGAGGGGCTCGCGCTCTACGGCCGCCTCATCTCCGACCGCGCGCATGTGGACGGGGCGCTGCGGATGATGGCGCAATGGTCGCTGGACCGGCTGAACGCGGACCTGCCGCGGCTCGAAGTCCCCGCCCTCCTCATCGCGGCGGAGAAGGACCTCGCCGTGCCGCCCGAAACCTCGGAGGCGGCGGCGGGGAGGATGAAGGCGGGGCGGGCGGAGCGTTGGCCCGGCCTTGGCCACCTCGCGCATGAGGAGGCGCCGGAGCGGGCGGCGGAGGCGATAAGGGCGGCGGCGCAGGCCTATTCAGCGGGGTGACGGCTCCGCTCTTCGCGCATCTGGCGGTCGACGCGGCGACCGTAGAACCAGAAGAAAATGCCGCCAGAAACGGCGAATACCAAGAGGCCGAGCGGAACGACCCAGTCCGGAGCGCTGACGATCATCGCTGTCTCCTCAACTTTCGTCCTTCATGAAGCCGAGGAAATACTGCCCTACGGCATACCCGAGCACGGCTCCCGCAATCCAATATATGTCGTAGTCCGGCGGAACCCAAGACGGATTGGCCGGAGGCGGCGCTCCCTCCAGGTTCGGCTTGATGAGGCCGAGAAGGAGCACGCCGCTCGCCAGCGTGTTCACGACGGAGACGAAGGCCTTCAGCCTCTCGTTAAAGACCTTCGCCGCGTGCTTCGACATCCGCTCAGCTGAACGCCTGAATCCCCGTCTGCGCCCGGCCGAGGATCAGCGCGTGGACGTCATGCGTCCCCTCATAGGTGTTCACCGCCTCGAGGTTCATCACATGGCGGATCACGCCGTATTCGTCGGAGACGCCGTTGCCGCCGTGCATGTCCCGGCTCACGCGGGCGATGTCGAGCGCCTTGCCGCAATTGTTGCGCTTCATCAGGGAAATGAGCTCCGCCGGAGCGCGGTGATCGTCCATCAGCCGGCCGAGGCGCAGGGCGCCCTGGAGGCCGAGGGAGATTTCCGTCTGCATGTCCGCCAGCTTCTTCTGGATCAGCTGGTTCGCGGCGAGGGGCCGGCCGAACTGCTTGCGGTCGAGCGTGTACTGCCGCGCGGCGTGCCAGCAGAACTCCGCCGCCCCCATCGCGCCCCAGGCGATGCCGTAGCGGGCGCGGTTGAGGCAGCCGAAGGGGCCGGCGAGGCCCTGCACGTTCGGCAGGAGATTCTCCTCCGGCACGAACACCTCGTCCATCTGGATCATGCCGGTGACCGAGGCGCGGAGGGAGAACTTGCCCTCGATCTTCGGCGCGGCGAGGCCCTTCATGCCCTTTTCGAGGATGAAGCCCTTGATGCCGCCGCCATGCTTCTCCGACTTCGCCCAGACGACGAAAACGTCGGCGATGGGCGAGTTGGAAATCCAGTTCTTTGCGCCGGAGACGAGATAGCCGCCGTCCACCGGCTTCGCCCGCGTGATCATCCCGCCCGGGTCTGAGCCGTGATCGGGCTCGGTGAGGCCGAAACAGCCGACCCATTCGCCCGTCGCCAGCTTCGGGAGATATTTCAGCCGCTGCTCCTCCATCCCGTAGGCGAAGATCGGATGCATGACGAGCGAGGACTGGACGGACATGGCAGAGCGATAGCCCGAATCCACCCGCTCCACCTCCCGCGCGATCAGCCCGTAGGAGACGTAGTTGACGCCCGGCCCGCCATAGGCCTCCGGAATCGTCGGGCCGAGGAGGCCGAGCGCGCCCATCTCGTTCATGATCTCCCGGTGGAAGATCTCATGCCGGTTCGCCTCGGTTACGCGGGACATCAGGCGATCCTGGCAATAGGCCGCCGCCGTGTCGCGGATCATCCGCTCGTCCTCGGTCAGCTGGTCGTCGAGGAGGAAGGGATCGTCCCAGGTGAACGCGGCGGGCTTGGCGCGCGCGGCTTCCGGGGTCTGCGTCTCGTGGTCGTCCACCGCTTTCAGCATGGGTTCGCTCCTCCTTCGTTTCCGGCAAGGGGATAGCGCAGCGGGGCCCTTGCGGCAATGAAAGCTTCAGGCATGAAATGTCGCCCCGCCCTTCCGGCGCGCCGCGGCCTCGCCTATCCTCGCGCCGAACGAGGGAGCCCGACCATGCAGACCGCCTTCACCTTCCAGACCACCCGCGCGATCCTCTCCGAGACGGGCGCGACCGCGAAAATCGGCGAGCTCGCGAAGGGGCTCGGCATGACCCGCGCCGCCTTCGTGACGGACAAGGGCATCCTCGCGGCGGGGATCGCCGGGCCGGCCATGGAGAGCCTGAAGGAGGCCGGGATCGCGGTGATTCTGATCGACCATGTCGTGCCGGACCCGCCGGAGGCGATGATCCTCCGCGCCGCCGCCTTCGCGCGGGAGAAGCGGATCGACGGCGTCGTCTCCGTCGGCGGCGGCTCCTCCCTCGATGCGGCGAAGCTCGTCTCCGTTCTCGCGATTTCCGAGCAGCCGATTGAATCCATGTATGGAATCGGCAATGTGAAGGGCGGTCGGCTGCCGCTGATCCTCGCGCCCACGACCGCCGGAACCGGCTCCGAGGTCACACCCATCTCCATCGTAACGACCGGCGCGGCGGAGAAGAAGGGCGTGGTCTCCCCCCAGCTTTTCCCCGACTGGGCGGTGCTGGACGCGGAGCTCACCGTCGGGCTCCCGGCGGCGGTGACGGCGGCGACGGGGATCGACGCGATGGTGCACGCGATCGAGGCCTACACCTCGAAGCACAAGAAGAACGTGATGTCGGACGCGCTGGCGCGGCAGGCGCTCGGCCTTCTCGGCGCGAACATCCGGACCGTCTGCGCCGAGCCCGGGAACCGGGAGGCGCGGGGGGCGATGCTGCTCGGCTCGATGCTCGCGGGCATGGCCTTCGCCAATGCGCCGGTCGCCGCGGTCCATGCCCTCGCCTATCCGCTCGGCGGGCATTTCCACGTGCCGCACGGGCTTTCCAACGCGCTGGTGCTGCCGCATGTGCTGCGCTTCAACATGCCGGAGGCGGCTGGGCTCTATGCGGAGATCGCGCCGCTCGCCTTCCCCGAACTCGCCGGCGCGAAAGACGGCGCGGCGGCGATGGCGGAGGCCTTCGGCCGGCTCGGCCCGGAACTCGGCATGCAATCCCGCCTCTCCGAGGTCGGCGTGAGCCACAACCACATCCCGATGCTCGCCGAGGACGCGATGAAGCAGACCCGCCTCCTCGTGAACAACCCGCGGGAGATGACGCTGGAGGCGGCGCAGGCGATCTACGAGGCCGCGCTCTGACTGCAACCGCCGGGGGTTGACGCCGCCGCGGCGATTATCTAGGTGAGCCCCATCGCAAGCGTCCCGTTCGTCTAGCGGTTAGGACAACGCCCTCTCACGGCGTAAACAGGGGTTCGATTCCCCTACGGGATACCACCGCCTTCCAATACGGCATTGACAGACAAGGGAAAGCTGGCGCGAGCCGCTTTCCTCTCCCCATTTTCCCGCCAGGGTCATGGCAAGACGATCTCTTCGTGCATCGCCCCGCCTACGCGAGACAAACGAGTTCCTTGACGTCGAAGCGGTCCCTATCGACGATCCGGCGCAATCCTCCGGCATGGCCGGCGCGTATCCATGCGCCGTCGGAACGGCAGATCCAGAAGACGTTCTTGTTCTGGCGATGCTGGACGCGGATTTTCTCCACGTTGCGATTCGATTGCAGCCTCCCGGTTTCGCCGTCGTCCTTTATCTCGACCATGGCCCCGAAGTCGGCGAGGATTGCGGCTTCGGGATAAAGAACGCTCGGAACTCCGCTTGCGAGGGTGCTGAGGACTACGCCGCTGGGCGATGTGAGGATGTCCAGCTCGCAGGCCTCGGCCGGCTTGCGGAGCGGAACCGTTCCCGTCCAGTCCCTGAGTTGGCTCAGAAGGCCCTTGCGCCGAACCCATGAGAGAGGGACGTCGCTCCCCGAGCGAACCGCCCAGAGCGCCAGCGTGAGGTCCGCGACGGGATCGGCCCCGACGATCCGCGCCCGGAGCGCGCCGCCCAATCGAAACGCAGCAGCCCGGGTCCCCGGCCCTACCGGCCCGGATAGTCCGGATCGGCGAGAAAGGGGAACGGCCCGGCATGCCGTTCGACATAGGCCTGATGGCTCACGATCTCGCCCTCGTGCAGGGCGTGGATCAGATAGGCGGGCGGCTCGAAGCAGAAGGAGGCCGGCCCTTCCGGCGTCAGGTCGAGCGTCACCTGATGCGCGACGGAGGGCGAGATCATCGTCACGGCGCCGCCGAAGGCGGTCGCGATCGGGCGGTGGTGATGGCCGCAGGCGATGCGGCGCACCTGCGGATTCGCGGCGACGATGGCGCGGAACCGCTCCCGCCCCTCCAGCAGCGCGATCGCGTCCATGTGGCGGATGCCGCAGTCGAAGGGCGGGTGGTGGAGGAAGATCAGCGTCGGCGCGTCGGGCCGGTCGGCGAGCGCCGCCTCCAGCGCGTCGAGCCGCGCGTCGCAGAGCGTTCCGTGCCCGGCGCCGGGCGTCACGCTGTCGAGCCCGATGAGGCGGAGCGGCCCGGCGTCATGCACGAAGCCGATGAAGGGCCCCTCGCCCGCCCGGTCGGGAAAGGCGGCGCGGAACGTCTCCCGCCGGTCATGGTTGCCGAGCACGCAGAGCACGGGAGCGGGCAGCCGGGCGATCAGCGCCTTCAGCTCCTCGTATTCCGCCGGCAACCCGTTGTCGGTCAGGTCCCCCGTCAGCACGATGAGGTCCGGCGCCGGGTCGAGCGCGCGAACCGCCTCCGCCGCGCGGGCGGCGAGCATGTTCGTCTCCGCCACGCGATAGGCGGGCAGGCCGAGGGGGCGGATATGGAGGTCGGTAAGCTGGGCGATGATCATCGGTTTCGTTCCGGGAGGAATTCGGGGGCGCGGCCCCGGCCGGGGCCGCGCGGGCGTTCGCGGCCGCCCTACTGCGGCAGCTTCAGGGCGGTCTGGGCCACGTAGGGCGCCATGATCTCGTCCGCCTTGGCCTGGGCGGCCTTCAGAGCCTCCGCCGGCTGGATCTTGTCCGACATCACGGCCTGAACCTCGTCCTCCAGCGCCTTCCGCACCGCCACGGTGTTGAAGGTCGCGAACCAGGAACGGGCGTAGGCGAGCTGGTCGAGCGCGACCTGAGCATCCGGATTGGCGGCGAGGAAGGTCTTCATCTCGGGCAGATCATAGGCTTCGCGGTTCGGGGCGAAATAGCCGGTGAAGCGGCTCCAGTGGCCGGAAATCTCCGGGCTCGTCAGCCAGTTCATAAGCGTCCAGGAGGCGGCCTTCTGCTCTTCCGTCAGGCCCTTCGGCATCATCAGCGAGGCGCCGCCGATGGCCACCGCGTTCCGGACGTTCCGCGGCACGAAGGTGACGCCGTAGGGCTCCTTCATGTTCTCCCGGATGAAGGAGAGCGAGCCGGTGGAGAGGATCACCATCGAGGCGTCGCCGGCGAAGAACGCGGTGGAGACGGCCTTGCCGTCGGTCACGCCGGCCGGCGTCACCTTGTGCTTCTCGATCAGGTCCTCGACGAAGGTGAGGGCGCCGAGCATGGAGGGCTGGTCGTAGTAGACCTCGCCGCCGAAATCGGGGTTGTAGTAGAGGCCGCCATTCGACATCGCGAGCGCGGTCATGATCCAGCCGAGATAGTCGTAGTTGCCGGGCAGCATGAAGCCGTAGCGCGTCACCCGGTCGCCGTCGCGCTTCGTCAGCGCCTTGGCGGCGTCGACCAGCTCCTGCCAGGTGTCGGGCGCGTCCTCCGGGTCGAGCCCGGCCTCGGCGAAATGCGCCTTGTTGTAGTAGACGAGCGGCGTCGAGTTGTGGAACGGCGCGGCCCAGACATGATCGGCGAAGCGGGCGTTGCCGTGCAGCGCCGGCCAGAAGCGGCCCATCCAGGCGTCCGGCGTCTCGCCCGACGCCTCGATCAGCGGGTCGAGCGGCTCGATCTCGCCGTTGATCTGGTATTCGAGGATGAAGTTGGCGCTCATAATCACCGCCGCGGGGGGGCGGCCGGCCTTGATCGCGGCGCGGGTCTTGATGTTCGTCTCGTCATAGCTGCCGGTATAGACGGCGGTGACGTCGATCTCCGGATGCTCGGCGTTGAACCGCTCCATCAGGTTCCTCATTTCCGAGGCGAGCTTCCCTTCCACCGGAACGGGGAAATAGAGCTCGATCTTCGTTTCGGCCGCGGCGGCCCCGCCGAAAGCGAGCGCGAGCGCGCCCGCGGCGGCGATGGTTCTCAGTCGGTGCATGGCTGTTGTCCTCATTTGACGCCGGAGAAAAGGAAGGAATTCACGAACTGCCGCTGGAAGAGCGCGAAGGCGAGGAGCAGCGGCCCGGCGACGAGGAAGGTCCCCGCCGCGATCACGCCCCATTGCGAGGCGCTCTCCGCCCCGCGCGTGAAGGTCGCGAGGCCGATGGTCAGCGTGTGGTTGTCCGGGTTCGATATGACCATGAGCGGCCAGAGGAACTCGTTCCAGTGCGCGACGATCGACACGATCGAGAAGGCGATCATCCCCGGCCGCGCGAGGGGGACGAGAACGCGCGTGACGATCTGCAGCCAGTTCGCCCCCTCCATCGCCGCCGCTTCCTCGAAATCCCGCGGGATGGTGCGGAGGGTCTGCCGCATCAGGAAGACGCCGAAAGCGGAGGCGAAATAGGGCGCCATCGCCGCGAGCAGCGTGTCGTAGAGGCCGAGCTGCGTGATCGTCACCAGATTGGGGACGATCAGCACCGGCGGAGCGATCATCAGCTGCAGCAGGAAGAGGTGAAACAGAACCTCCCGCCCACGGAACCGCAGCCGGGCGAAGGCGTAGCCGGCGAGCGTGATGGTCACGAGCTGGACGACGAGGATGCCGCCGGCCACGATGACCGTATTGAGGTAGAGCAGCGCGAAATCGGCGCTGTCGAGCGCTTCGGCGAAGTTGTCGAGCGTCGGCGCGAAGTCCGGGATCAGGCTCGCCATCGAGAGACCGCCGAAATTCTGGGGCCGGAACGCGGCGACGACCATCCAGAGCAGCGGCGTCGACCAGACGAGCGCGACCCCGCAGAGGCAGGCGACGGCGAGCCAGCGCGCATCCCGCATCGGATCAGGACTCGTAATGCGCGCCCCGCTCCAGCGTGCGAAGCGAGAGGGCGGAAAGGGCGAGGAGCGCGGCGAGGGAGATGACGGTCGCCGCCGCCGCCTTGCCGTAGTCGTAATTCTCGTGCGCCTGCTGGTAGATGTAGAAGAGGACGAGATTGGTGCTGTCGGAGGGGCCGCCCTTCGTCAGCACCACCACATGATCGACCTGGATCACCGCGTTGATGAGCGCGATGACGGAGACGAAGGCGAGCGTCGGGCCGAGGAGCGGCAGCGTCACGCGGCGGAACCGCCCCCATGCGCCCGCGCCTTCGAGCCGCGCCGCCTCGTGCAGGTCATGCGGCACCGCCTGCAGCCCGGCGAGGAAGAACAGCATGTAGTAGCCCGCGTTCTTCCAGACCGTCAGCGCAATCAGCGACCAGAGCGCAACGTCCGGGTCGCCGAGCCAGTTCGTCCGGTCCGCCCCGATCATCGCAAGGTGATAGTCGAGCAGGCCGATCCCCGGCAGGAAGACGAAGAGGAACAGCGCCGCCGCCGCGACGAGCGGCAGGAGAACCGGAAAGAAGACGACGCTGCGCAGGAGCGCGTTGAACCGCGTCGCCGCCTCCAGCCCGACCGCCAGCGCAAGGGCGAGGACGATCGCGGGGACGATCGTCCCGGCGGCGTAGATCCCCGTATTCACCGCGGCGCGCCGGAAGCTCGCGTCGTCAAACAGTCGCCCGAAATTCCCGAAACCCCAGGAGATTGCGTCAGTCCCGAATGTCTCGATCCGCAGCGACTGAGCGAGAGACTGCGCCATCGGCCAGTAGGTGAAGGCCAGAAGGAAGACCAGCGACGGCGCGAGGAGCAGCCAGCCGAGGGGCATGCGCGCCGTGGGCGCTTGCGGCGCCGCCCTCTCCGCCGCTTCTGCGGTCGCTTCCGTCATGCGCTTTCCCCTTCTCGACAGGACGCCTAGCGACGCTTCGCAACGGAGCCGTTTCGTCGGCATGACGGGACTGCGACGGCACTCGCCCGGCGTTCCGCGTCTGTCGCGAAACCGTCGCGCGGCGCGGCGATAGAGCCGCGGACGAGGGAGGATGCGATGGCGGTTGTCCGGCTTGACGGCGTGAGGAAACGCTTCGGCGAGACGCCTGTTATTCACGCGCTCGATCTCTCCGTTCCGGAGGGCGCTTTCTGCGTGGTGGTCGGCCCTTCGGGTTGCGGCAAGTCAACGCTGCTGCGCCTTGTCGCCGGGCTCGAGACGCCCGATGCCGGCCGAATCGCCATCGCCGGGCGAGACGTCACCGCGGCCGCGCCGAAGGACCGGGACGTGGCGATGGTCTTCCAGAACTACGCGCTTCTGCCGCATCTGACCGTCGCGCGGAACATCGCCTTCGGAATGGAGATTCGCGGCGTTCCGCAGGCGGAGATCGACCGGAGGGTGCGGGAGGCCGCGGAGATCCTTCAGCTCGCCCCGCTGCTGGACCGCAAGCCGCGGCAGCTCTCCGGCGGCCAGCGCCAGCGCGTGGCGATGGGGCGGGCGATGGTCCGCGACCCGAAGGTCTTTCTCTTCGACGAGCCGCTCTCGAATCTCGACGCGCAGCTCCGCGGCGAGGTGCGGGTGGAGATCCGGCGGCTCCATCAGCGGCTCGACGCGGCCGCGATCTACGTCACCCATGACCAGATCGAGGCGATGACGATGGGCGATCTCCTCGTGGTGATGAACGCGGGGCGCGTCGAGCAGATCGGCGCGCCGATGGAGATCTACGAGCGGCCGGCGACCGCCTTCGCCGCGCGCTTCATCGGCGCGCCGCCGATGAACCTGATCGAGGCGACGGCGGCGGAGACGGCTTTCGGCCCGGCGGGCGGCGCCGCCACGCTCGGCGTCAGGCCGGAGCATCTCCGGCTCTGCCCCGAGAATCCGGCGGGCGAGCTCGTGGCGCGCCTCGTCGAGGCGCAGGGCGCCGACACCTATGTGCGCGGGCCCTTCGGCGAGGCGGGCGAGATCGTCGTCCGCATGCCGGGCGAGCGCCGCGTTCTCCCGGGCGAGCGACTGCCCCTGCGGGCCGACCCGGAGCGGGTCCACCGGTTCGACGGCGCCGGCGCGCGGCTCTGACCGGTCGGGTCAGACGCAGTCCCGGAAGGCCCGGACGAAGCGCAGCTCCCGCTTGTCCGCCGGAATGACGAGGTAGGTCGTGAGCGCGCCGGGCAATTCCCTGATCCTCCGCGCGGCCATCTCCGGGCCCGGGAACACGCTGTCCTCCAGAATGACGCCAAGGCCGAGCCCGTGCATCGCCGCCTCGCGAACCAGGGGAAATGACGTCATCTCGACGATGCGCGGCAGAACGATCCCCGCAGCCGCGGCCGCCTCCTCGACGCGCCGCCGCGTGAGCGATCCCTCCTCCGGCAGGATCAGGACCTCCGCCGCGAGGTCCGACAGGCTCAGCGAGCGGCGCCGGGCGAGGGGATGATCGCGGCGCATGATCGCGACGAACCGCCCGCGCGAAAGGGGCTGCCGCTCATGGCCCGGGGTCGGTCCGGGCTCGGTGACGATCGCGACGTCGGTCTCGCGCGCCTCGATGCTCTTCATCGCCAGCGACCAGCTCACAAGGGAGAAGGCGATCCGAACGCCCGGATGCCGCGCGGCGAAGGCGGCGATGAGCGGCATGGCCGGGCGGGGCGCGTTGGCGATGATCGTCAGCCGGCCTTCGCGGAGATTGGCGTAGGCGTCGATCCGCTCGGCGACGAGTTGTTCGAGGACGCGCAGACGGTCCGTCAGCGCGAAGAGTTCCTCCGCCTGCCGGGTGGGCTCCAGCCCCGAGCGGTGCCGGACGAAGAGGCGCGCGCCGACGATCTGTTCGAGCCGGGCCAGATGCTGCGTCACCGCCGATTGCGTGACGCCAAGCGCCGTCGCCGCGCGCGTCACGCTCCGCTCCCGATAGACTTCCGTGAAAGCGGCGAGTTGCTGCGGGCTCGCCCTCATCGGCGCCTCGCTCCTCCTGATGTCATTAGCTCGGCTAATATCACGTCACCAAGATGTCAACAGGGCTCTGTAGTCTCCGAATCGTCCAGAAGGCGGCCGGAAGGAAGCGGGGCATGAGCGGAATCTCTCTCCGCAGCATCGGCAAACGCTTCGGCGAGACGCCGGTCTTGCGCGGCGTCTCGTTGGAAATCCGCGCGGGGGAGTTCGTCTCCCTGCTCGGCCCGTCAGGATGCGGAAAGTCGACCCTGCTCCGGATCGTCGCCGGGCTCGACAGCCAGGACGAGGGCGAAGTCCTGATCGGAGGTCGGGACGTTTCCGAGGTCAGGCCGAGCGCGCGGGACCTTGCGATGGTCTTCCAGTCCTATGCGCTCTATCCGCATCTCACGGTCGAGGCGAACATGATGACGCCGCTGCGGATGCGCGATCTCGGCGCGTTCGAGCGGCTGCCGCTCCTTGGCGCGCTCGCGCCCGGGCGGGCGGCGAAGCTTGCGGCGATGCGCGCCCGCGTGCGGGAGGTGGCGGAGACGCTCCGGATCGAGCCGCTTCTCGCCCGCAAGCCCGGCCAGCTTTCCGGCGGCCAGCGGCAGCGCGTCGCGCTCGGGCGCGCGATGGTCAGGAAGCCCGTCGCCTTCCTGATGGACGAGCCGCTTTCCAATCTCGACGCCGCGCTGCGCGTTCACATGCGGACGGAACTCGCGGATCTGCACCGGCAGATCGGGGCGACATTTCTCTATGTCACGCACGACCAGGTCGAGGCGATGACGATGTCGAGCCGCATCGCGGTGATGCTGGAAGGCTCCATCGTGCAGGTCGGCGCGCCGGCGGAGATCTACGACGATCCGAGGGACGTGCGCGTGGCGGAGTTCATCGGCAGCCCGAAGATCAACCTGATCGACGCGGTGACCGACGGCGCCGGCCAACCGCGCATCGACGGCGCGGGGCGGGGCGGCCAGGCTCTCGACTGCGCCTTCGCGGCGCGGCCGGGCGCGGCGCTGCGGCTCGGCGTCCGGCCCGAGCACCTGCGCCTCGCCGACCCCGCCCTCGCCCCGCTTGTGGGCCGACTGCGCCATCGGGAGGAGCTGGGGGCGGAGACGCTCTGCCATGTGGAGGTTCAGGGGGGCGCGGCGCCGCTGGTTGCGCGCGTCTCCCCCGCCGCGGCGCGCGGCCTTCGGATCAACGCGCCGGTGGGGCTGGTCTTCGATCTCTCGGATATCCGCGCCTTCGACGCGGCGGGCCTTCGGATCGAAGCCGTTTCATCGCCCGCGCGGGCCGCCGCCCATGTCTGAGGCCGCGATTCCCCTCCGGCGCGCGCCCGCTGCGGCGCGCCGGCGGCCGCGGCACGTCGCCCTCGCCGGGCTCGCCCTGTCGGCGCCGGCCATCGCGCTGATGGCGCTCTTCCTGATCGGGCCGGTCGGCGCCGTGATCGGCATGTCGCTGACCGACTACCAGCTCGGCGCGCGAAGCTGGTCCTTCATCGGACTGGACAATTACAGCGCGCTTGCGGGCGATGCCGTGTTCTGGAAATCGCTCGGCAACACGTTGCTGTACGCCGCCATCGTCGTGCCCGCATCCTTTGCGCTCGGGCTCGGCGTCGCGCTTCTGATCGAGGCGGGGCGGAGCTTCCGGGCCTTCTATCGCGCCGTGTTCTTCGTGCCGGTGATGGCGACGCTGATCGCCATGGCGATCTCCTGGGAATTCATGCTGCATGCGCAGTTCGGCCTCATCAACCTCACGCTGATATCCCTGGGTTTCGCGCCCCAGGCCTGGCTGGCCAACCCGGATCTCGCCCTGCCGACGCTCGCCGTGATCGGGATCTGGCAGGCCTTCGGCTTCAACATGGTGCTCTTCCTCGCCGGCCTCGTCTCGATCCCGCGCCCTCTCTATGATGCGGCCGCGATGGACGGGGCGGACGGCGCGTTCGAGCGCTTCCGGCTCGTGACCTGGCCGATGCTCGGCCCGGTCTCGATGTTCGTCCTCGTCATATCCGCCATCCGCTCGTTCCAGGTGTTCGACACCGTCCATGTCCTGACCAAGGGCGGGCCGAGCAAGGCGACGGAGGTGCTGCTCTATTCCATGTATGCGGAAGGGTTCGAGTTCTTCCGCTCCGGCGTGGCGGCGGCGATCGCGACGGTGTTTCTCGTGATCGTCCTCGCGCTGACCTTGCTGAAGGCGCGGGCCGCGGACAGGCGGGTCCATTATTCATGACCGCGCGACACCTCCTCCCGGCCCTCCGCCACGCGGCGCTGCTCTCGGCCGGTTTCGTCGTTCTTCTGCCTTTCTTCTGGATGATCGCGACCTCGCTGAAGCCGCCGGCGGAGATCTTCCTCTCCGAGATCCGCTGGTGGCCCGAGACGCTGCATGTGCGGGAGAACTACGCCGCCGCGCTGGAGAAGGCGCCGCTCGGGCGCTATCTCCTCAATGGCCTGATCGTCACCGTCTCGATCTTCGTTCTTCAGGTGATGGTCGCGCTGCCGGCGGCCTATGCCCTGGCCAAGCTCCGCTTTCCGGGGCGCGGCATGCTCTTCGTGCTCGTGCTCTTCGGCATCCTGATCCCGCCGCAGGCGATCGCCGTGCCGCTCTTCCTCCTCTTCCACCAGCTCGGTCTTCTCGACAGCTACGCCGCGCTTGTCCTTCCCTTCACGATCTCCGTCTTCGGCATCTTCCTCATGCGGCAGTTCTTCATGACCGTGCCGGACGATCTGGTGGACGCGGCGCGGATGGACGGGATCTCGGAGTTCGGGATCGTCTGGACCGTGATGCTGCCGACCGCGATCCCCGCCGTCACCGCCTTCGGCATCTTCTCGGTCGTCTCCCACTGGAACGATTATTTCTGGCCGCTGATCGCCGTGAACTCGGAAACGCTCTTCACGCCGCCGCTCGGCGTCGCGGCCTTTCGCAACGAGGAGGCGGGGACGGATTACGGCCCGCTCATGGCGGCGGCGACCATCGTCATCGCGCCCCTCGTCATCGCCTTCCTGCTGGCGCAGCGCCGCTTCATCGAGGGGATCGCGCTGACCGGCATGAAATAACCCCACAGACGGGCGCCGAACGCCCGCATCCCGACGACACGACAACGGAGAAGACCATGCTGAAGCACACGCTGCTTTCGGCCGCGATGGCGCTCGCCGCCGTTCCGGCCCTGTCCGCAGAGACCGAGATCGTCATCCAGTATCCCTATGGCGAGCTCTTCAACGACACCCACGCCCAGATCGCCGCGGCCTTCTCAAAGGTCCATCCGGAGATCAAGGTGACCTTCCGCGCGCCCTACGAATCCTATGAGGAAGGCACGCAGAAGGTGCTGCGCGAGGCGATCACCGGCCAGATGCCGGACATCACCTTCCAGGGCCTGAACCGCATCCGCATCTTCGTGGACCGCGGGATCGCGCAGCCGCTCGACAGCTTCATCGACGCCGATCCGACGATGGAGGCCGACGGCTTCCACGCCGCGATGTACGACATCGGGACGATGAACGGGCAGGTCTACGCCCTTCCGTTCGCGATCTCCCTGCCGATCATGTACGTCAATCTCGACCTCGTGAAGCAGGCGGGCGGGAACCCGGACGACCTGCCGGAGACCTGGGACGAGGTGATCGCGCTCGCCAAGCAGATCCGCGCCGCCGGCTCCGATCTGAACGGCTTGACCTACGCCTGGGACATCACCGGCAACTGGCTCTGGCAGGCGCCCGTCTTCGCCCGCGGCGGCACGATGCTGACGCCGGACGAGACGCAGGTCGCATTCGACGGCCCCGAGGGCGTCGAGGCGATGCGCACGCTGGCGCGGCTCGTTTCCGAGGCCGGCATGCCGAACCTCAACCAGGCCGACATGCGCGCCGCCTTCGCCGCGGGCAAGACCGGCCTGCACTTCACCTCGACCTCCGATCTGGCGAAGATCACCGGCATGATCGGCGGCAAGTTCGCGCTGAAGACCGTGAAGTTTCCCGGCGTCGTCGAAGGCGCGGGGCGCCTCCCGGCCGGCGGCAATCTCGGTATCATCCTGACCGAAGACGAGGAGAAGCGGAAAGCCGCCTGGACCGTCCTGAAGTTCTGGCACGGCCCCGAAGCCGCGGCGATCATGGCCCGCACGACGGGCTACATCCCCCCGAACAAGAAGGCCAACGACGAGTACCTGAAGGACTTCTATGTGGAGAACCCGAACAACTACACGGCCGTGAGCCAGCTCGCGCTGCTCACGAAATGGTACGCGTTCCCGGGCGAGAACGGACTCAAGATCACCGACGTGATCAAGGACCACATGAACTCGATCGTCACCGGCGCCCGGACGGGCGAGCCGGACGCGGTGCTGGCCGACATGGCGGCGGACGTCCAGGCGCTGCTCCCGGCGAAGACGAACTGACCGGCGGCGGCGGCGGGGCGCGCCCCGCCGCCGCCTGCGCCCAGGAGAGCGCTCGCGTCCGGCGCTGCAACCGCCATCTTCCGGCTACGGGTCCCGAGCCTTGAGGCGGGACGAGGGCCACGCGACGCCAATGCGGGATCCCGCGCCAGGTCCGGATCGTGGCGACTGAACGCGGAGGATGCGGGCCCCTTCCGGGCGAGCCGCGTTGGCGGGAAGATCGGCCGCGCCCGGGCCTCTAGACCTCAAATATCGGCGCGCGCACGACCAGCCTCGCGCCGCCCGATGGCGCGTCGTGGATCGACAGGGAGCCGCCATGCGCCGCCGCGAGGCGGTGGACGATCGCAAGCCCGAGTCCGGCGCCGCCGGTCGCGCGCGCGCGCGACGTCTCAAGCCGCGTGAAGGGCTCCAGAAGGAAGGCGCGCTGATCGGTCGGAATGCCGGGCCCGTCGTCATCCACGATCAGGACGACATCGCCCCCCTGCGCTTCCACGCTGACATGCGCCGCGCCGCCATAGCGCAATGCATTGTCCACGAGGTTCGCGACGATCCGTCGGAACGCCAGCCGGTCGCCGAGGATCGTCGCCTCCCGGGCCGCCGCGTCGGCTGTCAGGTCCACGGCCGCGCCGGCCGCCGCACGATCGGCGACTTCTCCCGCCGCGACGGCGTAAGGCTCCAGAAGCTCCTGGTTCAGCGCATCGGCCCCGGCGCGGCTGGCGACCAGGGCGTCATCGAGAAGGACCATCATGTCGTCGATATCGGCTTCGGCGCGCCGCCTCTCTTCCGGGTCGGCGATCTGTTCGACCCTGAGGCGCAGCCGCGTCGCGAAGCTGCGCAGATCGTGCTGGATTCCGCCGATCAACGCCATGCGGGATCGGGTGAGCGTCCTGAGACGGGCCTGCAACCGCCCGAAGGCCTCCGTCACCGCGCGAATCTCGGGGGTGGCGCCGCGGCTCGGAGGCGCAAAGGTCTGCTCGTCCTCCGGATCGAACCGGTCGAGCGCCGCGGCGAAGCGGGAGAGCGGTCGAAGCTCCCGATTGAGCAGGACGAGCGCGCCCAGCGCCACGACCGCGCCGATGAGCCCGGCGCCGAACCCGATCGGCACGCCGATCGGCGCCACGACGACAGGGCTGGTCGAGCGGACGATCAGCGTCTCGCCGTCCGTCAGGCCAATGCGGAACTCGATGGCGTTGAAGGCGCTGACGAAGCGCGGTCCGATCAGGCCTTCGACCCGTTGCGGCGCGACGACGAGCGGGCGGCCTTCCAGCGCGCGGACATAGCCGTCAAGCGTCGCCAGATCGGAAGGCCACATCGAGGGCAGGTCGGAGCCGGCGAGCGCTTCGTGCACGACGCGAACGCTGCGCGTCTCGGTCTGCATGGCGGTCAGGATCAGCGCGCGGTCCCCGGGGCCGGTGCGCTCCACAGCCCTGGCGAGCGCGGCGAGTCCGCCCGGCGTCGGCAAGGAAGCGGCGCGCCCGGCGCCCTCGGCGATGTAGAACGCCGCGACGATGGCGAGCCAGAGCGCGAGCAGCGCCATCACGACGATCAGTCCGATGCGCCAGCGGAGGCCGAACCGGGCCTTCACGGGGCGGGCTTCACGACCGGAGTGAAGAGGTATCCGCTGTTGCGCACGGTCGCGATCAGCTCCGTCTCCGCGCCGGCGGCGGCGAGTTTCCGGCGGAGGCGCGAGACCATCATGTCGACGGTGCGGTCGAAGGGCGCCGCCCCGCGGCCCCGCAGATGGTCGATGATCTGGTCGCGGGAGAGAACGCGCCGCGGGCGCTGCGCCAGGCAGGCGAGCAGGTCGAACTCCCCGCTCGTCAGCGGCAGGTCGACGCCCGCATCGTCGGCGATCCGCCTTGCATCGAGATCGATGACGAAGCGATCGAAGGCGAAGCGGCGCGTCGGGGCGACGACGGGCCCCGCGACCCGGCGCAGGATGGCGCGGATGCGGGCCAGAAGCTCCCGCGTGCCGAACGGCTTGGCGAGATAGTCGTCGGCGCCCATCTCGAGCCCGATCACACGGTCGATCTCCTCGCTCTTCGCGGTCAGCATCAGGATCGCCGGAGCCCCGCCCGCGCGCAGGCGCCGGCAGATCGACAATCCGTCCTCCCCCGGCAGCATCAGGTCCAGCACGATGAGGTCGGGCCGAAGGCGCGCGAGCTTCGCATCCATCTCGACAGCGTTCGCCGCGGTCGCAAGCGTGAACCCTTCCCGGGCCAGAAACTCCGCCGTGAGACGGCGGATATCCGGGTCGTCGTCGACGATCAGGATGGTTTGGCGCGGCTCCCTCATCGGCTCAGCATCATTCAGCCCAACCACGCGGGCAAGCACGAAGGCCGGCCGGTTACATGTCGTTACAAGGCGCTGACACATCGTTTCGCGCCCGGGAAGCGGTCGTCACAACCGCCGTCTATTTCGGTTCCGGACGCGGGCGGAGCGAAGGCAAGGGCCCGCCCGAAACGCAACAGGAGAAAATCATGCGCAATGCATTCATCATCTCGGCGCTCGCCGCCTTTGTCTCCCTCGCATCGGCGGCGGAGGCCGAAGCCTGGGAGCGGAAATCGGTCTTCAGCGGCCCGCGCGGAGAAAACTCGCTTTCTGCCACAGGCTCCTGCGCCGACCGTTCATGCACCCGCGAGGCGACTGGGACCGGCGCCGCCGGTCGCACGGCGACCCGCAGCGGAGCCGTGGGCTGCGCCGACGGCGCCTGCTCTGGTTCGCGGAAGACGACCGGCCCCGCCGGACGCACGGTGAACCGGAACAGCTCGGTGACCCGGTGAGAGGCTTCAGGGAGATGTCCATGTTCACGCTGCTGAAGAAAGCCGCGCTCGGCCTCGCGCTCGCAGGCGCCGTCTCCGCCGCCGCCGCCCAGACGAGTCGCGACGCCGTCGCCGCGAACTTCGCCGAGGCCGACGCCAACGCCGACGGCGCCCTGACCATCGACGAATTCACCCGGTTCATCGATCTCAACGCCGAAGACAGGCTGGGCAATGCGAGCCGGATCCAGCGCACGGGCCGCTACGCGACCGCCTTCGAACGGCTCGACTCCGACAAGAACGGGCTGGTCACCCGAGAGGATATCGCCGCGCGCGCCGACCAGTGAACGCTCCGCGGCGCCGGCCGTCCCGCCGGCGCCGATTTCCATATGACGTTCAACCTGACCATGATTGCTCTGGCCTTGGCGAGGAGCAAGAGGCCGCCGGGGAGCCCGAGATGAAGACCATTCGCCGTCTGGCGTTCGTTCCGCCCGTTCTGCTTGGCGTCGCGCTCCTGTGGTGGTCGACCGCCAACCGCCCGCCGCCCGCCACCGTGGCGGCGACCGAGCGCCGGGCGCCGGTCGCCTATGTGGCCGCCGCGCCGCGCGCCTTCACGCCTGAAGTTTCAGGCTTCGGCGAGGTCGCGCCCGCGCGGGTCTGGACCGCCGTGGCGCAGGTTTCGGGCCGCATCGCGCATGTCCATCCGGACTTCGTGCGCGGAGGCGTGGTGCGCGAGGGCGAGGTGCTGGTCGAGATCGCCCGCGACGACTACGAACTCGCCGTGGCGCGGGCGGAGGCGGATATCCGCAGCGCCGAGGCGAGGGTGGAGGAAATCCTTCTCTCGGAGGCGACGACCGCCGCGTCGCTGGCGATCGAGCGGGCGGCGCTCGTCCTCGCCGAGCGCGATCTCGCACGGGTCACGGCCCTGAGCGAGACCGGAGCCACGTCCAGGGCCCTGGTCGAGACCAAGGAGCGCGAAGTCCTCGCACAGCGGCTCAAGGTGCAAAGCCAGTCGGGCGCGCTCGACGTGCTGCCCGCGCAACTCGATGCGGCGGAGCAGGCCGTCGCGGTCGCCCTCACATCGAAGCTGGCCGCGGAGCTGGACCTCGCCCGAACAGTGGTGACGGCGCCCTTCGACGGCCGCGTCGCCGCCGCCGATGTCGAATTCAGCCAGTTCGTCGGCGTCGGCTCGCCAATGGGAAGCATCGACGGCGTCGCGGCTGCCGAGATCGACGTGCAGATGCCGCCGCGGCTGATGGCGGCGCTGGGGCGTCTGGCCTTCGCCGAATCCGGGGGGGGCGCGCCCGCCGACATCAGCAATCTGATCCGCGCCCGGGTCAGCCTGAACGTCGAGGGCGCTGACGCCGTCTGGCCCGCCGAGGTCGCCCGGATATCGGATGTCGTCGATCCCGAGACCCGCTCGATCGGCGTGATCGTGCGGGTCGCCGATCCTTACGGCTCTGCGAGGCCGGGTGAGCGCCCGCCGCTCATCAAGGGCATGTTCGTGAAGGTCACGCTCTCGGGCCCGACGCTCGAAAGCGCGATCCTCGCGCCGCGCCGGGCGATCAGGGACGGGCGGGTCATGCTGGCCGGGCCCGATGACCGCCTCGCCTATGTTTCGCTGACGCCCGTCTTCACCGCGGACGGCGTCGCGGTTCTGCCCCCCGGTTCGCTGCCTGCGGATGCGCGGATCATCGTTAGCGAGCCGTCGCCCGCCGTCGAGGGCATGCTCCTCGCGCCGGAACGGGACGGGAGGGCCGAGGCGCGACTGGACGAAGCCGCGGGCGCCGGCCGATGATCCGCTATTTCGCAAGCCACCCGACCGCCGCCAACCTGCTGATGGCGCTTCTGATTCTTGTCGGACTCGTCTCGGCGCCCGGTCTGCTGCGCGAAACCTTCCCCCGCATCGCGCCCCGCGACGTCCAGATCACCATCGCCTATCCCGGCGCATCGCCGGAAGACGTGTCCCGCGCAATCTGCGCGCCGGTGGAAGACGCGCTCGACGCCGTCGAGGCCGTCGACGAAATCCGCTGCGAGGCGCTGGAGAACCGCGCCGTCATCGTCGCCGCGATGCTTCAGGGGCGTGATTTCGGCCGCTTCACCGCCGATGTAGAAGTCGAGATCAATGCGATCGACGATCTGCCCGACGACGCCGAGGACCCGGTCATCCGCCAGCTCGGCCGTGTCGACCCCGTGGCCGCGCTCGCGATCACCGCCGAAGGCGGGCATTCTGTGACCGAACTGAAGGCGCTGGCGGAAGACATCAGGGTCAGGATGCTGCGCTGGGGCGGCATCCCGCGGGTGGAGGTCACGGGGTTCTCCGAGCCCCAGATCCGCATCGAGATCACCGATGTGGCGGCGCGTCAGCTCGGCCTGAGCCTTGAGGAGATCGCGCGCATGGTGGGGCGCCAGAATGTCGATCTGCCCCTCGGCGAGCTCGTTTCGGAAGAGGGCTCGACCCTCTTGCGCTTCACAGACGAGCGCCGCGCGCTGGACGCCTTCCAGGACGTCGTGATCGCTTCGAGCCGGAGCGGAGCCGAGATCCGCCTTGGCGACGTCGCCCATATCTTCGAAACCTTCGACAAGCGCGAGGTGCGGACCGAACTGGACGACCGCCCCGCCGCGGTTCTCAGCATCACGAAAACCCCGTCAGACGACACGCTCCGCGTGATGGAGGCGCTGAACGCATTCCTCGATGACGAACGCCCGCGCCTGCCGCCCGGGGTCGCGATCGCCGTGACAGGCGACGCGTCCGACGTGCTGCAGGACCGGCTGAACATGGTGGCCAAGAACGGGGTCCAGGGCCTCGTGCTCGTCTTTCTCGCCATCTGGCTCTTCTTCGGCCTCCGCCAGGCGTTCTGGATCGGAATGGGCCTTCCGGTCTCCTTCCTCGGCGCGATCGCAGCGATGACTCTGCTGGGCTATTCCATCAACATGCTGACGCTGGTCGGGCTCCTGATCGTCATCGGCATCCTGATGGACGACGCCATCGTGATTGCGGAGAACATCGAGACGAAGCGCGCCGCCGGCCTGCGGCCGCTGGAGGCTGCGATCGAGGGGGCGGCCGAGGTCGCGCCGGGCGTCTTCGCCTCCTTCATCACGACGGCCGCCATCTTCGGCTCGCTGGCGTTCCTGCAGGGCAATCTCGGCGAGCTCATGCGCGTGATCCCGGTGGTGATGCTGCTGGTGCTGGTCGTCTCTCTCTTCGAGGCCTTTCTGATCCTTCCGGCGCATCTCTCCCATGGCGGAGAGGCGGCGCCCTCGCAGCCGCGCCGCGCGGACCGATGGCTCGACGCCGTCCGGCGGCGGGTCGTGGGGCCGCTCGCGCGGAAGGCCGTCGCCTGGCGCTGGCTGACGCTCGGGGTCGCGGCGCTCGCCTTTCTTGCGTCGATCTCCGCGATCGCCGGCGGCGCGCTCAAGTTCCAGGCCTTCCCCGAGATCGACGGCGATCAGGTCGAGGCGCGGATCGAGCTGCCCGCAGGCGCGGCCCTTGAAGACACGGAGGCCGCCGTGGCGCATGTCCTCGCCGGGTTGAGCCGCGTGAACGCCGAGCTATCGCCGCGCAATCCGGATGGCGCGCCGCTGGTTCGCTACGTGGTCGTCACCTACAGCGAGAACGAGGACGCTGGCGGCTCCGGCGCCCATCTCGCCACGGTGACGGCGGACCTGCTGGCGGCCGAGACGCGCGGCGTCGATCTCGACACAATCCTGGCGTCATGGCGGCGAGAGGCGCCGCCGACCCCGGCGATGCGCCGGCTGAACCTGACGGAACCCGCCCTCGGCCCGGCGGGCCGGGCGATCGAACTGCGCCTCGCCCATGATGATCTGGGCGTCCTCGCTTCGGCTTCGGCGGAGTTGCAGGACTGGCTGTCGCGTTACGCAGGCGCCTACAATGTCGCGGACGATCTGGCCCCGGGCCGGCCGGAGATGCGGTTGACGCTGCGCGATGGCGCCGGCGGGCTCGGACTTGACGCGCGGGCGGTGGCCGATCAGGTCCGCGCGGCGTTCCAGGGCGTCTCGGCGGATGAAATCCAGGCCGGCTCCGAAACCTGGGAGATCGACGTGCGGCTTGCCGAAGAGGATCGCGACTCGCCCGCCGATCTTGAGGACTTCGCGCTCCTGAGCCCGGCCGGCGCCCGCGTTCCGCTTTCAGCGGTCGCACTGATCGAGGAAGGACGCGGCTATGCCGCGATCCGGCGCATCGACGGGCGCCCGACGGTGACCGTCACCGGCGATGTGAACCCTGCGCTCGGCAATGCCGACGAGATCGTGCGCGAGACGACGGAGCGGTTCCTGCCCGGCCTGATGGCTCGCCATCCGGGCCTCGAGGCGGGGACCGAAGGCCAGAACGCCGCCGCGGCCGAAACCCAGGCGTCGATGGCTGTGGGGCTGGGGATCGGCCTCCTGCTCGTCTACCTGATGCTGTCTTTTCAGCTTCGCAGCTATGCCGAGCCGGTCGTGGTGATGGTGATCATACCGTTCGCGCTGATCGGCGCGGTCGCGGCGCATCTTGCGCTCGGGATCGACATGTCCCTGCCAAGCATGCTGGGCGTCGCCTCGCTGGCGGGCATCGTCGTGAACGATTCCATCCTGCTCGTCCATGTCATCAAGCAACGGCTCGAAGACGGAGCGGAAGAGATCGAGCTTTGCGCCCCTGCAGCGTCGGAAGCGCGCTTCCGCGCAATCCTGCTGACCTCGGTGACGACGGTCGCCGGCCTCTTGCCCTTGCTGGCCGAGACGAGCCTGCAGGCGCAGGTCCTCATTCCACTCGTGGCGTCGATCACCGGAGGGCTGACCTCGACGACGCTCTTGGTCCTCTTCGTCGTCCCGGCCTTCTATGCGGCTCTGCACGAGTTGGGCTTGACGACTGCGAGTCGTCGGGAGGCTTTGCGTGCTCGAGGCACCAAGCCGGGGACGCGGTCAAACGCTTCGAAGCTCGAACTACCCGGTGACGCCCAAGCCTGAGTCCAATCGCCCTCTCCGCGGATACTCAGCATGGTTTACAGAGGCTGCAACGAGCGGCCCGTTCTCCCGCGCCGTTGACAGGGACATCAGCCGCCTTCCCGTTCTCACCAGCATCCGAGACTTAACGGGGCGTTGCAGCCAGCGAAAGCGCGGATCGGGCGCGGAGCCTTCTTACCCAAGCTTCCGGGAGATCTCCTTCATCAGGAGCCGCAACTCCCCGTCCCGATCCTCCGTCTTCCCCGCATTTCGGATCAGCTCCATTTGTCGCGTGAGCGGGCTCCGCCCATAGCTCATGAGCGTGGTGGCGACATTGGCGTGCCCGAGATTCTGGATGAAAGCCTTGAGTTCTTCCGGGCTCCGGCATTGCTTGCAGGCGTAGTCGACAAGGGTATTCCGCACCCGGTGCGGGCTGAAACAGGGAAGCCCCGCCGCCGCGAAGGCGCGATTGAAGATCGCCCGGATCGGCGCGGCGTTCCGCCAGACGGCGCGCTTCAGCCCGTCCGTCCCCGGCCCGGGCGTCGCGGTCATCAAGACCGAACCCGCCGCCGGTTCAGGCGAGGAGGGTCGCCTCCTCGCCTGAAGGCCGGGCTTCAGCCCGGATATGCGACGACCTTCTGCTCCTGCACGCCGAGGCCCGAGACGCCGACCTTCATCACGTCGCCCGGCTTCAGCCAGCGGGGCGGCTTCATGCCGAGGCCGACGCCTTCGGGCGTGCCGGTCGCGATGATGTCTCCCGGCTGGAGCGTCATCAGGGACGACATGTAGGAGACGATCTCCTTCACCGAGAAGATCATGTCGGAGGTGTTGGAGTTCTGCACCTTCTCGCCCGAAAGCTCGAGCCAGATGTCGAGCGCCTGCGGGTCGGGGATTTCGTCCTTCGTCACGATCCAGGGCCCGGTCGGCCCGAAGGTCGGGGCGGACTTGCCCTTCATCCAGGTGCCGCCGCGCTCCGCCTGCCAGTGACGCTCGGAGACGTCGTTGATGACGCAATACCCGGAGACGACGGAGAGCGCGTCCGCCTCAGACACATGCTCGGCGGTCGCGCCGATGACGATGCCGAGTTCCGCCTCCCAGTCCGGCTTCGTGGAGCCCTTGGGGATGATCACGTCATCGAACGGGCCGGAGAGCGCGGAGGTCGCCTTGGCGAAGAGGATCGGCTCGGTCGGCGGCGTCGCGCCCGTCTCCGCCGCGTGGCGGGCGTAGTTGAGGCCGACGCAGAAGAAGTTCGGCACGGAGGCGACGCAGGAGCCGATCCGCGTTCCGGCGGGAACGGCCGGCAGCGTGGAGAGGTCGATCCCCTTCAGCTTCTCGATCGCGGCGATGGAGACGCCTTCACCCGCGAAATCGGCCGCGACGCCGGAAAGGTCGCGGATCGTCCCGCCCGCATCCAGCGCGCCCGGCTTCTCATGGCCCTTGGGCCCGAATCTGAGGAGTTTCATCTTTGTCCCTCTCTTGGCGTTTCCTGTGTGCGGAAGGGCATAGTCCCTCCCCGGAAAGGCGGCAAGCGGGGCGCATCGAATCTGGCGTTCCGCGCCGCCCGTGTTAACATCGCCGAAACGTTCAGGGCCAAGGGGAGGTCTCCATGAAGCGCATAGCCGCCATCGCCGCCGCCGCGCTCTTCGCCGCGACGGGCGCCCATGCCGACATGCTGAAGGTTCATGACGAGAAGGGCATGGAGGTGGAGATCGACACCGCCGCGCTCTCCGGCTGCATGATCGTCTTCGACAGCGCGGGCGCTCCGTTCGAGATCTGCCGGATGAAGAAGGTCGAGCTGACGCCGCCCTCCTCCACCCGCTCCCGCCCCGGCCATACCGAGGACGCGGCTGGAGAAGCGGCGCAGGTGATCTATGTGAAGGCCAACGAGTAGGTCTTCCGCCCGGTCCCGCGGAGTGAAGGCCGCCGCGGGAGCCTTTTGTGACGTCCACGCCGACCCTTGTCTGGTTTCGCCGCGATCTTCGGATCGCCGACAACGCCGCCCTCTCCGCCGCCGCTGCGGAGGGGCCGGTCGTTCCGGTCTTCATCCTCGACCCCGTGATCGACGCGCAGCTCGGCGCGGCGGCGCGGCTGCGGCTCGAAGCGTCGCTCCGTGCGCTCGGGCGCGAGCTTGACGGCGCCGGGGCTCCGCTTGTCCTCCGCCGGGGCGAGGCGCTGCCGACGCTTCTCGCGCTTGCGGAGGAGACGGGCGCGCGCACGGTGCGGTGGACGCGGCTGACGGACGGCCCCTCGCTGGAGCGCGACCGCGAGGTCAAGGCCGCGCTGAAGGAGAAGGGCCTGAAGGCGGAGAGCCATGACGGCTTCACCCTGCTCGACCCCTGGGCGGTCAAGACCGGGGCGAATGAGCCCTATCGCGTCTTCACGCCGTTCTGGCGGGCGCTGATGGCGCGGGAGGTTCCGCGCCCCCTGCCCCGCCCGAAGCTGACGGGCGCGCCCTCGCCCGCCTCCGACCGGCTGGAGGACTGGACGCTCGCCGCGCCGATGGGGCCGGCGGCGCCGCATCTCGCCGCCGCTTTCGAGGCGGGGGAGGCGGCGGCCTTCGCGCGGCTCGACGCCTGGCTCGAAGGCCCGGCGAAGGGATACGACCGGAACCGGGACCGGCTGGACATGCCGGACGCCGGGACGAACCTTTCCGCCTTCCTCGCGCTCGGGGAGATTTCGCCGAGGCAGGTCTGGGCGGCGATGGACCGGGCGGAGGGCGCGCGGGGCGTCGAAGCGGCGCGACGCCAGCTCGTCTGGCGCGATTTCGCGCACATGCTCCTCTTCCACGATCCCGCGATGGAGCGGGAAAGCTGGCGGCGGGACTGGGCGGCCTTCCCCTGGCGGGACGACAACGAGGACGCCGAGCGCTGGCGGCGCGGGGAGACGGGCTGCGCCGTGGTCGACGCCGCGATGCGCCAGCTCTGGGCGACGGGCCGGATGCACAACCGGGCGCGGATGCTCGTCGCCTCCTACCTCACCAAGCATCTCCTGACGCACTGGCGCGTCGGCGAGGCGCATTTCCGCGAGACGCTGATCGACTGGGACCCGGCGAACAACGCCATGGGCTGGCAATGGGTGGCGGGCTCCGGGCCGGACGCCGCGCCCTTCTTCCGCATCTTCAACCCGGAGACGCAGGCGGAGAAGTTCGACCCGCGGGGCGCCTACCGCGATTTCTGGCTGAAGGGCGACGGCGCTGAAACCTTCCGGGCGATGCGCCCGAAATCATGGGGCGCGGCGCCGGCCCGCGCGAAACCGCTGGTCGATCTGGCGGCTGGGCGGAAACGCGCACTGGAAGCCTGGAGCGAGATGCGCGACAAGGCTGATGCGCCGGTCGCCGCCGGAGCGGCCGAAGGGTGAGGGAGAGCAGTTCTTGAAAATCGCAGTCGTGGGTTCAGGCGCCGCAGGTCTCGGCGCGGCGCTGGCCCTTTCGGACCGTCACGAGGTCCTGCTCTTCGAGAAGGCGGAGCGTTTCGGCGGCCACGCCAATACGGTGGACGTCGCCTTCGGGGACGAGAATGTGGCGGTGGACACCGGCTTCATCGTCTTCAACGAGCGGAACTATCCCAATCTCTGCGCGCTGTTCGATCATCTCGGGACGCCGACGAAGCCTTCCGACATGTCCTTCGGCTTCTCGATGGGCGGCGGGCGGTTCGAATATGCCTGCGACAACATCGACAAGATCTTCGCGCAGCGGCGGAACGCGCTGAACCCGCGCTTCATCCTCGGCTTCCGCGATGTGATGAAGTTCGTGAGGCACGCGCCGAAGGACCTTGATTCGGGAGCGCTTTCCGGCCTCACGCTGGGCGAGTGGCTGGCCGAGCGGCGCTTCGGCTCCTGGTTCCGGGAGCGGTTCATCCTGCCGATGGGCGGGGCGATCTGGTCCACGCCTACGGAGCGGATGCTCTCCTTCCCCGCCGCAAATTTCGTGAGCTTCTTCGCCAATCATGACCTCTTCACCGGCCTCGCCGCGGCGATGCAGTGGCGGACGGTGGAGGGCGGCAGCCGCGTCTATGTCGAGGAAATCGTCCGCCGTCTCTCGAACCGGGCGCGGAACGGCGTCGGCGTCGTCTCCTCGGAACGGGCCGAGGGGCAGGTCAGGCTCCGCTTCTCCGATGGCTCGGAAGGGCTCTTCGATCAGGTCGTCTTCGCCGGCCATGCGCCGGACACGTTCGGGATCATCGCCGATCTCGACCTTCGGGAGCGGGCGCTGCTCGGCGCCTTCCGCACCACGTCGAACCGGGCCATCCTGCATTCCGACCCGGCGCTGATGCCTAAGCGGCGCAAGGTCTGGTCCTCCTGGACGATGATGTTCGAGGGCGCGGAGCGCGGCGCGGCGGGCGAGCCCGTGACGCTTTCCTACTGGATGAACCGGCTGCAATCGCTGCCGGCGCGGAACGATCTCTTCGTCACGCTCAACGCCCGCCGCCTTCCGGCGCCGGACAAGACGCACGCCGTCTTCGACTACGCCCACCCGCTCTATGACGAGGCGGCCTTCGCGGCGCAGGCGCGGATGGACGAGATCCAGGGCCAGGGCGGATACTGGTACGCCGGCGCCTGGCTCGGTTGGGGCTTCCACGAGGACGCGCTGACATCCGGCCTCCGCGTGGCGGAGGCGCTTCAGGCCCGCCCGGCCTGGGCGCGCGATCTCGGCCCGCCGCTCGCCCGCGATTACGACCTGGCGGCGGAATGACGGGCGCACGGGCGGAGGACATGCACCGCCTCTATGTCGGGGAGGTGATGCACATGCGTCTCCGCCCCTTCCGGCACCAGTTCCGCTACCGCGTCTTCACCGCCCTGCTCGACATCGACGCGCTGGAGAGCGCGGAAAGCCGGCTGATGAAGGTGGACCGGTTCGGCCTCTTCTCCTTTCACCGGAAGGACCACGGCCCGCGGGACGGCTCCGCGCTCCGCCCCTGGGCGGAGCGGCTGCTGCGGGAGGCCGGGCGCCCCGCGCCCGCGCGGATCCGGCTCCTCTCGATGCCGCGGCTCCTCGGCTACGCCTTCAACCCGCTCTCCGTCTTCTTCTGCGAGGATCCGGCCGGCCGGCTCGAAAGCGTGATCTACGAGGTGAAGAACACGTTCGGGGACCAGATTCCTTACGTCCTTTCCGCCGAACCGGGTGCGGACGGGGCGGTGCGGCACGAGCAGGGGAAGGCGATGTTCGTCTCCCCCTTCATCGGCATGGACCAGACCTATCGCTTCACCATCCGCCCGCCGGACGAGCGGCTGGCGATCCGCATCCGCCAGCATGACGCGGAGGGCGACTGGCTGATCGCGACGCAGACGGGGCGGGCGCGGGCGCTGACGGACGGGGCGTTGCTCCGCCTCGCGTTCACCCATCCGCTCGCCGCCTTCAAGGTGATCGCGGCGATCCACTGGCAGGCGCTCAAGCTGTGGTTGAAGGGCGCGCGATTCACCCGCTATCCGGGCGCCGACGCCGCCTTCCGCGGCGTCGAGGGTCGCGAGGCGCGCACGGAGACTTGATTTCCGGGGCCGGACGACCACAAAATTTGCTTAACAAGTCGGAACGACAGCGGGGAGCGCCGGTTTCGGCGATGGCTATGGAAAAGAACGTGAAAGGGCCGACGCCGCGCTACTTCCAGGCGGCCTACGGCGTCATCAAGGGCATCAAGATCGGCTCGATGGCCTTCGCCCTCCCGGACGGGCGGCGGTTCGAGGCGAAGGGGACGGAGCCGGGGCCGCACGGAGAGATCGTGGTCCGCAACCCGGACTTCTTCGGGCGGCTGATCCGCGAGGGCGATCTCGGCTTCGCCGAGAGCTACATGGACGGCTGGTGGGACACGCCGGACCTGCAGGGGCTGATGGACGTCGTGCTCCTCAACAATGACAGCGTGGGCCGCGGCTTCCCTGGCATGTTTCTGCTCCGCTCTTACGAGCGGCTCCGGCACTGGATGAACCGCAACACGAAGGCCGGATCGGCGAAGAACATCTCCCATCACTACGACCTCGGGAACGACTTCTATTCGGCCTGGCTCGACGAGACGATGACCTATTCCTCCGCGCTCTTCCGGAAGGAGGGCGAGCCGCTCTCGGCGGCGCAGGCGAACAAGTACGATTCGATCCTGAACCTGATCGGCGCCCGGGAGGGCGACCATGTGCTCGAGATCGGCTGCGGCTGGGGCGGCTTCGCGGAGCACGCGGCGAAGGCGCGCGGCGCCCGCGTCACCGGCATCACCATCTCCAAGGAGCAGCACGATTTCGCCCGCGCCCGGATGCAGCGCGAGGGGCTGAACGAGAAGGTCGAGATCGTGATGCGCGACTATCGGGACGAGCGGGGCCGCTATGACGGCATCGCCTCCATCGAGATGTTCGAGGCGGTGGGCGAGCAGTTCTGGCCCGGCTATTTCGACACGGTGCGCGAGCGGCTGAAGCCGGGCTCCGCCGCCTCGCTCCAGATCATCACCATCGCGGACGACCTCTTCCCCGCCTATCGCAAGGGCGTGGACTTCATCCAGAAATACATCTTCCCCGGCGGCATGCTGCCCTCCCCCACCGAGCTTCGCCGCCAGATCGGGCGGGCGGGGCTCGAATTCCGGCACTCTATCGAATTCGGGCAGAGCTATTCCGAGACGCTGCGGCAATGGCGCGGCGTCTTCAACGAGCGGTGGGAAGATATTCGCGCGCTCGGCTTCGACGAGCGGTTCCACCGGATGTGGAACTATTACCTCGCGAGCTGCGCCGGAACCTTCATGGCGGGCACGACCGACGTGACGCAGGTGGCGATCCGCCGCCCCGCCTGAAAGGGGGCCGAAATGCTCACCGGCGGGCGCCTCGCCGCCGCCTTCCTGATGATGCTGGCGATGATCGGCGCGATGGTCACCTATCTCGACGACGCCCGCTTCTTCCGGGAGGACTGGCCGGCGCCCATCGTCGCCGCCGCGATCATTGGCTTCGCCGCGGGCTGGAGCCAGCTCGGCGGCGGACTCGGGCGGGACTTCCTCGCCTCCGGGATGTACGGAATCGGCGCGGCCGTGGTCGCCATCGTCTTCTTCGCGCTTATCTACGGAATAAGAAGCGCGTGGATCACGCATTTCGGCGTGCAGTTCGACGCGCCGATCGACGTGGTGGCGCATATCATCACGACGGGGTTGACCGTGCTTGAATCCGCCATCGCATCCCGCAGGACCCTTGCGGCGCTCATCCTCGGCTCGATGACCGCCGGGATCATCGCCGAGTACTTCAACCGGATCTGGCGGTGAGCCTCCGCCGCAACGCCGGCTATGCGGCGCCGGCGCTGCCGCTCGCGGCGCTCTATTTCCCGGTCTACGTCTATGTCGCGCCGTTCTATGCGGAGATGGGCGTCAGCCTCGCCGCGCTCGGCGCGCTCTTCATCGCGATCCGGCTGATGGACGCGATCACCGACCCGCTGATGGGCTGGCTGTCGGACCGGACGCCGGGCTTCATCGCGCGCCGGTTCGGGCGGCGGAAGCCGTGGCTCCTTCTTTCCGCGCCGCTCGTCGCGATCTCCTGCTGGATGCTGATGGTCCCGCCGGAGGGCGCGGGGATCGGGCATGTCGCGCTCTGGCTCTCGCTCCTCACCCTCTCCTGGACCGTGGCGCTGACGCCCTGGTTCGCATGGGGCGCCGAGATTTCCGGCGATTATGCGGAGCGGGCGACGATCACGGCATGGCGGGAGGGGGCGACGCTCGTCGGCACCGTGATCGCCGTCATCCTCTACAACGTCTCCGAAGGGGCGGCGGAGGGGATGCGGGCCGTCGCGCTCTTCGTCGCCGCATTGATGCCGCTCGCCGCGCTCGCCGCGGCGCTGATGGCGCCGGAGCCGGCGGACTACACGAAGAACCGCATGGCGCTCAGGGCCGGGCTCCGCGCCGTGGCGGGGAGCGCGCTCTTCCGCCGGCTGCTCCTCGCCTATTTCGTCAACGGGCTCGCCAACGCCCTGCCGGCGGGGCTCTTCCTCTTCTTCATCGGCGACTATCTCGGCGCGCCTGAGGCGGGCTGGCTCCTCCTCGTCTATTTCCTCTGCGCCATCGCGGGCCTGCCCTTCTGGGCCTGGGCGGCTCGGCGCCTCTCGAAACACCGCGCGTGGGGTCTCGCGATGATCTGGTGCTCCGCCGCCTTCGCCCCCGCCTTCTGGCTCGGGGAGGGGGACGTGGCGCTCTTCGCGGCGATCTGCGTCGCCACCGGCTTCGCGCTCGGCGCCGATCTCGCGCTCCCCGCCTCGATCCAGGCGGATGTGGTGGACTCGGACACGGCGGAGACGGGGGAGCAGCGGACGGGCCTCTTCTTCGCCCTCTGGTCGGTGGCGACGAAGGCCGCGCTCGCGCTTTCCGGCGGCTTCGCGCTCATCGCGCTCGACGTTGCGGGCTTTCAGGCGGGGGCGAAGAATCCGCCCGGGGCGCTGCTCGCGCTCGCCGGCCTCTATGCGCTGGCGCCGGTGGCGCTGAAGCTCGTCGCCGTCGCGATGATGTGGCGCTTCCCGCTCGGCGCGGCCGAGCAGCAGGCGCTTCGGGCGCGGATCGAGCAGGCCTGATCCCGCCCGTCGTCGCGGCGATAGGCCCGACGTTCATCATCGGTTATGCTGCGGCTGATATGCGCAGCATTCTACCGATCCGCGGCCTTGGCGCCGCGGCGGCATTGAACGGGGCGAACCGGCGGATTGATGCGACCAGCAGGCGATATCAGGGAGACCGCCCGGCCTGACGCTCTCGCCGCAAGGGCGGGCGGCTCGCCCCCGGCCTTCGATCGGGCCCTGATCCGGGTTCTGACCCGACTCGCGCAGGCCGCGCCGGAACAGGCGGATGAGGAAATCGAGGCCGCGCTCGCCGAGGTCGGCGGCGCCGCGGGGTTCGACCGGACTTATGTGTTCCGGTTCCGCGACGACGTGGCGATGGACAACACCCATGAATGGGCCGCCCAGGGAATAGAGCCCATGAAGGCGCGGCTGCAGGGCCTGCCCATCGCGATGATCGCGCACTGGCGCGCGGCCCTCGATCGGGGAGAGCCGGTCTATATCGAGGATGTGCCTCGCCTTCCGGCCGAGAGGCCGGAACGCGATATCCTTATGGAGCAGGACATCCGCTCCATTCTCGCGGTTCCCATGATGAAGGCCGGGCGTCTCGTCGGCCTGATCGGCTACGATGCGGTGCGCGCCGCGAGGCCTCTGCTCGACGACGACGTCTTCCTGCTCGAGTCCCTCTCGGCCGCGATCTCGGCGCTGCTGGTCCGACGGCGCGACGCGCTGGCGCTGCGAGAGGGGAAGGAGAGGATGGCGGCCGTGCTTGAGGCGCTGCCCGATCTCGTGATGGAGACCGACGCAGACGGCCGCTATGTGGACTGGCACGGCTCCGACCTCGATTGGCTTGCGATTCCGCCGTCGCAGCTCATCGGGAAGACGCCGGAAGAAGGGCTGCCGCCAGAGGCCGCGACCTTCGTACGCGCCGCGATGGCGGAGGCGAAGACGGAGGGCCGTTCCCGCGTGCATCGCTACAGGGTCGGGCCTGAAACGCGCCCGTTCTGGCGCGAGTTCCGCGCTGCGCGAAAGGCCGATGGCGGGCTGCTCATCGCCGTGCGGGACGCGACGTCGCAAGTCGAGGCGGAATCGGCGCTTCGGGCTCGCGAGGCGCTGCTAGACGCCGTCTTCGCCGAGGCCCCGGTCGGCATGGTCCTCTCCGAACTCCATTCCGGAGTGGTGCTGGACGCGAACGCAGCCTATCTCACCGCCTCCGGGCTCGATCTCGAAACCCTGGGCGCGCGCCGCCTGTCCGACCTCGTGGCGGAGGGCGGCGAGGCGAGCCCCGGCTCACTCTACCGCGAGATGGTGGAGACCGGGCAATACGGGCCCGCTCGGCTCGTGCTGCGCAACGGGGCCGGGGGCTCCTTCCCTGCGGTCGTCCGCGGGGTCGTTGCGGCGGATGCGAAAGGCCGCGTCCTTGTCTGGAGTTTTGTCGAGGACCTTTCGGAGCATGTGGCCTACCAGGCCGAGCTTCGCGCCCGCTCCGAGGAGGCGGAAACCATGCGCGCCCGGCTCGAAGCCGCGATCGACGCGCTGCCGGACGGGTTCTCCTACTACGACGCGGAGGACCGTCTGGTTCTCTGCAACCGCCGCTACCGCGACTACTACCCGAGGTCGGCGCATGCGATGGTCCTTGGCGCGCGGTTCGAAGACATCATCCGCGCCGGCCTCGTCAATGGAGAATACGAGGCCGGGCGCGGGCGCGAAGAGGAGTTCCTCGCCTGGCGCATGGCGGAGCACCGCAACAGACGCGCCGATTTCGAGCAGGACCTGGCGGATGGCCGCTGCCTTCGCGTCATCGAGCGCCGGACGCCCGAAGGCGGCCATGTCGGCCTCCGCATCGACATCACGCAGCAGAAGGAGGCGGAACGGCGGCTCCAGCATGTGATCGACGGCGCCCGCGTCGGCACATGGGAATGGGACATCGAGACCGGGGCCAACATCGTCAACGAACGCTGGGCCGAGATGCTGGGCCGGCGGCTGGAGGAGATTCATCCCGTCACTGTCAATGTCTGGGAGGAGCTCTGCCACCCCGACGACATGCGGGAGACGAAGCGTCGCCTCAAGGGCGTGTTTTCAGGCGAGACGGATCATTTCGAGCATACGTTCCGGATGCGGCACGCCGAGGGCGGCTGGGTCTGGATCCTGTCCTCCGGCCGGGTCGTCCGGCGCGCGCCGGGAGGATCGCCGGAGGCGATGTCCGGCATCCATATCGACATCAGCGAGCAGAAGGCGCGCGAGCAGGCGCTTCGCGAAGCGCGGGACGAACTGAGCCGCGCGCTGACCGAACGGGACGACGCCGAGAGGCGCTTCTCCGACATCGCCGAGGTGAGCCGGGACTGGTTCTGGGAGCAGGATGCGGAGCTTCGCTTCGTGTATCTTTCGCAAGGTTACGAGCGGGCCGTCGGCGGAACCGCGCAGTTGATCGGCCACCGCCGCGAGGACGGCCTCGGAACGGACCGGGTGGCCGAACCCGGGCGAGATTGGGAATGGCTGAAGGGACGCCTCGACGCGCGCGAACCCTTCAATGACTTCGTGTTCCGCCGCCCGGCGCTGGACGGCCGCGAGTTGTGGCTCAGGATCTCCGGCGCGCCGATCTTCGACCGGGAGGGAAATTTCGCCGGCTATCGCGGCGTCGGCTCGGACGTGACCGCGCTTGTCGCGGCGCGCGAGCGGGCCGAGGCCGGAAGCCGCGCCAAATCCGAATTCCTCGCCAACATGAGCCACGAAATCAGGACGCCGCTCAATGGCGTGCTCGGCATGGCGGAATTGCTGGCGACGACGGCGCTCCAGCCGCAGCAGCTCAAGATGCTCTCGACGATCCGCGAGAGCGGCGAGGCGCTGCTGACCGTCATCAACGACATTCTCGACCTCGCCCGGATCGAGGCGGGCAAGCTCCGGATGGAGGCCATCCCCTTCTCCCCCGCCGCGCTCTGCGACCGGATCGAGGCGCTTCACGCCTACGAGGCGCGGAAGAAGAACGTCGCGCTTCGCGTCCTCCGCGGCCCGGGCGCGACGCTGATGCGGCTTGGCGACCCGCAGCGGCTGACGCAGATCCTGCACAACCTTGTCGGCAACGCCGTGAAGTTCACCGAAACCGGAGAGATCGAGCTCTCCGTCTCTGCGGCGCCGGGCGATCCGCTGCGCATCCGGGTGCGAGACACCGGCATCGGCATGAGCGAGGAACAGCAGGCGCGGGTCTTCGACGAGTTCGAACAGGGGGACGGGACGATCACGCGCCGGTTCGGCGGCACGGGGCTCGGCCTGCCGATCGTCCGCCGGCTCGTCGGCCTCCTTGGCGGCAGGCTGACGCTGACGAGCGCGCCCGGCGCGGGTTCGACATTCGAGATCGAGATCGAAGCGCCGGAGGCGCTCGCCGGGGAGGAGACGGACGCCGGCGCCCCGGGCGCGCCGGACCTTTCGGGCCTGCGCGCGCTGGCGGCGGAGGACAATGCGACGAACCGGCTGATCCTCGAGCGGATGCTGGAGACGCTCGGCGTGGAGGCGACGGTCATGGCCGACGGGGCCGAGGCGGCGGCGGCATGGGCGCCGGGGCGGTTCGATCTCATCCTGCTCGACATCGCCATGCCGGAGATGGACGGCGTATCCGCGCTTCGCGCGATCAAGGCGCGCGCAGCGGAGGCCGGCGTCGCCGCGCCGCCTGCGGCCGCGGTCACCGCCCACGCCATGACCCACCAGCTCGAAGGCTATCGCGCCGCCGGTTTTGCGGCCTGCGTGAGCAAGCCTCTGAAGATGGACAGGCTCGCCAGCACCATCGCGCGCCTCGCCGGGCGGCAGGGCGCGTCTGCGCCGGCCCTGCCCGAGTTCCTCGAAGGGCCGGCGGCATGATGGAAAGCCGGGGTGGTACCGACGCCCCGGCTCGAACGGGGGACCCCCAGATCCACAATCTGGTGCTCTAACCAACTGAGCTACGTCGGCGCTGCGGATCGTCTAGCCGCGGCCTCCGGTTTTTGCAAGCGGCCCGCGATGCGCGCTTGCAAGCCGCCCCGGGAAAGCGCCATCTAGAGAGAAAAATGGAGGCCGGAATGGGCATCGACAAGGAGAGCGCCGCAGACGCGAATCTGCAGATCGGGCCTACGACGCTCGGCATGGTGCGGATCTATGTCGAGAGCCGGGGAATCGAGATTCCGATGGATTTCGAGCCCGAGGAGGCCGAGGAGATCGCGGAGGAGCTTCGCGCCGCCGCGGCCCAGGCCCGAACGCGGGCGGGCGGAAAGGGGCGCGGCAAGGCGCGCCGATGAACCCCGCGCCTCCCGCCGGCGCGTTCCTCTGGGATCCGCGCCGCCTTCGCATCGTCGAGGCGGACAGGGCCGCTCTCGCCTTCTGGGGAGAGGCGACGGAGGAGGCGCTGCGCCGCCGCGTCTTCGCGCCGGAGGACGCCAATGCGCGGGCGCTCTGCGGCGCGCTCGCCGGTCTCGGCGAGGCGGCGGAGCCGGCCGCGCTCATCCTCCATCCCGCCGCCCTGCCTCGCGCCGTAATCGCCCGCCTTTCGACCGAGGAGCGCGCGGGGGTCCGCCGCCTTCGCGTTCGTCTCGACGGGTCGGCGCCGGAGCGGGCCCCCGCCGCGCTGGCCCAGGCCGGATTCGACGCCGCCCCCCGCCCGCTCGCCCTTTTCACGGTCGACGGCGCGCCGGTCGCCCGCAACGCGGCGGACATCGCGGCCTTCGGGCCCGCGCTGGACCCCCTCGCGGCCCGCTACGCCGAGCCCGGCGCGGCGGAGGCGGCGCTCGCCGCCGCGCGCGCCGGAGGCGGATACAGCCACGCCGCGCCGCTCCGCGGCTTCGGCCTCGCCCGCGTCACGCTCCGCCTTCTTCCGGCGGAGGGGGGCGAAACGCTTCTCCTCGGCGAGTTCATGGAGGAGGAGGAGCCCGGCGCGGCCGGCCTCGTCGCCGCCGTGGCGCATGACCTCCGCGGCCCGCTCGGCGCCATTCTCGGCATGGCGGAGTTTCTCGCCGCATCGGGCGAGGCCATGGGGCCGGAGCGCCGCGCCGCTTATCTCGCCGACATCCTGACCGCCGGCCGGCGGATGGAGGCGATGATCGAGCGCCTCGTCTCCGCCCCCGGCGCCGACGCCGCGGCGCGGTTCGACCTCCGCGCGCTCGCGGAGGAAGCGGCGCGCGGCCGCCTGCCGGCTGCGGAAGCCGCCGGAATCGCCCTCTCCGTCTCCGGGCCGGAGGCGGCGGAGGCGGGCGGGGACGAGACGGCGGCGCTCCGGATCCTCGGCAACCTGATCGACAACGCGCTCGAACACGGAGCCCGGCCCGGAGGCGCGGTTCGCGTCACGCTCGCGCCCGGCGAGGGGGAGAGCGGGCCGACGCTGGAAATCGCCGATGACGGGCCGGGGCTCGACGAGGCGGCGCTCGCCGTCGCGCTCACGCCCGGCGGGCGCCCCGCCGGGGAGCGCGCGCCGGCGCGGAGCGGCGGCCTCGGCCTGCCGAACGCGCATGCGCTGGCGGAGGAGATCGGCGCCAGGCTCGACA
>JAUIDE010000025.1 GCA_030429105.1 Alphaproteobacteria bacterium
CGGGGTCCGAGGCGACGAGGATCATGTCCTCCCCATAGGCCTCCGCCCCCGGGCCGCCCGCTGCGGAGACATAGCCGCCGACCGAGCCGAGCGTAAGGAGAGAGAGGCGCGCCCGCCCGCCGCTCAGGTCCACGTCGATCCGCATCGCAGCGGCGAGGGCGCGGATCGCGATGACGGCGCCGAGCGAATGGCCGACGATCAGGATCTCGTCCACCCCGTCCGCCTCGGCGGCGGCGACGGTCTCCACGATCCGGGCCGCGAACTCCGCCTCGCGCATCTCCATCCGGCCAGAGGGCGGGCGATCCGCCGCGAGGCGGAAGAGGAACTCGAAAAGCCCGAGCATCAGATGCGCGAAGAGCGCTCGCTCCGCCCGGACGGAGGCCATGAGCCCGAGGAGCGCGCCGAGCGCCGCGCCGGCATCGCCCCAGCCGGGCCCCGCCAGCCCGCCGAGCGCGCCCCCCGCCGCCGCGCCTGCGAGGAGGAAGGCCGAGAGGATCACGACGGGGTAGAAGAGGAGCCCCGCCGGCCCCTTCGAAAAGGAGAAGACGCGCCGCAAGCCGCCCGTCGCCGCGAAGCGCGCGAGCGCCGCCATGCCGGAGCCGAGCCGGGCGAGGAGCGGCCGCGCCCGCCACTGCCTGACCACATCCTCATAGCGCAGGATTTCGAACACCGTCTCCACCGGCGTCTCCAATTGCCGGGCGCCCTCCCGCGCGGTGATCCGCCAGCCCTCGGAGACGGGGGAAAGCGGGCCGACCGCGCTCATCGCCGGGGGCGTCCCGCCCCGCTCCGCGCCCGCGCGGGCGATGAGGCGGCGATAGCGCTCGGTCGGCGCCGGGTCGAAGCCGTGGAGATAGAGCACGCGCCGGCGCCTGACGCGCCGCGCCGCCTCGTCGCCCTCGAAGGGCGCGGTCTCTCCTCCGTCCGGGCTCATGGGCGGGGAAGGTAGTGGAGCGCCGCCGCCCCGTCCATGCTCACCGGAGGTTGACTCGGAGCGCGGCGGCGGCTGCGAAAGGCGAGGCGGCGAGGGCGACGAGCGTCACCGCGCCGGAGAGCGCGAGGGCGGGCCAGGGGTCGAGCCCCGTCCCCGCCCGCTCCACCGCCCGCGCGCCGAGGATCATCGTCGGCAAATAGAGCGGCAGGACGAGAAGCGAGAGGAGAAGCCCCCCGCGCCGCACCCCCACCGTCAGCGCCGCGCCCGCCGCGCCGACGAGGGAGAGCGCGGGCGTGCCGATGAGGAGCGAGAGGATCAGCGCGGGCCAGGCCGCGGGCGCAAGATCGAGCGTCAGCGCGAGGAGGGGGGAGAGCGCGACGAGCGGCGCCCCCGTCGTCAGCCAGTGCGCCGCCGCCTTCGCCAGCACGGAAATCTCCAGCGGCGGCGGGGCGAGCAGGATGAGGTCGAGCGAGCCGTCCTCGAAATCCGCCTGGAAGAGCCGGTCGAGCGAGAGGAGACAGGCGAGGAGGGCCGAGACCCAGATCACCCCGCCCGCGACGCGGCCAAGCGCCTCCGTCCCGCCGATGCCGATGGGGATGAGGAAGCCCGCGATGGCGAAGAAGCCGAGCGCCATCAGCCCGCCGCCGCCGAGCCGGAAGGCGAGCGCGAGATCGCGGAGGAGGAGCGCCTTCACGCCCACGCCCCGGAGAGGAACGGGTCCGCCGCCGCGGCCGCCGAGGCGCGGGGCGGCTCGATGCGGATTTCCGGGCCGGGAGGCAGCCCGAGCGCGACATGCGTCGCGGCGAGCGCGATCCCCCCCGCCGCGCAATGCTCGGCCACGAGTTCGGCGAAGATGGCGACGGAGGCGGCGTCGAGCGAGACGGTCGGCTCGTCCAGCAGCCAGAGCCGCCGCTTCGTCACCATGAGCCGCGCGAGGCCGAGCCGGCGCTTGCGCCCGGCGGAAAGCCAGCCCGCCGGCTCCTCCGCCGCCTCCGTGAGCCCGAACCGCTCCAGCGCCTCGTCGACCCCGCCGCCGCCATAGATCGCGGCCCAGCCGGCGAGATTGGCGCGGGCGGTGAGCGCGGGCTTCACCGCGTCGAGATGGCCGGCATAGGCCGCCTCCTCCGCCGGCGCCTCCGCGCCATCGAGCCAGACGCGCCCCGCCGAAAGCGGAACAAGCCCGGCTACGGCGCGGAGCAGTGTGGACTTCCCGGCCCCGTTCGGCCCCGTCACGACCGCCGCCTCGCCGCGCTCCACCCGGAAATCCGGCGCCGCGAGCGCGAGCCGCCCGCCCCGCTCCACCTTCACGCCTTCCGCGACCAGCGCCATGCGCCCCCCGTCCTCCGTCGCGGACCGCTATAGCCGCTCCCCGCCGCGCCGCCAATTGACTGCACAGCGTCCATATTGTATCCCGTTGCATACATCACAAGGGGCCGTGCATCCCGTCACGCAGCCTTGTTGCGCGACTCGTCATCTTCGGTGATGAAATGTCGCAAGCAAGAACAGCGGCGGACCAAGGGGGGCCGCCCCGACAAGCCGAAGCCAAGCCCGAAGCCAGGAGGCCAGCATGACCGTCATCGTCGGCAAGGACACCGCGAAAACAAGGCGGGAATTGTCCGCCGGGGGCGCGACCGTCGCCTATTACTCGATCCCTGCGGCCGAGGAGGCGGGTCTCGGAGACTTCTCGAAGCTGCCCGCCGCGCTGAAGGTCGTGCTCGAGAACATGCTCCGCTTCGAGGATGGCGGCCGCACCGTTTCGGTGGAGGACATCAAGGCCTTCTCCGAATGGGCGAAGCTCGGCGGGAACAACCCGCGGGAGATCGCGTATCGCCCCGCCCGCGTACTGATGCAGGACTTCACGGGCGTTCCCGCCGTGGTGGACCTCGCCGCGATGCGGGACGGGATCGTGGCGCTCGGCGGCGACCCGAAGAAGATCAACCCGCTCAACCCGGTCGACCTCGTGATCGACCACAGCGTCATGATCGACGAATTCGGCAACCCGCGCGCCTTCCAGATGAACGTGGACCGGGAATACGAGCGCAACATGGAGCGCTATGTCTTCCTGAAATGGGGCCAGACCGCGTTCGACAATTTCCGCGTCGTGCCGCCCGGAACGGGCATCTGCCACCAGGTCAATCTCGAATCCCTCGCCCAGGCCGTCTGGACCGACAAGGACCAGGACGGGAAGATGGTCGCCTATCCCGATACGCTGGTGGGCACGGACAGCCACACCACCATGGTCAACGGCCTCGCCGTGCTCGGCTGGGGCGTCGGCGGGATCGAGGCGGAGGCGGCGATGCTCGGCCAGCCCGTCTCCATGCTCATCCCCGAAGTCGTCGGTTTCCGCCTTTCCGGCGAGATGAAGGAGGGCACGACGGCGACCGACCTCGTCCTCAAGGTCGTGCAGATGCTCCGCAAGAAGGGCGTCGTCGGCAAGTTCGTCGAATTCTACGGGCCGGGGCTCGACAATCTGCCGCTCGCCGACCGGGCGACCATCGCCAACATGGCGCCGGAATACGGCGCGACCTGCGGCTTCTTCCCCGTCGATGAGGAGACGCTCCGCTATCTCCGCGTCTCCGGCCGGGAAGAGAGCCGCATCGCCCTCGTCGAGGCCTACGCCAAGGCCAACGGCATGTGGCGCGGACCCGATTACGCGCCGGTCTACACGGACACGCTGGAACTCGACATGGGCGAGATCGTGCCCGCGATTTCCGGCCCGAAGCGCCCGCAGGACTTCCTGAAGCTCACCGAGGCGAAGGCGAGCTTCGCGAAGGAGATGGCGGAGAGCTTCAAGCGCCCGATGGGCGTCGAGATTCCGGTGAAGGGCGAAAGCTACACGATGTCCTCCGGCAAGGTGGTGATCGCCTCGATCACCTCCTGCACCAACACCTCCAACCCCTATGTGATGATCGGCGCCGGCCTTGTCGCGCGGAAGGCGCGCGCGCTGGGCCTGAACCGGAAGCCCTGGGTCAAGACCTCGCTCGCGCCGGGCTCCCAGGTGGTGAGCGACTATCTGGAGGCCGCCGGGCTCCAGGAGGATCTCGACGCCGTGGGCTTCAACCTCGTCGGCTATGGCTGCACGACCTGCATCGGCAATTCCGGCCCGCTCCAGCCGGAGATTTCCGCCGCGATCGCGGAGGGCGACCTCGTGGCCGCCGCCGTCCTCTCCGGCAACCGCAACTTCGAGGGGCGGATCAGCCCGGACGTGCGGGCGAACTACCTCGCCTCGCCGCCGCTCGTCGTCGCCTATGCGCTGGCCGGCGACATGAACATCGACATCACGACCGAACCGCTCGGCACGGGGTCGAACGGCCAGCCGGTCTACCTGAAGGACGTCTGGCCGACGCAGAAGGAGATCGCGGAACTGGTGGAGCGGACCGTCACGCGCGACGCCTTCATGCGGAAATACGCCGAGGTCTTCAAAGGCGACGAGAAATGGCAGGGCGTCGAGACGACGGACAGCCTGACCTATGACTGGCCGGCGACCTCGACTTATGTCCAGAACCCGCCCTATTTCCGCGGCATGGGGCCCGAAAAGGGCGTGATCTCCGACATTTCCGGCGCGAAGGTGCTGGCGATCCTCGGCGACATGGTGACGACCGACCACATCTCCCCCGCCGGCTCCTTCAAGGACACGACGCCGGCGGGCCGCTATCTCGTGGAGCGTCAGGTGCCGGTGCGGGAGTTCAACTCCTACGGCTCCCGCCGCGGCAACCACGAGGTGATGATGCGCGGCACCTTCGCCAACATCCGCATCAAGAACGAGATGCTGGACGGGGTGGAGGGCGGATACACCCTCGGGCCGGACGGCAAGCAGACCTCGATCTACGACGCGGCGATGGCCCATGCCGAGAGCGGCACGCCGCTCGTGATCTTCGGCGGGAAGGAATACGGTGCCGGATCGTCGCGGGACTGGGCGGCGAAGGGCACCGCGCTCCTCGGCGTTAAGGCCGTGATCGCCGAGAGCTTCGAGCGCATCCACCGCTCCAACCTCGTCGGCATGGGGGTTATCCCGTTCGAGTTCACCGGCGGCGACACGCGGAAATCCCTCGGGCTGAAGGGCGACGAGACGGTCTCCATTTCCGGCCTCTCGGGGAACCTGAAGCCGCTCTCCGAGGTCCCGGCGACCATCGCCTATGGCGACGGGACAGTGAAGACGATCATGGTCAAGTGCCGCATCGATACCGAGGTCGAGATCGAATATATCGAGAATGGCGGGGTGCTCCATTACGTGCTCCGCAATCTCGCGAAATCGGCGGCCTGATCCGGCGGGCGCGCCTTCAGGAGGAACCCTGATGATCCGCGCGCTCGTTCTAGCAGCTCTCCTCGCCGGCCCGGCCGCGGCCGGCGGGATCGTCTCCTCGGTGGACGTCGCCTCGCTCCCGAAAAGCCAGGCGACGCCGCTCGGGCTCTATCTCCTGCCTCGGGACGCGCAGGCCGCGCTGGAGGCGGACCCCTCCATCGTCTTCATCGACGTGCGGGACCCTGTGGAGGTCTCCTTCGTCGGCCACGCCGCGCCGATGGACGCGAACGTGCCGCTCGCCGTGGCGACGCGCGCCTTCAACCCGAAATCGGGCGCCTACAGGATGGAGCCGAACAAGGGCTTCGTGGCGGAGGTGGACGCGCTGATGGCGCGGGAGGGGAAGGGGAAAGCGGACCCCGTGTTCCTCATCTGCCGCTCCGGCTCCCGTTCCGCCCGCGGCGTCGAGATGCTGGCCGCAGCCGGCTACACGAATGTCTGGAACCTCGTCGAAGGCTTCGAGGGCGACGCCGACGAGAAGACCGGCGCGCGGAGCCTCAACGGCTGGCGCAACGCCGGCCTCCCCTGGGCCTACAAGCTGAGCGAGGCGCAGGCCTGGTCGCCCGCCGCCGAGTGAGGCGGGCGCACAGGGCGCTCAGCACTCCTTGCAGGTCTTGAGCCCGACGAGGGCGTAGAGCGGGCAGAACTTCACGAAGGCGGTGGCGACGAAGATCGCGCCGACATAGCCCCAGGGCGCGAAGACGCCCGTGGCGGCGAGGGCGATCAGCGCCGCGCCGAGCACGAGGCGGAGCATGCGGTCGGCGGAGCCGAGATTGGTTTCGAATTTCATGGCTGCTCTCCTTCTGTCTGAGCCGCCCCCTTTTCTCCCCTTCCGCCGCCCGCGTCAGTGACTAGGTCACCAAGGCCCGGTCAGGCGGCGGGCCGCCCCCGCCCCTCGGCCGCGAGGATCGCCGCCGTCGCCGGCCAGGCCAGCGCGTCGGCGACCGACTTGTCGCGGCAGAACCGGTTGCAATAGCCGATCACGACCCCGTCGATCTCCGCCAGCGAATCGGCGGCGACGGCCTTGCCGGAATAGGGGCAGGTCTCGTTGATGGGCTTCGCGCCCTCCACCGCCCGCGCCGGCAGCGGCGGCTCGCCCGGGCCGAAGGCGCCGGTGACGGGCAGGTCAGCCACGTCTTCCTCCACCACATGCGGATTGACGACCGCCATCGCCCGCCAGCGGCGGAAGGCGGGGACGCGGTGCAGCGCCTCGATATAGGCGTCATCCTCCGGCCCGCGCGGCAGTCCGAAGGAGGCGAAGCGGGAGGCGACGGGGAGGTAGAACGCGTCCGCCGCCGTGAAACGTTCCCCGAAGAGGAACGGCCCCGCGCCGCCGAACCGCTCCCGCGCCCAGGACCAGAGAGCGCGGATGCGCGCGACGTCCGCCAGCACAGCCTCGCTCGGCTCGTAGCCGGAATAGACGGCCTTGAGGTTCATCGGGCAGGCGGAGCGGAGCGCGGAGAAGCCCGAATGCATCTCCGCCGCCAGCGCCCGCGCCGCGGCCCGGGCGGCGGGCTCCGCCGGCCAGTGCCCCGCTTCGGGATGCCGCTCCGCCAGCGTCTCCGCGATGGCGAGACTGTCCCAGACATGGAACGCCTCCGCCCCTTCGCCGATCTCCAGCGCCGGCACCGTCCGCGCCGGGGCGACGCGCGCGAGCAGCGCCTCCCATTCCGGGCTCGGCCAGTTCGCCTGCGTGACGGCGCAGGAAAGGCCGAACGGCTCGAACATCATCCAGCCGCGCAGCGACCAGCTGGAATAGGCGCGGTCCATCACGAAGAGGCGGTAGGTCATGGCGATCTCCTTCCCCTGCAGGATAGGCGGCGCGCGGCCCGAAGGCGAATTCGCTTTCGTGATCGGCCCCATCGCCTGCGGCGAAGGCGCGCACCCTCCGAAAGAATTCGCGGAAAAGGCGATCCCGCGCACCGGAAGGGTGATCCGTTCCGCCGCCCGCTGCGTAACCCGACCGAGAACGACGAAGATCGGTCAGGGAGACGATGCGATGGCGAAGCAGGACATGCAGACCGACGCCGCCTTCACGCGCAATGCGATGAAGGCCGAACTTCTGGACGCGGAGACGGAGCGCAATCTGGCGCTCGCGTGGCGGGACGAACGCTGCGAGCGCTCGCTGCACCGCCTCATCAACGCCTATATGCGCCTCGCCATCTCCATGGCCTCTAAATACCGCCGCTATGGCGCCCCGATGGCGGACCTGATCCAGGAGGCGGGCGTCGGCCTCCTGAAGGCGGCGGAGAAGTTCGACCCGGACCGCGGCGTGCGTTTCTCCACCTACGCCTCCTGGTGGATCAAGGCGTCCATTCAGGATTATGTGATGCGGGACTGGTCGATGGTCCGCACCGGCTCGACCTCCTCGCAGAAGGCGCTCTTCTTCAACCTCCGCCGCGTCCGCTCGAAGATCGAGCGGGAGCGCGGGCCGGCGACCGACGGGCGCATGGCGCACGAGATCCGCGTCGAGATCGCGGAGGAGGTTGGCGTGCCGCTCCGCGACGTGGAGATGATGGAGGCGCGGCTCTCCGGCTCTGACTTCTCCCTGAACGCGACGCAGGCGACGGAGGACGGCCGCGAATGGATCGAGGCGCTGGAGGATCAGGAGCCGCTCGGCGCCGAGACGGTCGCCCGCACGTCCGATCTCTCGGCCGCGCGCGAATGGATCGTGGACGCCTTCGACGCGCTGACCGACCGGGAGCGGATGATCATCCGCCGCCGCAAGCTGGCGGACGAGCCGGACACGCTTGAGAGCCTCGGCTCCGAACTCGGCCTCTCCAAGGAGCGGGTGCGCCAGCTGGAGGCGCAGGCGCTCCGCAAGATGCGCGCGCGGCTCGAAACGAGGCATGGCGAAGGCCCGGCGATGCTGGCCGGCGCGATCTGATCCCGCGCCGTCATTGACCTTGCGCCCCGCGCGGTCGGGGCGTATATGGACTTCCAGATAGCGGCGTCCTCGCTTTTCGGGGCGGGGGCCGAACCGGATACGGAGCGGGCCGCGAGGCCCGCTTTTCGTTTTCAGGAGTCCCTCTTTGGCAGACATGCTCGCCAAGGCGCCGATGGACCGGCGCATCGCCGACATCATCGCGCCGAGCGTGGAATCGATGGGATTCCGCCTCGTGCGCGTGCGGCTGATGAGCGGGCGGGTCGCGACGCTGCAGATCATGGCGGAGCGGCCGGACGGTGGCATGGAGGTGGAGGATTGCGTCCAGCTTTCGCGCCGTCTTTCCGCCGTGCTGGACGTGGAGGATCCGATCGAGGGCGAGTATACGCTCGAAGTGTCCTCCCCCGGCATCGACCGGCCGCTGACCCGGCCCGATGATTTCGAGCGCTGGGCGGGCTGGACGGCGCGGCTCGAGACCGAGGCGCTGATCGACGGGCGCAAGCGCTTCAAGGGCGAGCTGCGCGGCGTCGAGGATGGCGAGATCCTGATCGAGATCGAGCCGGACAAGGTGATCGGCCTGCAGTTCGACTGGCTCGCCGACGCGCGGCTCGTCCTGACGGACGAGCTGATCGCGGAGAGCCTGAAGGCGCGCAAGGCGCAGGGTTTCGACCCCGGCGATGTCCCCGAGGGCTTCGACGAGGTCGAGGAGCATACCGACGAGGAAGAGGACGAGGCCGCCGCCCGCAAGGACGGGCGCGGCGAGCGAGAGGACGCCTGAGATGACCAACAGCGCCGTCAGCGCCAACCGGCTTGAACTTCTCCAGATCGCGGACGCGGTCGCGCGAGAGAAGCTGATCGACCCCGATCTCGTGATCGAGGCGATGGAGGACAGCCTCGGCAAGGCCGCCCGCTCCCGCTACGGCGCCGAGCTCGACATCCGCGCGCATATCGACCGCAAGACCGGCGAGATGACGATGTTCCGCGCCCGGGAGGTCGTCGAGGAAGTCGAGAACCCCGCCATCGAGATCAGCCTCGAGGATGCGCAGGCGAAGAACCCGGAGGCCGAGGTCGGCTCGATCATCACCGACCCGCTGCCGCCGATGGATTTCGGCCGCGTCGCGGCGATGACGGCGAAGCAGGTCATCGTCCAGAAGGTGCGGGATGCGGAGCGCGAGCGCACCTACAACGAGTTCAAGGACCGTGTGGGCGAGATCATCAACGGCGTCGTCCGCCGGATCGAATACGGCAACGTCATCGTCGATCTCGGCCGGGGCGAGGGCATCATCCGCCGCGACCAGCTGATCGCGCGCGAGGCCTTCCGGGTGGGCGACCGCGTGCGCTCCTATATCCGCGAGGTGAAGGAGGATGCGCGCGGGCCGCAGATCATGCTCTCCCGCACCGCGCCGGAATTCATGGCCGCGCTCTTCAAGATGGAGGTGCCGGAGATCTATGACGGCGTCATCGAGATCAAGGCCGTGGCGCGCGACCCGGGCTCCCGCGCCAAGATCGGCGTCATTTCCTACGATTCGGGAATCGACCCGGTCGGCGCCTGCGTCGGCATGCGCGGCTCCCGCGTCCAGGCCGTGGTGAGCGAGCTGAACGGCGAGAAGATCGACATCATCCCCTGGACGGAGGACGCCGCGACCTTCCTCGTCAACGCGCTCCAGCCCGCGCAGGTCTCCAAGGTCGTGATGGACGAGGACGCCGGGCGCGTCGAGGTCGTGGTGCCGGACGAGCAGCTCAGCCTCGCCATCGGCCGCCGCGGCCAGAATGTGCGCCTCGCCTCCCAACTCACGGGCTGGGACATCGACATCATGACGGAGCAGGAGGAATCCGAGCGCCGGCAGGCCGAGTTCGCGGAGCGGACGACGATGTTCCAGGAGGCGATGAACGTGGACGAGATGGTCGCCCAGCTCCTCGTCTCCGAGGGCTTCGCGACGCTGGAAGAGGTCGCCTTCGTCGAACTGGACGAGCTCGCCTCGATCGACGGCTTCGACGAGGCCACAGCGGAGGAGCTTCAGGCCCGCGCGCGGGAAAGCCTCGAGGAGCAGAACGCGAAGGCGCTGGAGGAGGCCCGCGGCCTCGGCGCCGAGGATGCGCTCATCGAGTTCGAGGGGCTTTCCCCGCCGATGGTCCTCGCCCTCGCCAAGGAGGGAATCACCTCGCTCGACGAGTTCGCGAAATGCGCCGACTGGGAGCTGGCCGGCGGATGGTCCACCATCGACGGCAAGCGGGTGAAGGACGAGGGGCTTCTCGAAGCCTTCGACGTGAGCCTCGAGGAGGCGCAGTATCTGGTGATGAACGCGCGCGTGGCGCTCGGCATCGTCAACGCCGAGGATGTGGTCTATGATGCCGCTCCCGAGGCGGAGGCGGAGCCCGCCGCGCCGGCGAAGCCGGTCTCGGCGGCGGACGCGCTCTTCGCGCGCAACTGAGCGGCGCATGACGCGGGGCGGCGCGGCCAGGGACCGGGACGGGCCGGAGCGGCGCTGCATCGCGACGGGCGAGAGCGGCGGGACGGAGCGGATGATCCGCTTCGTCCTCGACCCCGAGGGAAGGCTGACGCCGGATCTCGCCGGCAGGCTTCCCGGCCGCGGGGTGTGGCTCACGGCGGAACGCGCGCTCGTGGATCGGGCGGTGAAGAAGCGCCTCTTCTCCCGCGCCTTCCGCCAGCCGGTGGATGCGCCGGAGGATCTGGCGGACCGGCTGGAGGCGCTGGCGCTGGCGCGCGTGGTCGAGGCGCTCGGGCTCGCGCGGAAGGCGGGGCTCGCCGTCTCGGGGTTCGAGAAGGCGCGGGCGCGATTGAAGAAGGGTCCGTTCGGCGCGCTTGTCGCTGCGTCGGACGGTGCGGAGGACGGCCGGGGCAAGCTCGTTGGCATCGCCGCGGCGGCCGCGGAAGCGGCGCGGCGGCCCTCGCCGCCGATGGTGGACGCGCTGTCCGCCGCAGAGTTGGGTTTGGCCTTCGGCCGCGATTCGGTGGTACATGCCGTTCTCGATGAGGGCGGGGCCGCCGAGCGGGTGGTCCGGGAGGCGCGTCGGCTGGACGGACTACGCCAGCCGCGTTAAGGAGCGTCCCGGCAGAGGCGCGCGGGTTCGACGGAAACGGAATGAATCGGGCGGGGAAGGCCCCGCCCAACGATATGGATGTCTGATGCACGATAACGACGACGACAACGGCAAGGGCGGCAGGACGATCAGCCTGCGCGGCGGCGGCACGGAGACGAGCCGCGTCCGGCAGAGCTTCAGTCACGGCCGGACGAATTCGGTGGTCGTTGAGAAGAAGCGCAAGCGGATCGTCGCCCCGGCGGCGACCGTGGCGGTGAAGCCCATCGTGCCGAAGCCCGCCGCGCCCGCCGCCAGCCCGGCCGGGACCCCGCCCGAGCAGCTCGCGCGCCAGCAGGCCGCGCTCCGCGAGGCCGCCGCCCGCCGCGCCGCCGAGACCGAGGCGAAGGCCGTCGCGGAGCGGGAAGCCGCCCGCAAGGCCGCCGAGGCGGAAGCCAGCGCCGAGGTCGAGGCGAAGTCCGAGCCGGCCCCCGCGCCGGAGCCGGCGGCGCGCGCGGTGCCCGAGCCCGAGGCGCCCACCGCGCCCGAGGCTCCTGCGCCGCGCTCCGAGACGCCCGCCGCCGAACCGGAGCCCGCGCCCCCTGCGCCGGCCCCGTCCCAGCCCGCCGCGCCACGGCCGCAGGCCGTCGCTCCGCGCCCCGCCACGCCTGCGACTTCCGCCCCCGCCGCTCCGTCGCGCGGTCAGGAGCCGCGCCGCGCCGGCGCCGCCGCGCGCGGCCGCGGCGAGAAGCCCGCGATGCTCAAGTCCCTCTCCAAGGAGGAATATGAGCGCCGGCTCAAGGCGCTCCAGGCGGCGAAGGCCGACGAGGGCGCGCGCCGTGAGCGCGAGGCCGAGGAGGCCCGCCGCCGCGAGGAGGAGCGCGAGGCGCGTCGCGCCGAAATCGAGGAGGCCCGCCGCCGCGAGGAGGAGGAGACCATCCGCCGCGAGCGGGAGGAAGCCGAGAAGGCCGAGCGCGAGAAGGCCGAAGCCGCCGCCCGCGCCCGGCTCCAGGCCCAGCGCGCGAAGGCCGCCGAGACTGGCGCGACGGCGCCCGAGCCGACCGGCCCTCCGCCGGAAGGCGGCGCCGAGCGCGGTCCGAAACGTCGCGGCGCCCTCGGCGTAGCAGAGGAGAAGCGCGCCGCCCCCGCCCGCGCCCCGCGCGACGGCGGGGACCGCCGCCGCTCCGGCAAGCTGACCATCAGCCAGGCGACGGGCGACAACGAGCAGGGCCGCCAGCGCAGCCTCGCCGCGATGCGCCGCCGTCAGGAGCGCGACAAGCGCAAGGGCGGCGGCCAGATGGGCGAGCGCGAGAAGGTGGTGCGGGACGTCCGCATTCCGGACATCATCACCGTTCAGGAACTCGCCAACCGCATGGCCGAACGGGTCGCGGCCGTCATCAAGTCGCTCATGCAGATGGGCGTGATGGCGACGCAGAACCAGCCGATCGACGCGGACACGGCGGAGCTGATCGTCGAGGAATTCGGCCACAAGTCGATCCGCGTCTCCGAATCCGACGTCGAGACCGTGATCGCCACCGATGATGACGATGACGGGAACAAGCAGCCCCGTGCGCCGGTCGTCACAGTCATGGGCCATGTCGACCACGGCAAGACTTCGGTGCTCGACGCGCTCCGGAAGACCAACGTCGTCTCCGGCGAGGCCGGCGGCATCACGCAGCATATCGGCGCCTATCAGATCGAGACGGACAGCGGCCAGAAGATCACCTTCCTCGATACGCCGGGCCACGCCGCCTTCACCTCGATGCGCGCCCGCGGCGCGCAGGTGACGGATATCGTGGTGCTCGTCGTCGCCGCCGACGACGCGGTGATGCCGCAGACGGTGGAGGCCATCAACCACGCGAAGGCCGCCAACGTCCCGATGATCGTCGCGATCAACAAGATCGACCTGCCCGCGGCGAACCCGCAGAAGGTCCGCACGGACCTCCTCCAGCACAACGTGGTGGTGGAGGCGATGTCCGGCGAGGTGCTGGATGTCGAGGTTTCCGCGCTGAAGGGGATCGGCCTCGACAAGCTGCTGGACGCCATCACGCTGCAGGCCGAACTGCTCGACCTGAAGGCGAATCCCGACCGGCCGGCCGAGGGCGCGGTGATCGAGGCGCAGCTCGATGTCGGGCGCGGCCCGGTCGCCACCGTCCTCGTCCAGAAGGGCACGCTCCGCACGGGGGATGTGTTCGTGGTGGGCGAGCAATGGGGCAAGGTCCGCGCGCTGGTGGACGACAAGGGAGACCGCGTGAAGGAGGCGGGCCCCTCCGTCCCCGTCGAGGTGCTCGGCCTGACCGGCACGCCGCAGGCGGGCGACGTTCTCAACGTCGTTAAGGACGAGACGGAGGCGCGGGAGATCGCGGCCTATCGCAGCCGCAAGGCGAAGGAGGCGACAGGCAATATCGGCTCCGGCGTCACGCTCGACCAGCTCCTCGCTCAGGCCAAGGCCAACGAGGCGGTGGCGGAGCTGCCGATCCTCGTGAAGGCGGACGTGCAGGGCTCGGCCGAGGCCATCGTCCAGGCGATGGAGAAGCTCGGCAACGACGAGGTGAAGGTCCGCGTCCTCCATGCCGGCGTCGGCGCGATCACGGAAAGCGACGTGACGCTGGCGGAGGCTTCGGGCGCGCCGATCATCGGCTTCAACGTCCGCGCCAACGCCCCGGCCCGCGCCTCGGCGCAGCAGAAGGGCGTGGAGATCCGCTACTACTCGATCATCTACAACCTTGTGGACGACATAAAGGCCGCGGCCTCCGGCCTCCTCTCGGACGAGGTGCGGGAGACCTTCATCGGCTACGCGAAGATCCTCCAGGTCTTCAAGGTCACCGGCGTCGGCAAGGTCGCGGGCTGCATGGTCACCGAGGGCGTCGCCCGCCGCTCCGCCGGCGTGCGCCTCCTGCGCGACAACGTCGTGATCCACACCGGCAAGCTGAAGACTCTCAAGCGCTTCAAGGATGAGGTGCGCGAGGTCCAGGTGAGCCAGGAATGCGGCATGGCCTTCGAGAATTACGAGGACATCCGCGAAGGCGACGTGATCGAGATCTTCGAGACGGAGACGATCGAGCGCACGCTCTGATCGCCGCCGCTCGGGGCCGGAGGGCGCGGGCAGGGCCCGCGCCTTCGCGTCAGGGAGGATTCGATGCAGAAACGCGAGGGCGGGGGCGAAGGCGGGCCGAGCCAGCGCCAGCTTCGTGTCGGCGAAGTCATTCGCCGGGCGCTGTCCGATGCGCTCCTGCGCGGGGAGACCCATGAACCTGCACTCGACGGCGCCTCGATCACCGTGAGCGAGGTGCGTCTCTCCCCCGATCTGAAGATCGCCACCGCCTATGTCATGCCGCTCGGCGGCGCGAACGGGCAGGAGACGGTCAAGGCGCTCGCCCGCGCGAAGGGGGAGCTGAGGCGGATCATCGGCCGGCAGACCCAGCTGAAATTCGCGCCCGACCTCCGGTTTCGGCTCGATTCCGTCTTCGACCAGTTCGACGAGACACGCCGGCTCCTGAGCGATCCGAAGGTCGCCGGAGACATTGCGCCCGATGAAGAGGGCGAACCGGGGCGGAACGGCGCCTGATGGCGCGCCGCAGGGGCCGCCCCGTCGACGGCTGGCTGATCGTGGACAAGCCTGAGGGAATCGGCTCGACCGGGGTCGTCGGCCGCGCGCGCCGCGCCTTCGATGCGGAGAAGGCCGGCCATGCCGGCACGCTCGACCCGCTGGCGACCGGCCTCCTCGCCATCGCCTTCGGCGAGGCGACGAAAACCGTCCCCTACGCCCAGGAGGGCGAGAAGACCTATCGCTTCACCGCCCGCTGGGGCGAGGCGACGACGACGGACGACCGGGAGGGGCCGGTCTCAGCGACCTCGGCGCTCCGCCCTTCCCGCGAAGAGATCGAGGCGGCGCTGCCCGCCTTCACGGGGCGAATCATGCAGCGCCCGCCCGCCTTCTCCGCCATCAAGGTGGAGGGCGCGCGCGCCTATGACCTCGCCCGCGGCGGCGAGGCGCCGGACCTCGCCGAGCGGCCGATCGACGTTGCCCGCCTCTCCCTCCTCGCGATGCCGGACGAGGACCATGCGGAGTTCGAGATGGTGTGCGGCAAGGGCGGCTATGTCCGAGCCCTGGCGCGCGACCTCGGCGAGCGCCTCGGAACCTGCGCGCATGTGACCGCCTTGCGGCGCGTCGCCTCCGGGGCCTTCACGCTCGAGGGGGCGACGGCCTTCGCAGAGCTGGAGCCCAGCCTTTCGGAGGCGCGGCTCCTGCCCGTCTCGGCCGGCCTTGCCGGCCTGCCGAGCGTCGAGGTTTCGGCGCTTGCGGCGTCGCGCATCCGGATGGGGGAGGCGGCGGCGGCCCCGCCGGGGCCGGCGCCCTTGTTCTGGGCGGCGCTTGAGGGCGCGCCGGTCGCCGTGCTTGAGGCGGCGGGCGGCGCGGTCCGCATCAGGCGCGTCTTTCGCCCCGGCTGATCGAGGGCCCGATGCGCGGCGCGCGGCGCGTCTCCGCCGCAAGGCTCGCGAGCCCGGCGCTGAACCGGCGCATCTCCTCCCGCTCGGCGGGGAACAGCGCCACGGGCGCATCGGCGAGCCCGCCGATGAGCCGGGCCGAGGCCGCGGCCTCTCTCAGAATGGCGCGGAGCGCGGGGCTGCTGCTGCGGATCTGTTTCATCTGCACGTCCTTTTCCTTTCTCCGAACGCGGCGAACCTAGCGCAGGATGGTGAATGGCCGCTGAGCCCTGCGCGCGCGGCGTTAGGGCGCCGTAAACCTGTCCGCCGGGCCCTTGCCCCGCAGCCGCGCGCCGCCCTATATGTGAAGGACATTCACATTCCGGAGCGGGCCCGTGAAGCGCCGTCTGACGACCATCCTCTGCGCCGACGGGGTGCGCTACTCGGCCCACATGGCGGCGGACGAGGACGGCGCGCTGGAGCGGCTGCGCCATTGCCGCGCGGTAATGGAGGATCTCTTCGCCGCTCATGAGGGCCGCAGGATCAACACATGGGGCGACGCCGTCATCGCCGAATTCGCCAGCGTGGTGGAGGCGGTGCGCTGCGCCGTCGCCATTCAGGAGCGGGTGGAGACGGAGAATCTCGGCCTCCCGGAGGCGGACCGCCTCCGCTTTCGCATCGGGGTCAATCTCGGCGACGTGATGACGGATGGCGGCGATCTCTACGGAGACGGGGTCAACGTCGCCGCGCGGCTTCAGGAGCTCGCGCCGCCGGGCGGCGTCGTCGTCTCAGCGGCCGTGCATGAATTCGCCCATCGCCAGCTCGCCTTCGCCTTCGAGCCGCTCGGCGAGGTGGAGATGAAGCATCTCGCCGGCCCTGTGCGGAGCTACGCCGTGCGGCTCGACCGGCGGAACGCGCCCGAGGCGCCGCCCGCCGAACCCATCCGAATCCGCGACGCCGACGCCTTCTCGAAGACCGGGCGGCGTTTGGACGACATCCGCGCCTGGATTCTCGCCCAGCCCCGCGGCGTGCAGCGATCCGCCGGCTTCATCCTCTTCTTCTTCCTTATCAATCTGCTCTTTTCCGGCATCGCGACGCCGTGGTTCATCTTCCCCTCGCTGCCCTTTGCGCTCCACATCCTGCGCCATCGCCGCAGGCTCCGCCGGGCAGGCGAGGCGGCGGAGGGCTGACGGGGGCGTTTTCCGCTGGAATTCTCCGGCGATCTCTGTCAAGAGGCGCTCGCCGCGAAAGCGGTCGCCCCTCCCCTGACCGAACTGGACGACATCCCGGTTCCGGCCGGAGGAACGGGCGAAACGGGCCCCGGCCCCTCACTCTCGTCAAGGAGACATCCGATGTCGATCACCGCCGAGCGCAAGTCCGCGCTCATCAAGGAATACGCCGTGAAAGAGGGCGACACCGGCTCGCCCGAAGTGCAGGTCGCGATCCTGACCGAACGGATCGCCAACCTGACCGAGCACTTCAAGACCAACAAGAAGGACAATCATAGCCGCCGCGGCCTGCTGAAGATGGTCAGCCTTCGCCGCAAGCTGCTTGACTACACCAAGGCGAAGGACGAGGCCCGCTATCAGGACCTCATCAAGCGCCTCGGCATCCGCCGCTGAGGCGGAGAGGCAAAAGGCGCGCCGCCCCGTGCGGCGCGCTTTCGTTTTGAGGGGTCGCCAGAGGCGCGCCCCGCTGCAGGGACCGTCCCGCCCCCGGCTCCGGGCGGGGCGGCGTCATCCGAGGGAGCTCCGGCCCGGAACGGGCCTCAACGCGGAACGCGCCCAGGGGGGCGCCGACCGTCCGAAAGGGAACTGAATGTTCAATATCACCCGCAAGTCCATCGAATGGGGCGGCGAGACGCTGACGCTGGAGACGGGCAAGATCGCCCGCCAGGCGGACGGCGCCGTCATCGCCACGCTCGGCGAGACCTCCGTCCTCGCCGCCGTCGTCTACGAGAAGAAGCCGAAGCCCGGCCTCGATTTCTTTCCGCTGACCGTCCATTATCAGGAAAAATACTACGCCGCCGGCAAGATCCCGGGCGGCTTCTTCAAGCGCGAGGCGCGCCCGACGGAGAAGGAGACGCTCGTCTCCCGCCTGATCGACCGCCCCGTTCGCCCGCTCTTCGTCCCCGGCTTCAAGCATGAGACGCAGGTGATCTGCACCGTGCTGAGCCATGATCTCGAGAACGATCCGGACATCGTCGCGATGGTCGCCGCCTCCGCGGCGCTCACGATCTCCGGCGCCCCTTTCCGCGGCCCGATCGGCGCGGTGCGCGTCGGCTTCGACGGGGCGGGGAACTACCTCCTCAACCCGAAGCAGGACGAGGTGAAGGACAGCCGCCTCAACATGGTGCTCGCCGGCACGCGCGGCGCCGTGATGATGGTGGAATCCGAGGCCTACGAGCTTTCCGAGGCGGAGATGCTCGGCGCCGTCACCTTCGGCCACAAGGCGATGCAGCCGGTGATCGACATGATCATCGACATGGCCGAGGAATGCGCTAAGGAGCCGTTCGACTTCCAGCCGGAAGACAATTCCGAGCTCTACGGCAAGGTGAAGACGCTCGGCGAGGCCGCGATGCGCGAGGCCTTCCGCATCAGCGACAAGATGGAGCGTCACGCCGCCGTCTCCGCCGCGCGGGAGACGATCATCGCCGGGCTGACCGAGGAAGAGGCCGAGGCCGTCGGCAAGAAGGGGCTCTTCAAGGAGCTCGAGGCCGAGGTCGTGCGCGGCGACATCGTGAAGACCGGCCGCCGCATCGACGGCCGCGATCTCGTCACGGTCCGCCCGATCGTCTCCGAGGTGGGCGTCCTGAACCGCACCCACGGCTCCGCGCTCTTCACCCGCGGCGAGACGCAGGCGCTGGTCGTCACCACGCTCGGCACGGGCGACGACGAGCAGATGATCGACGCGCTCGAGGGCATGTACCGCGCCAATTTCATGCTGCACTACAACTTCCCCGGCTATTCGGTCGGCGAGACGTCGCGGCAGATGGGCCCGGGCCGGCGCGAGATCGGCCACGGCAAGCTCGCCTGGCGCGCGCTCCAGGCCGTGCTCCCGGCGCCGACGGACTTCCCCTACACGATCCGCATCGTCTCCGAGATCACGGAGTCGAACGGCTCCTCCTCGATGGCGACGGTCTGCGGCTCATCGCTCTCGATGATGGACGCCGGCGTGCCGCTGAAGGCGCCGGTCGCCGGCGTCGCGATGGGCCTCATCCTGCAGGATGACGGGCAGTTCGCCGTCCTGACCGACATTCTCGGGGATGAGGACCATCTCGGCGACATGGACTTCAAGGTGGCGGGCACCGCCGCCGGCGTCACCTCGCTCCAGATGGACATCAAGGTCGCCGGCATCACCGAGGAGATCATGAAGGTCGCCCTCGGCCAGGCGCAGGAGGCCCGCATCCACATTCTCGGCGAGATGGCGCAGGCCCTCTCCGCCGGGCGGCAGGAATTCTCCGCCCATGCGCCGCGGATCGAGACGATGCAGATCCCGACCGACAAGATCCGCGAAGTGATCGGCACCGGCGGCAAGGTGATCCGCGGCATCGTGGAGGAATCCGGCGCGAAGGTGGACATCAACGACGAGGGGATCATCAAGATCGCCTCGTCTGACGCCGCGAAGATCGAGCGGGCGCGGGAGCTGATCCACTCCATCGTGGCGGAGCCGGAAGAGGGCCGCATCTACAAGGGCAAGGTCGTCAAGATCATGGATTTCGGCGCCTTCGTGAACTTCTTCGGGAAGAAGGACGGGCTCGTCCATGTCTCCCAGATGTCCTACGAGCGGGGCTCGAACCCGAAGGACCTCGTCAAGGAAGGTCAGGAAGTCTGGGTCAAGCTCATGGGCTTCGATGATCGCGGCAAGGTCCGCCTCTCCATGAAGGTCGTCGATCAGGCGACCGGCAAGGAGCTGGAGAAGGAGCCGGCGGCGGAGTGATCCGGCCCCGGTGAGACAAAGCGCCCGCGCCGCCCGGCGCGGGCGCCCGACCCCACGGTCCTGTAGGCGCCTGCGCCCTCCTGCGCCGCGGAAAGCACCCGTTCGAATTCCTCGTCCGTCAACGGCGAATCGAGCCTGAGGCCGGTATTTCCGTTACGGCACCAGCGCACCGTCGCCGTGCGTTCGACGCCGAGATATTCGATCTCCATCCTGTCGCCCTCGGCCGCTTTCAGGTGCGGGGCCGAGACCTTCACCCCATTGCGGCTGAAGTCGGCGATGGTGACGGAATGCCAGATTCCCCCTGGCTTCACCTGCGCGGGCAGGTGGCAGATATACCGCCCTTCAAGCCGTCTCAGTCGGAGGAACCGGCGAACGGCGACCGGCGTCAGGAGAAGGGCGACGACACCGGCGAGAAGAGCCAGCGGCGGCGCGTTCGAGGCGCGTTTCATGAGGTCCGCCGGTATCGCCGCCAGGCTTTCGGCGAGCGAGAGCGCCTCGCCCCGTCCGCCCTCGCCGGGCCCGGCCGCGGGCGTTTCGATCCTCTGCCCCAGCCCGTCCTTCGCCGCGGCGTCGCCCTTGGCCGCGCTCTCGCGCTCCGCCTCGGGCGCGCAATCCCCCGTCGCGGCCTCCGCGTCGAGCCGGGGGGCGAGGCGGGCGAGGTCGAACCGCGCGAGCCGCTCCGCCGCCTCCATTGGCTGCGCCCCTTCGAGCGCGGCGAGCGCCTCCCGACGGCTCATGAGATAGAGTTCGGTCACCACCGTCCCGTCCCCGCCCGAGGCGATCCGGCGCGCGGCCTCCGCCCGCGCCGCCTCCCGTTCCTCGGCCGTCGGGGCCGCCGCTGCGGCGTCGAGCGCGGATTCCAGCGCGTCCACGAGCGGCGTCAGCCGGCAAGCCGCCGATGCGGGCGGAGCGGTCGTCGCAAGACCGAGTAGCGCGACGCAGAATGCGAATGCGGAATGCGAGGCTTTCATGGCGGGCCTCCCTTCATCAAAGGCCCGATCACGCTGCGCCCACATGGCTAAACGAAGATGAAGGGCGCATGGCGCATCCGGTCAGGGGCCGGTCTCGAAAGGATGGGGTCACGCCCGGTCCGCCCCCGCCCCGGCGCGCGCGGCCTCCAGCACCTTGTCGAAGGCTTCGTCGCTCAGCGGCTCTTCGAGCTGAAGGCCGACGCTCCGCCGCCGCACCCACCGGACCTGCGCGGCGCGCCGGAGCCCGGCATAGTCGATCTCGACCTCCTCGCCGACCTCCAGCATGTGCGCCTCCAGCGAGAGCCGCGCCCCGCCCCGGCTGAAATCCACCACCGTCGCCGTCTCGTCGCGGTAGCGCCCGGCGAGCGCGGCGGGCATGTAGCAGAGATACCGCCCCTCCCGCCGCCGCCGGTAGACCTGCACCCGATGCGCGACGAAGGCCGCCGCCGGCGCCGCGACGAGGAGCGCGAGGAGCAGGCCGCCGAGCCTGTCCCCCTCGATCTTCAGCGCCCTCGCCTTGTTCGCGAGGCCGGACGCGGCTTCGGGCGTCTTCGCCGGTCCGAGCGCCGCGAGCGGAGCCGCGCCCGCCACATCGAAGAGATCCGCCTCGGTCGCGGCCTCGCCGAGCCCGTCGCCCGCGCCGGGGATCGCCGTGGCGGTCTCGCCCGGCGGGCAATCCGCCTCCGCCGCCGCCTCCGCCACTTTTCGCGCGAGCGGCCGGAAGTCGAAGGCGGCGAGCCGCGCCCGCGCGGCCTCCGGCGCGCCGGCGGCGATGAAGGCCCGGGCGGCGGCGCGATTGCGGAGATAGGCTTCGATCTCGGGCGAGCCGTCGCCCCCCTCCGCCAGCAGCCGCGTCGCCTCAGCAAGCGCCGCCTCCCGCGCCGTCCCCGCCGGCGCCGCAAGCGCGGCGGAGAGCGCGGCCTCCATGAGCGGGACGACGGGCGGCGGCCCGCATTCATCCGCCTCCGCCCCCGAAAGGAGCAGGGCGAGAGCGAGGGCTGCGGTTCCGGCCTTCTGCGCGATCATGTGTCCCCGGCTTCTGCGGAGGCTGCGCTAAGTATGGCGCCGGCGCGGCTAACAGGGCATGAATCGGCGCGTCACAAGAAACGGAGGAGACGGAGATGGGAACGCTGAGCGGCAAGACGGCCTGGATCACCGGCGGCGGCGGCGGCATCGGGGAGGCGGCGGCGAAGGCGCTGGCCGCCGCTGGCGCCCATGTCGTCGTCTCGGGGCGCCGGCAGGAGGAGCTTGACCGGGTGGTGGCGGACATCGCCGCCGCCGGCGGCGCCGCGGAGGCCCGCGCGCTCGATGTGGCGGACGCCGCGGCGATGAAGGCGGCGGCGGACGCCATCGCGGCCTCGTGCGGCTCGCTCGACATCCATGTCGCCAACGCCGGGATCAACATCCCGAAGCGCTCCACCTCAATCGTCTCGCCCGAGGATTTCGCGCGCGTGGTGGACGTGAACCTCAACGGCGTCATGTACGGCGTCATCGCCGCGCTTCCGCATATGCGGAAGGCGGGGGGCGGCACGCTGATCCTGACCTCCTCCTGGGCCGGGCGGCATGTCTCGAAGCTGGTGGGGCCGGCCTATTCCGCCTCGAAACATGGCGTCGTCGCGCTCGCCCAGTCGATCAATGCGGAGGAGGGGGCGCACGGAATCCGCTGCACCGCGCTCATGCCGGGTGAGGTCGTCACCCCGATCCTTTCCTCCCGGCCGAAGCCGCCCTCGGCGGAGGATCTGGCGAAGATGCTCCAGGCGGAAGACCTCGGCGCGACCGTCCGCTTCATCGCGGAGGCGCCGCCCCGCGTCTGCTTCGCGGAGGTGCTGATCGCGCCGACCTGGAACCGCTTCTATTTCGGCTTCGACGAGCTGAAATAGCCGCGCGCCGGGCGCGGGGCCGGGTTGCGAAAAACGGGGGTTGTTCGCCGCCCGGCAGCCGTTGCATGAGGCGGATCATGCCCGTATCCGATGCGAACAACCTCCGCGGCGTGCTCTTCATGCTGGCGACGACCGTGATCTTCGCCCTGCAGGACGGGCTGTCGAAAGCGTTGGCGGAGAACCATTCGCCGATCTTCGTGACGATGTGGCGCTACTGGGCCTTCGGCGGGGTCTGCCTGCTGCTGATCTGGCGGGCGGGCGGCTTCCGCGTCGCGATGAAGAGCGGGCAGCCCTGGCTCCAGGTCTTCCGCGGGGTGAACCTCGCTCTGGAAATCTGCGTCGCCATTCTCGCCTTCAAGCTTCTCGGCCTCGCCAACACCCATGCGATCTTCGCCTTCGGCCCGCTGATGGTCGTCGCCCTCTCCGGCCCGCTGCTCGGGGAGCAGGTCGGCTGGCGGCGCTGGGCGGCCATCGGCGTCGGCTTCGCGGGGATGCTCCTCATCATCCGGCCGGGCTCCGAGCCGCTGAGCTTCGGCATGATTGTCGGCATCGTCGGCATGGTGATGTTCGCCTTCTACGGCATCGCCACCCGCGCCGTGGCGCGGACGGACAACGCCATGACGAGCTTCTACTACACCGGAATCTGCGGCGCGGTGGTGATGACGCTGATCGGCCCGTGGTTCTGGTCCGAAATGGCGCCGGTCGAGATGCTGATGATGGCGACGCTCTGCTGCACCGGCATGTTCGGCCATTTCCTCCTCATCAAGGCCTTCGAGGCGGCGGAGGCCTCCGCGATACAGCCCTTCGCCTATTTCCAGAACGTCTTCGCCTCGATGATGGGCGTCTTCGTCTTCGGGGAGATCATCTCGCCCTGGACGATCGCGGGCGGCGCCATCGTCATCGGCGCCGGCGTCTTCGCCTTCTGGCGGGAGCGGGTGCGGGCGCAGCAGCGCGCCGCCGAGGCGCGGAAGAAGGCCGCCTGACCCGAGCCTTCAGGATTAGCCCGACCGGGCAAGAAACCCTCCGCGTCGCTCGCCCCTTGGCCCGGGCGACCAGCCCGGGCCGCGGCCTCCCTCCCGCCAGGGAGGCCGCATCGCAACGGCGCAAACAGCTCAATCGTCAGAGGTCCTGACGCCATAAACTGCTGAAACCATTCGCTCCGAGGCGGCCACCCGAGGGAGGCCGCGGCCCTTCGCGCGCCCCTCAGGCCTTGCGAGACCGGAGTTTGTCTCAGGCGTCCCGCAGGGTCGGGCGACACCCTAGCCCGCCACGATCTCCCATGCCGGGTCGATCCGCGCCTCCTCGAGGTTCGCGCCCTCCCCGATCCGGTCCACCACCGCGAAGAGGCCTGGCGCTTCGAGCGGCGTCAGCACGCCGTGCCAGACGCCCCGCGCGATGTTCACGCCCTCTCCCGGCGCGGTGAGGAAGGCGCGCGGGCGCCCCGGCGCCCCGCCTTCATCCTCCGCCACGGTGACGAGGAAGGAGGTCAGGCTCATCGGCAGGAAGGCCTGGGAGCCGAGCGGATGCCGCTCCATCAGGTCGAGCCGGTAGGGCAGGGCGCGTGGCGCCGCGTCGAACAGGCTGATCCCGGCGCGGCCCTCCCGAATGTCGAGCCGCGCAAGGTCGTGATGCCGGCCGCAGAGCCCTCCGTTGATGATCCGGTCCGGCGCCGCCCGGAGCCGGATCACCTCGCCGAAGGGCGCAAACGCCTCCGGCGTCAGCGGCTCGGCGCGGATCGTCCGGGTCACGGCAGCCTCAGCTTCGGATGCCGGTTCACGTCCTTGTAGAGGAGATAGCGGAACGGCCCCGGCCCGCCGGCGTAACAGCCCTGCGGGCAGAAGGCGCGGAGCCACATGAAATCCCCCGCCTCGACCTCCACCCAGTCCCCGTTCAGCCGATAGACGGCGTGGCCTTCGAGCACATAGAGTCCGTGCTCCATCACATGCGTCTCCGCGAAGGGGATGAGCCCGCCGGGCTGGAAGGTGACGACGGTGATGTGGAAATCGTGCCGGAGGTCGGCCGGGTCCATGAACCGGGTCGTCGCCCAGGCGCCCTCCGTATCCGGCATCGGCGAAGGGGCGACGGAAGCGTCGGCGGTGAAGATCGGGTCCGGCTTGCCGAGGCCGGGCGCCGGCTCCCAGGCCTTCCTGATCCAGTGGAACACGGCCTTCGCCCCGCCCGGATTGACGATGCTCCAGTCAGCCCCCGGCGGCAGATAGGCGAAGCCGCCGGGGCCCAATCCCTGCGCCGCGCCGTCGAGCGTCACCGTGAGCGCACCCTCCACGACGAAGAGCGCCGTCCCCGCCTCCCTGTCCGGCTCCGGCGCATCGGAGCCGCCGCCCGGCTCCAGCTCCATGATCGTCTGGCTGAACGTCTCCGCGAAGCCGGTCATCGGCCGGGCGAGGATCCAGCCCCGCGCCCCCCGCCAGCCGGGGAAGAGGCTCGTGACGATGTCCGTCTGCACGCCCTTCGGGATCACCGCATAGGCGGTCGTGAAGATCGCCCGGTCGGTCATCAGCCCGGTCTGCGGCGGCAGCCCGGCGGGCGGGGTGGCGTAGCGGCGCATCATGTCTCTCCGAAAAGGGCCCTGAGGCGGAGGAGGGCGATCCGCTCCACCTGCCGGCAGGCCTCGGCGAATTCCGTCTCCCGGTCGTTCCCGATCCGCCGCTCGAAGGCGGCGAGGATGCCGGCCTTGTCATGGTCGCGCACCGCGATGATGAAGGGGAAGCCGTGCTTGCCCACATAAGCCTCGTTGAGCGCGGTGAAGCGCGTCCGCTCCACGTCCGTCAGCGCGTCGAGCCCGGCGGAGGCCTGCTCCGCGGTCGATTCCGCCGTCAGCCGCTTCGCCGCGGCGAGCTTGCCGGCAAGGTCGGGATGCGCGCGGAGGACGGCGAGCCGCTCCTCCCCGCTTGCGCTGCGGAATATCCGCGCAAGCGCGTTGTGGAGCCCCACGGCGCAATCATGCGCCGGGCCCAGCTCCAGCGCATGGGCCCGCTCCGCGATCCAGGGCGAATGCTCGAAGATCCCGCCGAACCGGGCGACGAACCCGGCGCGGTCCATCTCCGAAGGCCGCTCGCGCGGCGCCGGCGGATGCGTCCGCGCCCAATGCTCCGCAATGTCGATCCGCCGCGCGAACCACACGCCCTCATGCGCCAGCGCATGATCGAGAAAGCGGCGGAGCGCCATGACCCGCCCCGGCCGCCCGACAAGCCGGCAATGGAGCCCAACGGAGAGCATCTTCGCCGCCCCCGCCTCGCCCTCCGCATAGAGCGCGTCGAAACTGTCCTTCAGGTAGGCGAAGAACTGGTCCCCCGCGTTGAAGCCCTGCGGCGTGGCGAAGCGCATGTCGTTCGCGTCGAGCGTATAGGGCACGATCAGCTGGTCCCGCTCCCCGAAGCGGAGCCAGTAGGGCAGGTCGTCCGCATAGGAATCCGCGATATAGGCGAAGGCCCCCGTCTCCGCCGCGAGCCGGATCGTCTCGATGGAGGAGCGCCCCGTATACCAGCCGCGCGGCGGCGCGCCGACGACCTCCTCATGGAGCCGGATCGCCTCCGCCATGTCCGCCGCCTCGGCCTCCGGCGCATGATCCCGGTAGTCGATCCACTTGAGCCCGTGGCTCGCGATCTCCCAGCCCGATTCCGCCATCGCCGCCACCTGCTCCGGCGAGCGGGCGAGCGCCGTGGCGACGCCATAGACGGTGAGGGGGATGCGATACTCGTCGAAGAGCCGCCGGAGCCGCCAGAACCCGGCCCGCGCGCCGTATTCGTAGATCGACTCCATGTTGGCGTGCCGCATCCCTAGCCAGGGCTGCGCGCCGACGATCTCCGAAAGAAACGCCTCCGAGGCCGCATCCCCGTGGATCACCGCATTCTCGCCGCCCTCCTCATAGTTGAGGACGATCTGGACGGCGATCCGGGCGCCGCCCGAAGAATCGATGGCGGGCCAGCGCGGATCGGGCGGGTTCGGGCCGTGGCCGCGCATGTCGCGCGGATAGCGGGGCGGGTTCATCGGAGGCTCCTTTCCCCCCCGATCCGTCACCATGACGCGCCGCGGCGCAAGGGCTTTCCTCCGGCTCCGCGCCGTCGCATTCTCGACGTTGAAGCGGGGGAGGGGCCTGTGCGCACTGCGATTGAACTTGAAAACGCCCGCGAGCCGGACGATATTCAGGGCATACCGGCTGGCGGCCTAGGCTGTCAGTTCAAGGGCCGCCCGGGCGACCGTGGCGGCCCTTGCTGTTCAGGCTACGAGGCATGAGAGCGCGCGTCTATGTGGACGGCTTCAATCTCTATTATCGCGGCCTCAAGACCTCCCGCTTCAAATGGCTGAACGTCCGCACCCTTGGGCAGGAACTCCTGTCGCCGGAAGACGAGATCGACATCGTCCGCTATTTCACGGCGGACGTCAGCCCGCGCGCCGGCGATCCTGAGGCGCCTGAACGACAGCAGACATATTTCAGGGCGCTGCGCACCGTTCCGGGCGTTCGTTTCCATCGCGGCCGATTTCTTTCCAAGACGAAGGTCCGCCCTCTCGTCGGTGTCGAGGCATGCTTTGTCGAGGTGCATGACACGGAAGAAAAGGGCTCTGACGTCAATCTGGCGACGTATCTGCTACGGGATGCGTTCAAGGACGAATTCGACGTGGCGCTGGTGATCTCGCAGGACACCGACCTCATCGAGCCCCTTCGCATCGTGACGCACGAATTGGAGAAAATCGTCGGATTGGGCTGGCTGGAGGCGAACGCTCCGGGCAAGAAGCACCGGAGCGCGACGAGTTTCATACGGCATGTCACGACTCCGATGCTGGCCCGCAGCCAATTCCCCAACCCGGTGATCGGCAAGGGCGGCCTGCATATCTGGAAGCCCGGCCGCTGGTGAGAGCGGGCTTTCCTCCGCCGCGCCTCCGTCGCATTCTCGCCGCGAGGCGAGAGGGAGGCGGCGATGGCCGGCTGGTTGACGACCCATGTGCTCGACACCGCGCGCGGCAGGCCAGCCGCGGGCATGAAGGTCGATCTGTGGAAGATCGAGGGGGAGACGCGGCGCCATGTCCGCATGATGGTCACGAACAAGGACGGGCGGACGGACCGGCCGATCCTCCCCGAATCCGAATTCGCGCCCGGCCTCTATGAGCTTTCCTTCCATGTCGGCGACTGGGCGAAGAACGGAGACACGTTCTTCGACCTCCTGCCGATCCGCTTCATGATGACGGAGCCGACGCATTACCACGTCCCGCTCCTGGTCTCGCCTTATGGCTACTCGACCTACCGGGGCAGCTGAGTGGACCCGTTCCTGCTCTCCTGGGCCGAATTCGCCGTCCGCTGGCTGCATGTCATCACCGCCATCGCCTGGATCGGCTCCTCCTTCTACTTCATCGCGCTCGATCTCGGCCTCGTGAAGCGGGCGGGGGCGCCCGAGGGCGTGACGGGGGAGGAATGGCAGGTCCACGGCGGCGGCTTCTACCATGTCCAGAAATACATGGTCGCCCCCGCCGCGATGCCGGAGCATCTGACCTGGTTCAAATGGGAGAGCTATTCGACCTGGCTCTCCGGCTTCGCGCTCCTTGCGCTCGTCTACTGGGCCGGGGCGGAGCTCTATCTCATCGACGCGGAGCGGATGCCGCTCAGCCAGGGCCTCGCCATCCTCATCTCGGCGGGCTCGCTCGCCCTCGGCTGGCTGGTCTATGACGCGCTCTGCCGCTCGAAGCTGGGGGAGCGGCCGACGGCGCTGATGCTCCTTCTCTTCCTCGTGCTCCTCGTCATGTCATGGGGCTATGCGCAGGTCTTCACCGGCCGCGCCGCGCTCCTGCATCTCGGGGCCTTCACGGCGACGATCATGACGGCGAATGTCTTCCTCGTCATCATGCCGAACCAGCGCGTGGTGGTGGCGGACCTGAAGGCGGGGCGGAAGCCGGACCCGAAATACGGGAAGATCGCGAAGCTGCGCTCCACCCACAACAATTACCTGACGCTCCCCGTCATCTTCCTGATGCTGTCGAACCATTACCCGCTCGCCTTCGCCTCCGAATGGAACTGGCTGATCGCGGCGCTGGTGTTCCTGATGGGCGTGACGATCCGGCATTTCTTCAACACGATGCACGCGCGGAAGGGGATGGTCTGGTGGACCTGGGGGGTGACGGCGGCGCTCTTCGTCCTCATCGTCTGGCTCTCCTCGCTCGGCGCGCCGGCGCGGGAGAGGGAGGCGGCGCTCGGCCCTGCCGCGGCGCGCTACGCCGCCGCGCCTGGCTTCGCCGAGGCGCACGAGATCGTGCTCACGCGCTGCTCGATGTGTCACGCCGAGGAGCCCGCCTGGGAGGGGCTCGCCGCCGCGCCGAAGGGCGTGCGGCTGGAGACGGAGGCGGATCTTGCCCGCCATGCCGAGGCTGTTCTGCTGCAATCCGGCCTCAGCCGCGCAATGCCCCCCGGCAATCTCACCTGGATGGAGCCGGAGGAGCGGGCGGCGATCGTCGCCTGGGCGCGGGCGGCGGCGGAGTGACGCCGCCCGGCGCGGGGCTTCAGCTCTTGCGGTAGCGCCGGCGCAGCCGGTCTTCGACCGCCTTGCGGTCGAGATCGTGCATGGCGAGTTCGGCGTCCGTCATGCCGGCGTAGCGCTTCCGGTCCTTGTTCTCCCAGATCGAGGCGAGGACAGGCGCGAGGAGCTCGCGGAGTTCGAGGCGCGACGCGGCGCGCCGAAGCGGTGCGGAATGCATGGGTTCATCCTTTCAACAGATGACGATGCTTTCCATATGGGGACGATCTGCGGGATCCCGCACAAGTTTTGTTGCGATGCAAAACGGCCATGCGCTCAGCGCAGGGTAATGCGCCCCGGAGTTGCAAGCCGCGCATCCTGCTCCGCCCAGTGCAGATGGTTCAGCACGCCCCCATCCCGCCGCACCCGCGCCACCGGCTCGTCCGGGCACTCGTGGATCACCCAACCCGGCTCCTCCCGCCCGCCAAGAGCGGCGACGCCGGTGGACGGGAACCCGAGATCTGGCGGGCCGTAGACGCCCGCGGCGCCGACATTCGTCTCCACCATCTCCGCCCAGTCATTGTTTCCGATCAGCGGCGCATGGACGACCCAGAACTGGCTTTCGAGCGCGCGCGCCATCGCCCCGATCCGCACCCGCCAGTATCCCGCCTCCGTCTCCGTGCAGGAGGGGACGAGGAGCAGCCGCGCCCCCGCCTCCGCCTGTGCCCGGGAGAAGAGCGGGAACTCGCTGTCATAGCAGATCGCGCAACCGATGGGCCCGAGCGCCGTCTCGAACACCTGCGTCGCGCCGCCGCCCTGCATCCCCAGCGCCTCCCGCTCCCAGCGGGTCGGCATCAGCTTGTCCACCGGCGCGATCCCGCCTTCCGGGCCAATGAAGAAGGCGCGGTTGAGGATGCGCCCGCCCTCGCGGATCGGGGCGGAGCCGGTGAGGATATGGACGCCATGCGAGGCGGCGAGGCGCGCCAGGATGCGGTTCGCCTCGTCCAGCCCCTCCGTGATCGCGTCGATCATCCCGAAATGATCGGTCCCCCACCGCGCCCCGCCGAGCGTCGCGATCTCCGCCCCGCCATATTCCGGGAAGAGGAGGAGCCCAGCGCCCGCCCCCGCCGCCTCGCCGACCCAGCGGGAGAGCTTCGCCTCGTAATCCGCCCAGTCTGCGAGCGGGGAGAGCGGATAGGCGGCGGCGGCGACCTTCGTCATTCCAGCGTCCTTTCCCAGAACTGCATCTCCTTCGAAGTCTCCCCCGCCTCGCCAATGTCCCGCCAGGAAAACCGGGCGCGGAGCCCCTCGGCGCGGCGATAGCCGATCGCCTCCCAGAACCCGTCAAGCGGAGAATAGCCCGCAGGCCGCGCCGGATGGTCCGCCGGGCGGATCACCGCGCAGAAGGCGACCCTGCGGCGCCCGAGCGCGCGGGCCTGCGCCTCCCGATGAACAAAGAAAGCCTTGCCCGCGCCCCGCCCGCGATATTCGGGCAGCAGCACGGATTCGGCGCAGTAGAAATAATCCTCCACGCGCCGCCCGCTCGCCGCAAAGGGCGCCGCGAATTCCGCAGCATGGTCCTCGAGCGGCGCGCCGGTGGCGGCGCCGACGAGCCGCGCCCCGTCCCATGCGCCCACGATCACCGCGCCGGCGCTCTTCGCATAGGGTTCCAGATACCGGCGCTCGTAGCCGAGATCGCCCTCATAGAGATAGGGCCAGTCCCGGAACACCGCGATGCGAAGCCGCGCCACATCCTCCAGCGCGGCGGAAACCTCCACCCGCGGGATCGGCGCGACCCTCAGGCTCACCCCTTCACCTGCCGCTCCCAGTCCGGGAGGTTGTAATAGGTGGTGACGCGGCGGATGAGGCCGCCACAGATCTCGAAGAACGCCCCGCCCGGCAGCAGATAGCGCTGCCCGCGCGCCTCCGGCAGCCCCTCGTCCGTCGCGAGATATTCGCCGTGGACCATGAACTCCGCCGCCGCCCGCGCGCCGTCCGGCGAAACCATGATGACGATATGGTCCAGCCGCTCCCGGTAGCAGCGGCTCATATGCGCGCAAAACTCCGCGAAGGCCGTCTTGCCGTAGCGGCTCGCGCCCTGGTTCACGTCATGCCGCACATCGTCCGCGAGGCAGGCGAGCATCCCGCCCATGTCCCCCGCGTTGAAGGCCGCATAATATTTCTCGATCAGCCCCCGCGTCTCCATCACGCCGCCCCCGCCGCATAATCCCAGTAGAGCGCCCGCGCCCGCCGCGCGACCGGCCCGTGCTGGAAGTCCCGGTCCTCCAGCTTCGTTACATGCATGACCTTCATGGCGTTCCCGGTGGTGAAGACCTCGTCCGCCTCCAGGAAGTCCCGCATCGTCAGCGTCCGCTCCACCACCTCGACCCCGTCGGCGCGGAGGAGCCCGATCACCCGCTGGCGCGTGATCCCGTCGAGGAAGCACCCGGTCGGGATCGGCGTCATCGCCACGCCGTCGCGGGCGAGGAAGATGTTGGAGGTCGCCGTCTCCGCCACATTGCCGAGCGCGTCCTTCACGATGGCGTTCTGGAAGCCGCGCGCGGCGACCTCGGCCAGCATCCGCGCGTTGTTGGGGTAGAGGCAGGCGGCCTTCGCGTCCGTCGGCATGCAATCCGGCGTCGGGCGGCGGAAGCGAGTCTCGCCCATCGTGATGCCCGCCGGGGCCGCCATCGGCCGCTCCTCGATGCAGAGCGCGAAGGTCGCGCTGTCCGGGTCGGGCGCGACCATGAAGGCGCCGCCGTCCCTCGCCCAGATCATCGGGCGGATGTAGAGATGAGCGCCCTTCGGGAACTTGGCGATCCCCTCCCGCGCCAGCGCCGTCACCTCTTCGGGCGTCTGCCGGGGATGGAGGCCCATGCGGCGCGCGCTCTCGATCACGCGGGCGCAGTGCAGGTCGAGGTCGGGCGCCATCCCGTCCCAGGCCCGCGCCCCGTCGAAGACGAGCGAGCCGAGCCATGTCCCGTGGTCGGCGGCGCCGAGGATCATGGTCGCCCCCTCGCGCCATTTTCCCTCGAAATAGGTCCAGATCGCCCGCCCCGCCATCGCCCGCTCCCGCCATTCAAGCCGCGGGTTCGGTAGCGCGCCCCGGCGGGCGGGGCAAGGGCGGGGGCTCAGAAGAGCGCGAGCGCCGTGTCGAACGTGGCTCCGTCCGTGAGCATCCCGTCCGCGCCGGAATCGCCCACGATCCTCACGACGACGGGGGACTCCGCCGCGCCACCCTCCAGGAACAGCGTGTCGTTCCCGGTCCCGCCGAAGAGCACGTCCTGGCCGGTCGACGGCTCGGGCGGTTCGTCGACGTCCGCCGTCGTCGGCGTCCTGCTTCCGTAAATGGTGTTGTCGATGATCCGGTGGAACGGAACGGCGGCCTCTGCTTCCCCGCCTTCGGAGGCGAAATCGAAGCTGTCTGCGGGCGCATCGGCCGGCGGTGGGGTCCACTTGATGTCGTAGACGCGGTAGTAGGGCATCGGGCTCTCCTTCCGGTTCTCGTCGCGCCATTGACGTGGCGAGCCCTGCCGCGAGCCGCAATCCGGCCGCCTACGGCAGGTTGCGAAAGGTCACGCGCCCCGTCGCATGAGACCCACGCCCCCGGTCCGCTCCCGCGGCTCCGGCCCCGCATCCCGCGCCGCCCGCGCGGAGACGAGCGCGACGATCTCCGGCGGGAAGGGCTCCGCCCGCGGCCCGCCGTCCCGGTCCACATGCAAGAGCACCGCCTCGTTGACGGCGAGAACCGCCTCCGTCGTGAGGTTCACGATCAGCGTATGGAGGTGGATGCGCTTCGCGTCATGGTCGATCAGCCGCTGCCGCGCCGCCAGCCTGTCCCCCGCCTTCGCCTCGCGGAGATAGCGGATGCGGTTGTCGAGGTTGAAGAGCGTGCGCCCCGTCGCCGCCAGATAGCTCGGCCCCATGCCGAGCTCGTCCATCTGCCGGTCATTGGCGAAGGAGACGAGGAGGACGTAAAAGGCGTCCCGCATATGGCCGTTGAAATCGACCCAGGAGCCGGGGCAGGTCCGGCGCAGTTCCAGCATCGGCCTCTCCCCGCTCAGCTCATCGCCGCCTTCAGCACGCGGCGCGCATTGCCCCCGGCGACGAGGGCGAGCTTCTCCGGCGGGAAGAGCGGCGCGCCCGCCCCGTCCTCCGCCGCGGCGAGCGCGGCGACGACATGGCTCACCCCCGTCACGTCGAAGGCGGTCGTCACCGCCCCGTCGAAATCCGAGCCGAAGCCGAGATGCTCGTAGGGATCGTAGCGGCCATAGCGGCCCTCCATCTCCTCCGCGAATTCCTCCGCCGAAAGGATGCCGAGCGCGGCGCGGAAGCTCTCCACGATCCGCGCCATCTTCTCCGCGAACGGGGCCTTCGGCGCCCATCCCATCGCCTCGTCCCAGAAGCCGATCCCGATCATCCCCCCCGTCGCCGCAACCGCGCGCACATCCCCGACCGAAAGGTTGCGGGAGGAGGGATGGACGGCGCGGAGCCCGCAATGGCTGACGATGACGGGCCGCGCCCCGTCCTCCCGGCTCAGCGCGATCCCGCAGGCCTCGCGGATCAGCGCCGGGGAGGCGTGCGCGAGGTCGAGCACGATCCGCATCTTGAGGCAGGTCTTCACGAAGCGCCGCCCTGCGCGGGAAAGCCCCACCCGCCCGTCCGAATCCTCGTTGGAGCCGCCGAGCCCGTTGGAGAAGCGATGCGTCGGCGCCATCATCCGGTAGCCGGCGGCGTGCAGCTCCGTCACCGCCCGCTCCACCTTCTCCCGCTCCGCCTCCGCCCTGACCCAGTGGAGCCCTTCGAGCGCCAGCATCACCCCGACCTCCCGCCGCCCCGGCGCAGGGAGGTCGAGCCGGTCGATATCCCCCGGCTCCAGCACCGGCACGGCGCGGAACGGCGCGAGCCTGTCCTCGCTCGCCTCGATCATCTCGTGGAAGCGCCGCGCGATGCGGAGCGCGCGCCGCCGTTTCAGCCCGTGCGGCCGGCCGGCGGTGAACATCTCCGTCGGAAAGAGGGCGTGGGACTGGTCGAAGCCCCGCGCGTTCACCACGATCCGCGCATCCTCCTTGCGGAAGGGCAGGGGCGTCCATGTCGGCGCGGCGAAGACCTGCAGCCCGAGGCCGGAGGCGGCGAGTCGCGGCCCGTCCACATGCCCGCCCGAACGCGGCGAGAGCGGCTCGATCCCCCAGAGCAGCGTGTCCGCATGAAGATCGGCGAGGAACAGGCCCTTCGCCGCCTCGTGGAACGGCAGGTCCCGTTTCTCGCAACGGTTCGACACCCGCTCCGCGATCCGCGCGATGGCTCCGGGAAGGCCCCTCGGAAGGCTGCGCCTGTCTTGCGGCATCTGGGTCTTCCGGCCTCAGGGCTCCGTCGGCGGGTTCAGTCCGGCCGGTTCATGGCGAAGACTTCGGTGATCGTCGCGTAGTCGAGATAGCCCATGCGGGCGAGCGGGTGGAACTTCGTCGGGTCCACGAAACCGTCCGTCAGGATGCTTTCGGAAATGTGAACGCCGAGCACGCGGCCGAACACCGTCACGTTCTCCCCCGGCCCCTCGTTCGGCAATTCGACGAGGCGGACGAGCCGGCATTCGAAACAGGCCGGGCTCTCCGCGACGCGGGGCGCCGTGATCGTCTCGCAGGGCGCCTCCGTCACCCCGGCGGCGGCGAATTCGCTCTCCCCGATCCCGAAATGCCCGGCCGTCGCGTTCATCGCGTCCTTCAGCGCCGAGGGCACGATGTTGACGGCGAAATCCTTCGTCTCCCGGATGTTGGCGAGCGTGTCCTTCCGCTCCCCCTTGTGCGCGCCGAGCTTCGCGCCGGTGAAGGCGATGGAGATGATCGGCGGTTCATAGGCCGCGCCGTTGAAGAAGCTGAAGGGCGCGAGATTCGTCGCCCCGTCCGCCGCGCGGGTGGAGACCCAGGCGATGGGGCGCGGCGTGATGAGCGCATTGAACGGGTTGCGCGGCAGGCCGTGTTCGTCCTGCCCCGGTCTGTAGAACATGGTCTTCCCTTCTCTCGCGGCGCCGCGAAGGCGCTGGCCGGCGCGCGCTGGACGGCGCGCCGCGGCTCATGCTACCGCCCCCCCGGTCCGGCGCAAGAGCCGGGGGGGCGAAGCGGGGCGGAGAACCCCGCGGCAGGCGGGGAGCGGCGCGCGATGTTCACCCTGAGCGAGGAGAGCCCCGCCGATTCCGACGAGGTCGAGCTCCTCTACGATCTCTGCTTCGCGCCCGGCCGCCGCGCGCTCTCGTCCTATCGGCTGCGGGAAGGCGTCGCTCCCATCGCGCCGCTCTCCCTCGTGGCGCGGGACGAATTCGGCGCCGTCGGCGGCGCGATCCGCTACTGGCCGGTCCGGATCGGGGAGGGCGGCGCCCCCGCGCTGCTCCTCGGCCCGGTCGCCGTCCACCCGACGCGGCAGGGTGAGGGGCTCGGCGCGCTCCTCCTGCACGAGACGCTGGCGCGCGCGCGGGATGCCGGATGGAGCCGCGTCGTCCTCGTCGGGGACGAGCCCTATTATCGCCGCTTCGGCTTCGGGCGGGATGCGGCGCGCGCCCTCTCCTTCCCGCCGCCCACGAACCCGGACCGTCTCCTCGCCCGCGCATTGGAGCCCGGCGCCTTCGACGGGGTGGAGGGGGAGGTGCGGCCCTGGTCGGAAGCCTGAGGGGCGCTCAGAACCACTGCCCCTCCTCGATCATGCCGAGCCGCACGAGCTGCTCCGCCCGCCATTCGAACCGCGCGGTCTTCGGCCAGGTCAGCGTACCGACCCCGCGCATCGCCGGATGGGCGAGGAGCCGCCGCGTCCGGCGGTAGGACATGACGGCGAGCGTCGGGCTCAGGTGCCAGGGGCAGGAAACGGCGTTCATTTCAGGGTCGGAAAGCCAGAGGTCGGGCCCGATCTCCAGGCCCTCCTCCGCGCGGAAGAGCACGGGCCGGTTGACGCGCGCGAGCGCGGGCGGCGCATGGTCCTCGAACCGCCAGCCGAGCCCGCCGCGGATATCGGCGAGCCGCCCCTCCCGCTCGAACCCGTACCAGCCGTCCGCGTCGAAGGATGCGGCGGCGAGGTCGGGCGCGCCGCCGCCGATCATCCCGTCGTCATAGAGGTCGATCGCGCAGCCCATCGCCGCGCGGCGCCGCTCCGTCCCGAGGAATTCCGTCAGCGCCGGCAGCGGCCGCGTCTCCGCGAAGGGATGATAGGGAAATTCCCCGTTGAAGGCGATCAGCAGCCAGCGACCCGAAGCGGCCCGGATGATCCGTGTCAGGAGCGCGGCGCGCGCCGCAGCGTCATGCAGCGCCGCCGGCGCGGCGAAGAGGCCGGCCCCCTCCGCCGGCGCGCCGGGGCCGAGGGCGAGGATCGCGGCGGCGCCGAGCCCGAGAAGATGCGCCGCGCTCTCCTCCGCAAGGAGCCCGTCCTCGCAGAGGAGGATCGCGACTGGCCCTGCGCCGCCTGCCGCCAGCGCGGCGCGCAGCGCCTCATCGACCGAAGCGAAGCGCATTTCGTCCCCCCGAGTCCATATCGCCGAGATAGCCGCGCCGAAGCGCGCTATCAACAGAGTCGCAGAATGAAAATACCGCGCCTATCGCTGTGGCGACGAGCCCGGGGAATACGGCGTCTTTGCAAAGTAACAGGGGCTTGCATTCGCCACGTATGACATTAAAAGAGAGCCCGCTACGTCTTGCGCGACAGCGCACGCCAAAGCCGCCGACAAGAACGGAGAGCATGGAAGTAGCGTGTAAACAGGGCAGGAAAAACCTTGTCATCTCTCGCAGCAGGAGACTGAAATTGGCCGAAGATCAACTGGACCGGTCTGAGATACTGGCGCTCACCTCCGAGATCGTATCATCGCACGTTTCGAACAACGCGGTGAATCAGGCGGACCTGACGACGATGATCGAATCGGTCTTCGCCACGCTCGCCGGCCTGGCGCATCCGAAGGAGGAGCCGGCGGAGGAACTCGTCCCCGCCGTCCCGGTGAAGAAGTCGGTGTTCGACGATCACATCGTCTGCCTTGAGGACGGCAAGAAGCTGAAGATGCTGAAGCGGCATCTGAAGACGTCCTACGACATGACGCCGGAGGAATACCGCGCGAAATGGGGCCTCGCCTCGGATTATCCGATGGTCGCCCCCGCCTATGCGCGCAAGCGCCAGGAACTGGCGAAGAAGATCGGGCTGGGCCGCAAGAAGGCGTCCTGACCGGAAAGCCTCCCCGAGGGGAGAAAGCGGCGCGCCCCGTCCGGGCGCGCCGTTTCCGTTCCTACTCTCCGGCCTTCAGCGTCTCGTAGCGGAGGCCCTTCGCCGTGCGGTTCTGGAAGCCCTTCCAGTGCGTGTGCTCGGGCTTCGGCGTCCCGTCGTCGTTCATCGCCCAGACGCCGTCATTGGCGTTGGGGACGAGCTCCAGATAGGTCGCCGCCTCCGCGTCCCCCTTCAGATGCGCGTCGAGCCAGGCTGTCGCAAAATGCTGCGCGATGTTGTTCATGCGCACCGTGTCCCAGACCGGGTCCGCATAATGGTCGAAGGGCGCGAAGCCGAGATCGGGGTCGATCTCCCGCCCCTCCGCCGGCGCCGGATAGGGCGCGGCGGCGTTGTGGTTGGCGTTCTCGAAGGTGAGGAGCGCGCGGTCCACCCCGGTCGAGGCCTCCCACATGGAGCGGACGCCGGGCGCATAGCCCGAGACATCGTCCACCGATCCGGCGACATAGAGGATCGGCAGCTTCACGCCCTTCAGCGTCTCCACGTCCCAGAAGGCGCGGGTCCAGCCCCAGGGCGCGAAGGCGATCACGGTCCTGAACCGCGGGTCGGGCATCGCCGCGTGGCTTTCGGAGCCCGAGAGATGCGCGGCGAGCGTGCCGTGCGGCGCCCCCCAGGCGTATTCGGTCGAGCCCTGCGTCACCCCGCCCCCGGCGGTGATGACGGCGCCGTAGCCGCCCATCGAATAACCGATGAGGCCGGTGTTGGAGGCGTCGACGATCCCGTTGAGGAAGCTCGCCGGGTCGCCGCCCAGCCGCTCCATCTCGTTCAGCGCGAAAAGCTGGTCGAAGGGCCGGTTGTAGAGCGTGGAGCCGAAGGCCGTCCTGTCCTCATAGGTCGAATCGCGGTGGTCGATGGAGGCGACGACATAACCCTTCGAGGCGATGTTCTCCGCCAGATGCGAGAGGAGATAGCGGTTGCCCGGATAGCCGTGCGAGACGATGACGAGCGGCCAGCGTCCCGTCCCCGGCGCCGCGTCCCGCATCGCGCGGCCGTGCAGCGTCACGGTCGTCTTGCCGTCGCGGATCAGCGCGGGAAAGCTCGTCTCCCCGGTTGCCCCTTCCGCCGCCGGATACCAGACCTCGACATTCAGCGCCCGGTCATAGGTCGGCAGCGGGTCCGGCTTCGGCGCGGCCGGGTCGATGGCGACGATGTTCAGCCGCCCCTTGTCCACGATCTCGATGGTGCGCACCCCGACGGGGAGCGCGCCATAGGCGGCGAGGGCCGGCGCATCCGGCCGCTGGCCGTCGATCCGGTTCTCGCCGAGGGCGGGCAGGGCGGCGAGCATCATCGCGGCCGCAAGGGCCGTGGCGCGTAGCATGGGGCGTTCCTTCCTGTTGGTCTTGAGCGCGACCTTAGCCGCCGCGGGCGACGGTTCAACGAAAACCCGGCGTCACGCATAGGCGAGGTAGAGGAGTCCGGCCCCGAGAAAGAGCCGGTAGACGACGAAGACGTTCATCGACCAGGTGCGCAGCATCCGCAGAAACAGCGCGATGGCCGCATAGGCCGCGAGAAAGGAAAGGACCGCCGCGATCGCCACATCCGCCTGAAGGGCCGCATCCCCGCTCTCCGCCACCTCGACGAGGACGAGGAGAGCGGCGGCCATCGTGACGGGGATCGACATGAGGAAGGAGACGCGCGCGGCGTCCACCCGGCCATAGCCGAGCGCCCGCGCCGCCGTGATGGTGATTCCGGAGCGGCTGACCCCCGGCACGAGCGCTGCGGCCTGCGCGAGGCCGATCAGCGCCGCGTCTTTGAGCGTCCATCCCGCCTCCGCCTTCTCCATCCTTCCATAGCGGTCCGCGAGGTAGAGGAGGAGGCCGCCGATCAGCGTCGCCCAGCCGATCACGGCGAGGGAGCGCAGCGCCTCCGCCCAGCCGAGCGCCGCGAGCACGCCGCCCGCCAGCACCGCCGGAACGGTGGCGACGAGGAGGAGGAGCGCCAGATGCGCCTCCCGGTTCATCAGGTCCCAGCGCAGCACCCGCAGCGCCCCGCGCGCCGCCATCGCCACATCTGCGCGGAAATAGAGCATCACCGCCGCGAGCGAGCCGATATGCGTCGCCACGTCCAGCTTCAGGCCTTGGTCCTCGGCTCCCGTCAGCAGCGGATAGAGCGCGAGATGGCCGGAGGAGGAGATCGGCAGGAACTCCGTCACTCCCTGGATCAACGCGAGGATCACGAGATGGAGGAAGGGCATCGTCAGGTCCACGAGGCGGCGCGGCGCTGATTCGCCGCCGCGCGGGGAGCCTATGCCGGGCGGCGCTTCCGGGGAAGAATCGATGATAGGTCATAATGACTGCCATAAAAATCATGCGTCAGAGCGGGGAATCGCACGGTTCGGATATTTCCATCCCATATAGGTCAGCAGATATTACTTTTATTGCGCGCGAAGGGGCGATATGGAGCCCCAGCGACGGAGATCGTAGCGGGAGGCGGCCATGGCGCAGCGCATGCTCAAATTCGTGGATCTCGAGCGGGAGACGCCCGAGAAGCGCGCGGCGGAGGCCCGGCGCGAGGACTTCCACGAGATTTACCGCCAGTATGCGCGGGACAAGGCGGCGGAGCAGGCCGCGCGCTGCTCGCAATGCGGCGTGCCCTTCTGCCAGTCGCATTGCCCGCTCCACAACAACATTCCCGACTGGCTGAAGCTCACCGCCGAGGGCCGCCTCCGCGAGGCCTACGAACTGAGCCAGGAGACGAACACCTTCCCCGAGATCTGCGGCCGCATCTGCCCGCAGGACCGTCTCTGCGAGGGCAACTGCGTCATCGAGCAATCCGGCCACGGCACGGTCACGATCGGCGCCATCGAGAAATACCTGACCGACACCGCCTTCGAGGAAGGCTGGGTCGCCCCGATCCGCCCTGCGGCGGAGCGGCCCGAAAGCGTAGGGATCATCGGCGCCGGCCCCGGCGGCCTCGCCGCGGCGGACCGTTTGCGCCGCGCCGGCGTGCAGGTCACGGTCTATGACCGGCATGACCGGGCGGGCGGCCTCCTCACCTACGGCATCCCCGGCTTCAAGCTCGAAAAGCCCGTGGTGATGCAGCGGAACGCCCAGTTCGAGGAGGCGGGGGTCGAGTTCGTCCTCAACTGCGAAGTCGGGCGGGACATCGGCTTCGGCGAGCTTCGCGCGCGCCATGACGCCGTCCTCGTCGCCACCGGCGTCTACAAGGCGCGGGACGTTGGCGGGCCCGGCTCCGGCCTCGGCGGCATCGTGCAGGCGCTCGACTATCTCACCGCCTCCAACCGCAAGAGCTTCGGAGACGAGGTTCCCGATTTCGACTCGGGCGTGCTGAACGCCGAGGGCAAGGACGTCGTGGTGATCGGCGGCGGCGACACGGCGATGGACTGCGTCCGCACCGCCGTCCGCCAGGGCGCGACCTCCGTGAAATGCCTCTACCGGCGCGACCGGGCGAACATGCCCGGCTCCCAGCGCGAGGTGCAGAACGCGGAGGAGGAGGGCGTGGAGTTCGTCTGGCAATCCGCGCCGAAGGGCTTCCTCGGCGAGGGCGCGGTGACGGGCGTGCGCATGATCCGCATCCGCCTCGGCGCGCCGGACCAGACCGGGCGGCAGACGCCGGAGGAGATCCCGGGCTCGGAGGAGACCGTGAAGGCCGATCTCGTCATCAAGGCCCTCGGCTTCGAGCCGGAGGAGCTGCCCCGCCTCTGGGGCGAGCCCGGCCTCGAAGTCACCCGCTGGGGCACGGTGAAGGCGGATTTCCGCACGCACCGCACCGCGCTTCCCGGCGTCTATGCGGTCGGCGACATCGTGCGCGGCGCTTCTCTCGTCGTCTGGGCGATCCGCGACGGGCGCGAGGCGGCGGACGCGATGCTGGCCGAGTTCGACTCGGCGGCCGCGGTGGCGGCGCAATAGCCATGCTGGCGCCATCCCCTGTCAGCCTCGGGCGGCACGCTCCCCCTCGCGCCATTCCGGCGCGGGTCGAAGGAGACATGCCATGAGCTTCAAGGGAAAATGCCTCTGCGGCGCCGTCCGCTATGAGGTGAAGAAGGACGCGGTGGAGGTCGGCTCCTGCCATTGCGGGATGTGCCGTGCCTGGACGGGCGGGATCAATCTCAGCTTCGAGGCGAAGCCGGAGGAGATCGCCTTCACGGGCGCGGAGATGATCGAGGCCTATTCCTCCTCCGACTGGGCGGAGCGCGCCTTCTGCCGCCGCTGCGGCTCCTCGCTCTTCTACCGGTCGAAGGCGGACGGGACGATGCATGTCGCCGCCGGCTCGCTCGAAAGCTGGGAGGGCGCGCGCTTCATCGGCGAGATCTACATCGACGCGAAGCCCGCCCTCTACGCCCTCGCGGGCGACCACAAGCGCATGACGGAGGCGGAATTCCTCGCCTCCATCGGCGTGGCGGGGTGAAGAGCCGCGCCGCCTGAAATCAACCGTCGCCGGGCCTCCCGGCGGCGCAACGCAAGCCGATCCGGAGCCGGACCATGACCGAAGCGCCCCGCCATGACGAAGCCTGGGCCCGCGCCCACGAAGCCGAGCGCGCCGAACTCGCGGCGAAGGGTCTCTACCGCGAGGAGGACGAGCATTCCTCCTGCGGCGTCGGCCTCGTCGTCGCCATCGACGGCGCGCCGCGCCGGCAGGTCGTCGAATCCGGGATCGCCGCGCTGAAGGCGGTCTGGCATCGCGGCGCGGTGGACGCGGACGGGAAGACGGGGGACGGCGCGGGCATCCATGTCCAGATCCCGAAGCGCTTCTTCGCGGATCAGATCCGCCGCACCGGCCACGAGCCGGCGGAGGGGGAGACGATCGCCGTCGGCATGATCTTCCTGCCCCGCACCGATTTCGGCGCGCAGGAATTCTGCCGCGCGGTGATGGAGACGGAAGTGCTCCGCATGGGGCATTACATCTACGGCTGGCGGCAGGTGCCGGTGGATGTCTCCTGCCTCGGCGAGAAGGCGAACGCGACCCGGCCCGAGATCGAGCAGATCATCGTCGCCAACCGCAAGGGATTGGACGAGGAGGCCTTCGAGCGGGAGCTCTACGTCATCCGCCGCCGGGCGGAGAAGGCGGCGGCGGCGGTCAACGGCTTCTACATCTGCTCGCTCTCCTGCCGCTCCGTCATCTACAAGGGGATGATGCTGGCCGAGCAGGTCGCCGTCTTCTATCCGGACCTGATGGACAAGCGCTTCGAGAGCGCCTTCGCGATCTACCACCAGCGCTATTCGACCAACACCTTCCCGCAATGGTGGCTTGCCCAGCCCTTCCGCATGCTCGCCCATAACGGGGAGATCAACACGCTGAAGGGCAACCGCAACTGGATGCGGAGCCACGAGATCCGCATGGCCTCCAACGCCTTCGGCGAGGCGGCGGAGGAGATCAAGCCGATCATCCCCGCCGGCGCCTCCGACAGCGCGGCGCTCGACGCCGTGTTCGAGGTCATGGTCCGCGCCGGGCGCAACGCGCCGATGGCGAAAACGATGCTCGTCCCCGAAGCCTGGTCCAAGGCGGCGACGGACATGCCGGATTCCTGGCGCGCGATGTACGCCTATTCCAACTCCGTGATGGAGCCGTGGGACGGGCCGGCCGCCCTCTCCGCCACAGATGGCCGCTGGGTCATGGCGGGGGCGGACCGGAACGGCCTCCGCCCGATCCGTTATGTCGTCACGGGCGACGGCCTCCTCATCGCGGGCTCAGAGGCCGGCATGGTGCCGGTCGACGAATCGCAGGTGCGGGAGAAGGGCGCCCTCGGCCCGGGCCAGATGATCGCGGTGGACATGGCGGAGGGCCGCCTCTTCCACGATGTCGAGCTGAAGGACCGTCTGGCCGCCGCCGATCCCTTTGCGGACTGGATCGGCAAGATCACCGACCTCGAGGAGACCCTCGCCGGCCAGCCTGAGCCCCGGCTCTTCGAAGGCGCGGAGCTTCGTCGCCGCCAGATCGCCGCCGGCTACACGATCGAGGAGCTGGAGACGATCCTCCACCCGATGGCGGAGGATGCGAAGGAGGCCGTGGGCTCGATGGGGGACGACACGCCCGTCGCCGTCCTTTCCGACAAGTATCGCCCGCTCTCGCACTTCTTCCGGCAGAATTTCAGCCAGGTGACGAACCCGCCCATCGATTCCTTGCGCGAGCATCGGGTGATGAGCCTCAAGACCCGGTTCGGCAACCTGAAGAACGTGCTCGACCAGTCCTCGGCCCAGACCGAGATCCTGACGCTCGAAAGCCCGGTCGTCTCCAACGGCCAGTTCGCGGCGATGAAGGCGCATTTCGGCGACAATGCGGTGGAGATCGACTGCCTCTTCCCCGCCCCCGGCCCCGAGGGCGGCGAGGAGGACGCGCTGCGGCAGGAGCTGGAGCGCATCCGCTACGAGGCGGAGCAGGCGGTGCGCGCCGGCGCCGGCCACATCATCCTGACCGATGAGCGGCTGGACGCGGAAAATGTGGGCATGCCGATGATCCTCGCCACCTCCGCCGTCCACACCTGGCTGGTGCGGCAGGGGCTCCGCACCTTCTGCTCGATCAACGTGCGCGCGGCGGAATGCATCGACCCGCATTACTTCGCTGTCCTGATCGGCGCAGGCGCGACCACGGTGAACGCCTATCTCGCGCAGGATTCGCTCGCCCAGCGCGTCGCGAAGGGCCTTCTCGACATGAGCGTGGAGGAGGCCGTCGCCCGCTTCCGCGAGGCGGTCGATCAGGGCCTCCTGAAGATCATGTCGAAGATGGGCATCTCCGTCGTCTCCTCCTATCGCGGCGGCCTGAATTTCGAGGCGGTGGGCCTCTCCCGCGCGATGGTGGCGGAATACTTCCCCGGCATGCATTCCCGCATCTCCGGCATCGGCGTCTCCGGCATCCAGAAGAAGACGGCGGCGGTCCACGCCCTCGCCTTCCGTTCAGGGTCCGAGGCGCTGCCCATCGGCGGCCTCTACAAGTTCCGCCGGAAGGGGGAGGCGCACGCCTGGGGCGCGAACAACCTCCACCTCCTGCAGGCGGCGGTCGACTCCGGCTCCTACGAGCGGTTCAAGGCCTATTCCGAGGCGATGCTCGCGCAGCCGCCGATCCACCTGCGCGACCTGATCGACTTCAAGCCCCTCGGGGAGCCCGCGCCGATCCACGAGGTCGAGAGCATCACCTCGATCCGCAAGCGCTTCGTCACCCCGGGCATGTCCCTCGGCGCGCTATCGCCCGAGGCGCACAAGACGCTGAACGTAGCCATGAACCGCATCGGCGCGAAGTCCGATTCCGGCGAGGGCGGGGAGGACCCGAAGCATTTCCACCCCGAGCCGAACGGGGACAATCCCTCCGCCCGCATCAAGCAGGTCGCCTCGGGCCGCTTCGGCGTCACGGCGGAATATCTCAACAACTGCACCGAGCTCGAGATCAAGGTGGCGCAGGGCGCGAAGCCCGGCGAGGGCGGGCAGCTCCCCGGCTTCAAGGTGACGGAGATGATCGCGAAGCTCCGGCATTCGACGCCGGGCGTCACCCTCATCTCCCCGCCGCCGCACCATGACATCTACTCGATCGAGGATCTCGCGCAGCTCATCTACGACCTGAAGCAGATCAATCCGGAAGCCAAGGTCTGCGTGAAGCTCGTCGCCTCCTCCGGCGTCGGCACCATCGCCGCCGGCGTCGCCAAGGCGAAGGCGGACGTGATCCTGATCTCGGGCCACAACGGCGGCACGGGCGCGAGCCCCCAGACCTCGATCAAGTATGCCGGCCTTCCGTGGGAGATGGGCCTCACCGAGG
>JAUIDE010000026.1 GCA_030429105.1 Alphaproteobacteria bacterium
CTCGAAACTCTCGTAGGGATGATGAAGGAGCATGTCCTTCTGGCGGATCGCGGCGAAGATGTCCCCGTCATGGTCCTTCACCCGCTCCGGCATCCGCGGCTGGTAGGCGGGGAAGAGGAGGTCCGGCCGCTCGACCCGCGTCAGCTCCGAGAGCCGCGCGATGCCGACGATCCCTTCCACAGGGATCACCTCGTCATCCGCCATGCCCATCGCCCCGGCGATGAGCGCGCGGAGGGGGGGCGGCGCGTCCGTCGTGATCTGGAGGCGGATCGCCTCGCCGCGCCGGCGGCGGCGGAGCGCCGTCTCGAACTCGCGCACGAGATCCTCCGCCTCCTCCTCCACTTCGAGGTCGCTGTCGCGGAGCACGCGGAACTCGCAGCGCCCTTCGGGCGCGTAGCCGGGGAAGATCAGCGGCAGATGCAGCTCGAGCAGCGTCTCCAGCGGCAGGAGGCGCGCCACGCCCTCCCGGTCTTCCAGCCGGAGGAACCGGTCGATCTGGGAGGGGATGGGCAGCAGCGCCTCCAGCCCCTCCCCGTCCCTTTCCCGCCGCAGCATGAGCGCGAGCGCGTAGCCGAGATTGGGAATGAAGGGGAAGGGATGCGCCGGGTCCACCGCCAGCGGCGTCAGGATCGGGAAGACATTGTCAAGGAAATGAACCTCAAGCGCCTCGCGGTCCAGCTCCGAGAGATCCTCGGGGCGGGCGAGGATGATCCGCTCCCGCCGCAGGTCCTCCTGCAGGCCGGTCCAGATCCTGTCCTGCTCGGCCATGAGGCGCCGCGCCTCCGCCTCGATCAGCGTCAGTTGCTCGGCCGGCGTCCGCCCGTCATCCGAGGGGCGGATGACGCCGGTGCGCGCGAGCGAGCGGATGCCGGCGACGCGCACGGTGTAGAACTCGTCGAGATTGGCGCCGGAGATGGAGAGGAACCGCACCCGCTCCAGCAGCGGGTGCCGCGGGTTCTGCGCCTCCTCCAGCACCCGCCAGTTGAAGGCGAGCCAGGAAAGCTCCCGGTTGAAGAAGCGGTCGGGCCCCTCATGGTCGAAATCCGGTATCCGCTCCGCCGCGAAGGGTTCGATCGGATGGTTGAGGAAGTCGGCGCGCATGTCGGGTCCCGGTGGCGAAGCCTCCAATATGGGCGGCGGGCCGCAGCTTCGGCAAGGGTCAGAGGCCGAGAATCGCCTTGGCGAAGGGCCAGGTGATCGGCTTTCCGGCGCGGAGCGCGGCGTCGTCCAGCCGCGCGGCGGCGGCGGCGGCGGCGGCGGCCGAGCGTTCCATCCGCTGCGCGAGGCGGCGCGTCAGCGCGGAGGGCACGGCGAGGCGGCGATCCTCGAAATGCTTGTCGAGCAGCGCGGCGAGCAGCGCCTCGTCCGGCGGGTCGAGCCGCACGGTCATCATGGCGGACAGGCGGGAGGCGAGGTCCGGCGTCGCGATCGGCCAGGCGCCCGCCGCCGCCCGCCCGGTGACGAGGAGCGCTGCCCCCTCAGCCCGCGCGAGGTTGACGAGATGGAAGAGCGCGGCCTCCGCCGCCCGGTCCCCGCCCAGCCGGTCCGCATCCTCGACCGCGACGGCCCCGGCGGCGACGAGCGCGGGCGCGTCCTCCGCCCGGAGCGTGGCGGCGGAGACGCGCTCCGCCCCCGCCACGTCCGCCCAGACGAGCGCAAGATGCGTCTTGCCCGAACCCTCCGGCCCGGTGAGCGCGAGGGCCCCGCCGGGCCAGCCGCGCCAGCCGTCGATCAGGCGCACCGCCGCCTCGTTCGAGGGCGAGACGCGGAAATCCGCCCTGCCCCGCGCCGGCCGGTGCGGCAAGGCGAGCGCGAGCGGAAGCTGCGCGCTCACAGGTCAATGTCCTTCTCCCGCGCCGCCTCTCCGGCGCCGCGATAGAGCCGGCCGGACTTGTACTGCTCGATGGAGAAACGGAGGAACACGCCGATCACCGCCGCCGCCGGGACCGCGATGAAGAGCCCGGTGAAGCCGAAGAGCGCGCCGAAGGCCGAAAGCGCGAACATCAGCCAGACCGGATGGAGCCCGACCGAGCCGCCCACGAGCTTCGGCGTAAGGTAGTTCCCCTCCACCGCCTGCCCGATCACGAAGACGAGGGCCACCGCGCCGATCCAGATCGGGTCCGACCAGAAATAGAAGATCGCGACGCCGATGGAGAGCGCGCCGCCGAGGATCGAGCCGATGAACGGAATGAAGGAGATGAGCCCGGCGAAGAGCCCGATCAGCAGGCCGAAGGGCAGCTGGATCGCCATCAGCGCGGCGGCGTAGAATCCGCCGAGGATGAGGCAGACAGTGAGCTGCCCGCGCACGAAGCCGGCAAGCACACGATCCGACCGCCGCGCCAGCTCCCGGATCGTCTCGGCATGGGGCCGCGGCAGGAGATCGTCCACCCGCGCGACCATATGGTCCCAGTCGAGCAGGAGGTAGAAGGCGACGACGGGCGTGATGACCATCAGCGTCAGGAAATTCACGCCCGCGGCGCCGATGGAGAGGATCTGCTGGAGCGCGGCGAGCCCGAAATCCTTGATGCGGCCCTGCGCCTCCGCCAGCGCCTCGCCGACCGCCTTGCCGACAGCGCCGCCGTCGTCGATCCGAGGCAGCACCTTGCTCTCGAGGAAGGTGCGGAGCCCGCCCACGATCTCCGGCGCCGCCTCCGCCGCGAGCCGAACCTGGTTGATGAGGAGTGGTATGAGGATCATCAGCGCGACGACCGCGACGAGGATCACGACCGAGGTGATGATGACGGTGGACGTGACGCGGCTGAACCCCCGCCGCTCCAGCCGGTCCGCCACCGGATCGGTGAAATAGGCGATGGCCGCGGCGAGCACGAAGGGGAAGAGCACGCTGGAAAAGAGGAAGAGGAGCAGGACGAAGACCGCCAGCCCCAGCCCCCACCAGCCCGCCTGTTCCCGCAAGGTCATCCCGCGCCTCCTTGTGCAGCGCGAGAGATGCGGGTTCGGGGCGGCGGGGTCAACCGCCGCGACATTCGCGCGCGCGCGACATTTCGTGGGCGAATCCGGCCTTCCTGTGGTTAACTGGAAATCCGCGACAAAAAGAAGAGGCCGGGGCGATGAAACGCCGCATATACTTCGCCAGCAACAGGGATGTCCGTCACGCGAGCTCGAAGTCGGGCGATGTATTCGGCGACCGTTTCAATGCGGACGGGCCGCAATGCTTCCGTGTCGGGCATGCGGACGTAGCCCTGAAGGGCGGCGACCCGACGGATGACGACGGCTGGAGCGTCGGCCGGACGAAGCTCTATCCCGAAACGCTCTCGGACGCCTCGCCGGCGAAGAAGAAGCTGGGCTCGGCGACGCTGTTCGAGGATCTCCGCGCGCAGCTGAAGCAGGAGAATGTCGACGTCATCGTCTATCTTCACGGCTTCGCGAACAGCTTCGAAAGCTCGGTGATCCGCGCCGCGGCGCTGCAGGACCTTTATGGCGGGGGCGCGCAGAAGGCGATCGTCGTGATGTTCTCGTGGCCGTCGAACGGTCGCGTCCAGCCGGCCTGGCACTATTTTTCCGACCGGGAGGATGCGGAGGCTTCGGGCCTCGCGATGGGGCGGGCGCTGGCCCGGCTCGCCGAGTTCCTCGCCGAGATGCGCTCGGCCGACCGGGATGCGATCCTCGCCGCGCGGCGGGAGGGCGCCGTGCCGAACCCCGCCGACCTCGTGCAGTGCACGCGCCGCCTGCATCTCGTCGCGCATTCGATGGGCAACTGGGCGCTTCGCCACGCGATCCGGAAATTCGTCGAACTGAGCGGCGGCAGGGCACCGCGCATCTTCGACAACGTCTTCCTGATGGCGGCAGACGAGGACCATGACGCGCTCTCCCGGCCGGAGAAGCTGGCGCCGCTGGCGCAGCTCGCCAGCCGGGTGCATGTCTATCACGCGGCGAACGACGTCGCGCTGACGATATCGGACAAGACGAAGGGCCTGCCGGACCGGCTGGGCGCGGACGGGCCCACCAATCTCGACCTGCTGGACGAGCGGATCGTCGCCATCGATTGCGGCGAGATCAGCAAGACGGCGCTGACGCACGGGCGCCATCAGTATTACCGGCTGCGCCCCGAGGTCATCGAGGATGTGCGCGCCACCCTCGCCGGGGCCCCGCAGGACGGGAGGCCGGGGCGGGTGACGGTGCGGGAGGGGCGAAGCTGGCGGCTTTCGGAGGCGCCGCGTCTCACCTGATCCCGGCGCGCATGAAGCTCTGCACGAAGGCGCGCTGGAAGAGCAGGAAGCCGATCAGGAGCGGCGCCGAGGTGGCCAGCGCGGCGGCGGAGATCACCGCCCAGTCCACACCCTGATCCACCGAAGCGAAGACCTGGAGGCCGACCGTCACCGGCCGCGTCGTCTCCGAGCTTGTGACCACCAACGGCCAGAGGAAGTTGTTCCAGTGGAAGCTGACCGAGACGAGGCCGTAGGCGACATAGACCGGCTTCGCCAGCGGCACATAGACCCGGAGCAGAACCTGCATGGTGGAGGCCCCTTCGATCACCGCCGCCTCCTCCAGCGCCTTCGGCACCTGCCGGAAGGTCTGCCTGAGGAGGAAGATGCCGAAGGCGGAGGCCACATAGGGCGCGGCGACACCGGCGAGGCTGTCCACCAGCCCCAGCTTCGCGATGGTGGCGTAATTCTCCACCATCAGCACCTCGGGCGCGACCATGAGCTGCACGAGGATGAGGGAGAAGAGCACGCCCGCCCCCCGGAATTCGTAGCGCGCGAAGGCGTAGGCCGCGAGCGTGCAGAGCACGAACTGCGCCGCAAGGATGCCCGTCACCAGAATGGCGGTGTTGAGCATGTACTGCGCGAAGGGCGCGGCGGCGAAGGCCCGTTCGAAATTCACCAGCGTCAGCGGCGCCGTCACGTCGAACTTCGTGAGGTATTCCGGCGGATGGATCGCCGCCCAGAAGGCGAAGAGGATCGGCGCGAGCCAGAGGAGCGCGAGCGCCCAGGCCGCGACGGCTTCGAGCGGAGGCGTGCGGCCGCTCATCGGTAATGCGTCCGCCGTTCGAGGAGGAAGAACTGCACGGCGGCGAGCGCGCCGAGGATGGCGAGGAGGATCATCGTCAGCGTCGCCGCGCCCGCCGTATCCCAGAACTTGAAGCCCGTCTCATAGATGTGGAAGAGGAGCAGGTTGGTCGCGTTGTTCGGCCCGCCCCCCGTCAGGATGAAGATGTGGTCCACGACGCGGAAGGCGTTGATGAGCGCGTTGACGGCGATGAAGAGCGTCGTCGGCGCGACGAGCGGGATGAGGACGCGGCGCACATAGCCCCAGCGCCCGCACCCCTCCAGCCGCGCCGCCTCCCCGAGGCTCGGCGGCACCGCCTGGAAGGCGGCGAGGTAGAAGATCATGAAGAACCCCGCCTCCTTCCATACGGCGACGACCATCACCGCCCAGAGCGCGCTCTGGTCGGAGCCCAGCCAGTTGGTGGAGGGAATTCCGAAAAGGCCGAGCACCTGATCGAGCAGGCCGAAGCCCGGCGTGTAGAAGAAGAGCCAGATATTCGCCGCCGCCACCATCGGCAGGATCGTCGGCGTGAAATAGGCGAGCCGCGCGAAGCCCCGCCCGGGCAGCCGGTCATTGACCCAGAGCGCCATGACGAAGGCGAGCGCGATGGAGGCCGGGATCGTGACCGCCGCATAGAGCGCGCTGTTCCAGAGCACCTTCAGCACGATCGGATCGGAGAGCGCCGCGGCGTAGTTCTCCCCCCCGACGAAGACGGAGGGCCGCCGCCCGCGCGCCGTGGTGAAAAGGCTCGACCAGAAGGAAAGGATCGTCGGCCAGTGCGTGAAGGCCGCGAGGAGCACAAAGCCCGGCGCGAGCAGCAGGTAGGGGATGAGGGCGCGGCGCTTCATGGCGGCGAGCGTGGGGCGGGAAGGGCGGGGCCGCAAGGCCCCGCCCCGTCCTTCAGCGATAGGCGGCGAGGATGCGGTCCGCCTCCGCCTGAGCCTCGGCGAGCGCGGCGGCGGGCTCCTTCTGCCCGAGGAGCGCGGCCTGCAGCGCGTCGTTCAGCACGCGGGTGACGCGCTGGTTCTCATGCGTCGAAAGCTCGGCCACCGCGAATTCGAGCTGGTCGCGCGCCACCGTCGCCGGCGGGAAGTCCGCCGCATAGGCCTTCATCGCGTCCGTCTCCCAGGCGGCCGGGCTCACCGCCACATAGCCGGTCTTGATCGACCAGTCCGCCGCCATCTCCGGCGAGGTCAGGAACTTGGCGAATTCGAAGGCCGCCTTCTGCGTCGCCTCGTCCACCGCGTTGAAGATGAAGATGTTGCCGCCGCCCGTCGGCGCGCCGCGCCGCTTCTGCGCCGGCAGCATCGCGACGCCGAAATCGAAGGGCGCGTTGTTGCGGACGTTGGTGAGGTTGCCGGTCGTGGTCCACATCATCGCGCTCTCGCCCTCGAAGAAGGCCTGCGGGGTCGCGCCCCATTCGATGATCCCTTCCTGCATCACGCCATGCTCCTTCGAGAGCGAGACGAGATACTCGAGCGCTTCGACGACGGCGGGATCATCGAAATTCGTCTTGTTCCCGTCCGCGTTCATAAGCTCGACGCCGTTGGCGGTGGTGAGGCCCTGGAAGAGCCAGTAAGGGAAGCCCGAGGTCGGGATGCGGAGGCCCCAGCGGGTGACGGCGCCGGAGGCGTCCTTCTTCACCAGCTTCTTCGCGAACTCGACCTGTTCCTCCCAGGTCGCCGGCGGCGTCTCCGGATCGAGCCCGGCCTCGGCGAAGGCCGCCTTGTTCCAGTAGAGCACGGGGGTGGAGCGCTGGAACGGCAGGCTCCAGACCTTGCCGCCGACCTGACCGTTGGCGAGGAAGGCGGGGTAGAAATCGGTGAGGAAGGCCTTCTCCTCGTCCGTCGTCGCGAGATCGTCGAGCGCCACGATCACGTCCTCGTCGTAGAGCGTGAAGGTGTCGACCGAGAGCAGCACCGCCATCGCCGGCGAATCGTTGCCGCGAATCTGCGTCAGCGTCCGCGCGATCGTGTCCTGGTAGGAGCCGGTATAGACGGGGGTCACCTTGATCCCCGGATTCTCGGCCATGAAGGCCTTGGCGTAGCCGTCGATGATCTCGGTCACCGGGCCGCCGACGGCGACCGGGAAGTTGAACACCACCTCGGTCTCCGCCCGGGCGGAGCCGAGCGAGAGCGCGAGCGCGGAGGCTGCGGCGAAGAGTGCGAGTTTCATGCGGGGTTCCTCTCTCCCATCAGTGATGCGGCGGGCTCCGGTTCGAGCCTGCGCCCGTCCGCGGCGAAGAAATGCTGGTCCTCGGCGGCCCAGGCGACGGCGCGGGCCGCGCCGGGATCCGGCGCTCCCGCCCCAGCCAGCCGGACCGAAAACCGCGCGGGCCCCGCGGCGCAGAGCGCCAGCGTCTCCGCGCCGAGATAGTCCCGCGCCTCGACCGTCGCTGGGAGCCCTGTCTCCGCGAAGCGCATGGCCTCGGGCCGGACGCCGAGCCAGGCCGCGCCTGAAGGCGCGCCCCGCGGGGCGAAGCCGGCGACACGGCCCTTATCGAGCGGCAGGAGGTTCATCGGCGGCGCGCCGATGAAACGCGCGGCGAATTCATGGGCCGGGCGGGCGTAGAGCCGCTCTGGCGCGTCCACCTGCACGACGCGGCCCGCCTGCATCAGCACGATCCGGTCCGCCATGCTCATCGCCTCGGCCTGGTCGTGGGTGACGAAGAGGACGGTGAGGCCGAGCTTCTTCTGGAGCGCGCGAATCTCCTGCCGCATCTCCTGCCGCAGCATCGCGTCGAGATTGGAGAGCGGCTCGTCCATGAGCAGAACCTTGCGCCGCGCCACCACCGCCCGCCCAAGCGCGACGCGCTGCTGCTGCCCGCCGGAAAGCGCGTTGGGCTTCCGGTCCAGAAGCTGCGTTAAGCCGAGCAGCGCCGCCGCCTCCTCCAGCCGCTCCGCCTGCTCCGCCTTCGGCGCGCGGCGCACCTGGAGGCCGAAGAGGATGTTGTCCCGCACGGAGAGATGCGGAAAGAGCGCGTAGTTCTGGAACACCATGGCGATGCCGCGCGCCTCCGCCGGCGCCGCCGTCACGTCCCGCCCGTCGATGAGAATTCTGCCGGATGTCGGCTCGTCGAGCCCGGCGACGAGCCTGAGCGTGGTGGACTTGCCGCAGCCCGAGGGGCCGAGCAGGGCGACGAATTCCCCCGTTTCGACGTCGAGAGACACGGAATCGACCGCGGGCGGCGCCTCGCGCCCCCAGATTTTCGTCACTGAATTCAGGGTAATGGACATCGCCCGGTCGCCTAAGCCGCCACAGAGTAAGAAACGTCACAGTTTTGTGACAGTTTCGCAACCCGTGACGGAAGGCCCCGCCGCCCGCTGCTCCTCAGGGGGCGGCGGCGATGGTCAGGCGTATTCGCGCCGCCGCCTCGGCTTGCCGGGCGCGCCCGCGCCGAATCGCGCGCCGCGGCCCGCTCCGGGCTTGCCCTGCCCCGCGCCGCGACCGGCGCCCTCGCCCTGCGGCTTCCGCGCCTGCTGCGGCCGGCCCTGCGGCCGCTGGCCGCCGCCGCCGCGGGAGGGCGGCGCCTCCTCCGGGCCCTTCGGCCCCTCGCCGACCACGGCGAGGGAGACGCCGATCAGCCGCTCGATGGCGCGGAGATAGCTCCGCTCGTCCGCCCCGCAGAAGCTGATCGCCTCGCCCTCCGCCCCGGCGCGCGCGGTGCGGCCGATGCGGTGGACATAGCTTTCCGGCTCGTTCGGCAGGTCGTAGTTCACCACATGGGTGACCCCGCCGATGTCGATCCCCCGCGCGGCGATGTCCGTCGCCACCAGCACGCGGACGGAGCCGGAGGCGAAACGCTTGATCGCGCGCTGCCGCGCGTTCTGGCTCTTGCCGCCATGGATCGCGTCGGCGACGACGCCGCCCTTCTCCAGGTCCTCCGCCACCTTGTTGGCGCGGTGCTTGGTGCGGGTGAAGAGGATCACCTTGTCGAGGCTGCGGTCCTTCAGGAGGTCGAGCAGGATCGCCGTCTTCGCCTTGCCGTCCACATGGCGGACGGACTGGCGGATGCGCTCCACCGGCGTCGCCTGCGGCGTGACCTCGACGCGCGCGGGCTCCTTCAAGAACTCGGCCGCGAGCGTCGCGACCTCACCCTCCATCGTGGCGGAGAAGAGGAGCGTCTGCCGCGCCTTCGGCGTGGCCCGCACGATCTTCCGCACGTCATGGACGAAGCCCATGTCGAGCATCCGGTCCGCTTCATCGAGCACGAGATGCGTGACACCCGCGAGGCTGAGCGCGCCCTCCGCCATATGGTCGAGCAGCCGCCCCGGCGTCGCGATGACGATGTCGACGCCGCGCTGCAGCGCCTTGATCTGGTTGCCGTGGCCGACGCCGCCGAAGATCACCGTCTGGAAGAGGCGAAGATGCTGGGCGTAGCTCCGCATCTCCTCCCCGATCTGGATGGCGAGCTCCCGCGTCGGCGCGAGGATGAGGGCGCGCGGCCCCTTCGCCCCGCGCTCCGGCCGCCCGGCGGCGAGGGCGTGGAGGATCGGGAGCGAGAAGGCGGCGGTCTTGCCCGTGCCGGTCTGCGCGATGCCGATCATGTCTCGCCCCTCCATGAGGGGGGGGATCGCCTGCGCCTGGATCGGCGTCGGCGTTTCGTAGTCGCGCGCCTTCAGCGCGCGGAGAATGGGCTCGGCGAGGCCGAGCGCCTGAAAGGTCAGGTCTGACACGTAGGGTCCTTCTCCGCCTCTCGCCGCTCTTCTCGCGGTCGGGGCGGACGGCGCGGCTCCGGGCGCAGCCGGGCGGGCCAATGATGCTGTGAGCCTCGCCCGCGGCCGGTCTCGCCGCACGGGGCGACGGACGATGCGCCGCCGCGGGGTCTGACGTGCAAGGACGAGGTGCCCTTTCCCGCCGGATAAGTCAATGGTGCTGACGAAAAACGCTGGCGAAGGCGGCGCGGCCTTTCTATCGTCGCTCCATGCTCACCTTCGCCCTCGCCGTCTTCTTCCTTCTCATCACCCCCGGCCCCGGCGTCCTGACGACGGCCGGAGTCGGCGCGGGGTTCGGCCGCGCGGCGGGGCTCCGCTTCGTGGCCGGGCTTTTCGTCGGCACCAATCTCGTGGCTTTCGCGGTGATTTCCGGCCTCGCCGCGGTGGTCTTCTCCGTGCCGGAGGTGCGCGCCGTCCTCGTCTGGGCGTCGGCGGCGTTCTTCGTCTATCTGGCGGCGAAGATCGCGCTTTCCGGCGCGAAGGTCGCCTTCATGGAGACGGCGGCGGCGCCGGGCTTCATGGGCGGGCTTCTCCTCCAGTTCATCAATCCGAAGGCCTACGCGGTGAACAACCTGCTCTTCTCCGGCTACGCCTTCTGGCCGGAGAGCCTGACGGTCGAGGTCGCGCTCAAGCTCCTGATCGTCAACGCGATCTGGATTCCGGTGCACCTGATCTGGCTGACTGCGGGCGTGACGCTGAAGCGGCTGAATCTCGCGCCGGGCGCGCAGCGGGCGATCAATGTCGGCATGGCGCTTTCGCTCCTCGCCGTGGTCGCGCTGGCGGCCTTCTCGCAGGCCTGAAAGGCCGGAAAAGAAGAACGCCCCGGCTTTCGCCGGGGCGCTCCCTTTCGTTCGGCGGCGTCAGTTGGCGCCGATGCGCCCGCCGGCCGGTTTCGAGGCCAGCCGGGCCCAGCCGCGGACCACGGCGCGGCCCAGCGCCGCGACCATCTCGCGCGTCGCCTCGGCGCGCAGCTTGTGGGCGCGGGCCGTGATCGCCCGCATCTCGGCTTCGGTCGGGGATCGATATTCGTTGCGGTTCATCGTCGGTCTCCTGCTCTCGGCGGCTCTGCGCCGTCGAGTGGGAGATAGGCGCGCGGCGCTCTTGTTGCACCGCACCATTCATCAGTCCCGCCATGCAATCGCCGCATGGCTCGTCACGAAGTCTTAACCTTCAGAATCCCGCGGGCCGCGCCCCTGACGCAGCGGAAGCCTTCAGCCAGTCAAAGACATAGGCGCCGACGGAGCGGAAACAGACGAGCCGGAACGCCCCGTCCCGCCCCAGCCAGAACGCCGCGGCGACCTGGCCGAGCCGCGTGCGCCGCACGTCCCCCTCGCCGAAGGCGGCGGGCGCGAGGTCCACCGGCGCGCCCCGGGCGAGGAGCGCGCGCGCGCCCTCCCCCTCGATCCGGAAGGCCGCCCGCGCGTCGGAGACGTTCACGGCGAGCGCATGAAGCCCGCCGAACGCGGCGCGGAGCCGCCCGGCCCGCGCCTCCGCCTCCGCGTAGGGGCAGGTCAGCAGCCACTCGTCCGGGCTCATCCAGCAGAGCCCGGCCTCGGCTTCGCCCTCGAACCGCCGGACGGGCGGCAGGGCGAAGCCCGTCTCCGCCTGCACCGCTGCGGCGAAGGCCGGGTCCCCCGCCTCGCCTCGGATCGCGACCATACCGAGCGCGCCGAGGTCGGAAATCGCGCAATCGGACCCGGCGAACCGGGCGCCGCCAGTCGCGGTCACGGGATCAGACATTCTGCCGCGCCCCTTCCTTGTCGTAGAAGACCGGATCGACGATCCGCGCCTGCATCACCTCGCCCTTCTCCAGCGGGAAGGAGATGACCTCCCCCATCCGCTCCGGCCCCCGCTTCACGAGGCCGAGCGCGATGGCGCGCCCGAGCGTCGGCGACAGGTAGGAGGAGGTGACGCGACCGATCACCTCGGGCGTCTTCGCCGCAGGGTCGGCCACCGCGTAGGCGCCGTCCGGCAGGCGCTTGCCGGGCTCCAGCGTCTCCAGCCCCACCAGCCGCTCCCGTTCCGGATGGGAGAGGAAGGGCCGCTCCTGCGCGCGCTTGCCGATGAAATCCGCCTTCTTCTTCGAGACAGCCCAGGAGAGGCCAAGGTCCTGCGGCGTCACCGTGCCGTCGGTCTCGTCGCCGATCATGATGAAGCCCTTCTCGGCGCGGAGCACATGCAGCGCCTCCGTGCCGTAGGGCTGGATTCCCTGCCCCGCGCCCGCCTCGCGAATCGCGTCCCATAGCGCGCGGCCGCGATGCGCCGGGGCGGCGATCTCGTAGGAAAGTTCACCGCTGAACGAGATGCGGAAGAGGCGCACGGGAATTCCCGCCATCTCCCCTTCCGCAATCCCCATGAAGGGCAGCGCGGAGGCGGAAAGGTCCATCCCCGTCAGCGGTTGCAGGATCTCCCGCGCCTTCGGCCCGGCGACGGCGATCTGAGTGAACTGTTCGGTGAGGTTGGCGACATGGACCTTCAGCTCCGGCCATTCCGTCTGGAGCCATTCCTCCATCCAGCCATGCACGCGCTCCGCCCCGCCTGTCGTCGTGTGGCAGAGGAAATCGCCGTTAGGCAGCCGCGCCACCACGCCGTCGTCGAACAGGAACCCGTTCTCGTTGCACATGAGGCCATAGCGGCAGGCCCCCGGCTTCAGCGTCGACATCATGTTGGTGTAGAGGAGATCGAGGAAGCGCCCCGCATCCGGCCCCGTGACCAGCAGCTTCCCGAGCGTCGAGGCGTCGAGCATCCCCGCCGCCTCCCGCACCGCCCTGACCTCGCGCGCGACGGACGCCTCCCGGCTCTCCCCCGCGCGGCGATAGGTGAAGGGGCGGCGCCATTCGCCGACCGGCTCCCAATCCGCCCCGTTCGCCTCGTGCCAGTCATGCATCGGGGTGCGCCGCACCGGCTTGAAAAGCGTCCCTGCGTCCCGCCCTGCGATTGAGCCAAGCGAAAGCGGCGTCCACGGCGGGCGGAAGGTCGTCGTCCCCACCTCCGGGATCGGCGCGGCGAGCGCGTTGGCGAGCGTCGCGAGTCCGTTGATGTTGGAGAGCTTGCCCTGGTCCGTCGCCATGCCGAGCGTCGTGTAGCGCTTGGCGTGCTCTATGCTTTCATAGCCTTCGCGTGCGGCGAGCTCCACATCCGCCGCCGTCACGTCGTTCTGGAAATCGAGGAAATGCTTGGTTCCGTGCGCGTATTTGCCCACGGAGGGCGTGAACCAGAGCGGCTGGAGCGGGGTCATGCCGGGCTCTGTCGCCGACGGCGCCTCCGCTGCGACGGCGGAGAAGCCGAGATCGGACGCGGCGCGCGCGCCCGCCGCCAGCGCGTCCGCGAGCCCCTCCGCGGTCGAGAGGAGACCGTTCGCAGCGCCGGCCACGAAAGTGTTCACCTCCCCATCCGCCCCGGTCGGCGCGCCGCGCTCCGGCGCCGGGCGGAACATCGCCTGCGCCTCGTCCCAGCGGAGCTTGCCGCCGCAATGGGAAAAGAGATGCACGGCGGGGGACCAGCCGCCCGACATGGCGAGGACGTCGCAGCCGATCTCCTCCAGCGCGCCGGCGACGCGCCCGTCCGCCGCCCGCTTCGCGACGAGGACGGATTTCAGCGCCTTCCCGCCCTTCGCCTTGGCGACGATCATGCCAGTGCGCACCGCGATCCCCGCCGCTCGCGCCGCCTCGGGCAGCGCGCCCGCAGCCTCCGCCCGGCAGTCGATCACGGCCTTGACCGTCAGCCCTGCCAGATGCGCCGCGAGCGCGGTGCGGTAGGCATCGTCATTGTTGGCGAAGACGACGATCTCCCGCCCCGGCGCGACGGCCCAGAGCGCGAGGTAATCCCGCACCGCCCCGGCGAGCATCACGCCCGGCAGGTCGTTGTTGGCGAAGGCCAAAGGCCGCTCGATGGCCCCGGTCGCGATCACGATCCGCTTCGCCCGCACCCGCCAGAGCCGGCGCGAAGGGCCCTCCTTCGGCTCCTCGTCGAGAAGCGCATAGCCGTGGTCATAGAGCCCCGCGCCCTGGCAGCGCGTCAGGAGCGTGACGTTCGGCATGGCGGCCAGCGCCGCCGCCTCCCCCGCCGCCCAGTCCGCGCCGGGCATGCCGCCGATCTCGATGTCGCTCTCGGAAAGGAGCCGCCCGCCCGCGCGCGGCCCCTGCTCCGCCACGATCACCCGCGCCCCCGCCTCCGCCGCAGCCCGCGCCGCCGCGAGCCCAGCCATGCCGGCGCCGATCACTAGAACGTCCGCGAAGGCGTGGAGATGCTCGTACTCGTCCGGGTCCACGCCCTCCGGCGCGGGGCCGAGGCCGGCGGACTGCCGGATCACCGGCTCGTAGAGATGCTTCCACGCTATGCGGGGGAAGAGGAAGGTCTTGTAGTAGAAGCCGGCGGAGAAGACCGGCGCGACGGAAGCGATTGCGGCGTTCACCGCGCCCACGTCCCATTCGAGGGAGGGCCAGTGGTTCTGGCTCCGCGCCGACATGCCCGGCGCGATCTCCACCATCGTCGCGCGCTGGTTCGGCGTCGCGCGCGGCCCCTCGCCGACGCACATGAGCGCGTTCGGTTCCTCCACCCCGGCGGCGACCACGCCGCGCGGGCGGTGATACTTGAAGGAGCGGCCCATCAGCGTCCGCCCGCTGGCGAGGAGGGCGGCGGCGAGCGTGTCCCCCGCGAAGCCCTTCACGGGCTTGCCGTTGAAGCGGAACTCGACGGGTCGGGCCCGGTCGATCAGCAGGCCGCCGGAGGGGAGGCGATGGGCGGTCATGCCTTCCCCCGGGCCGCGATGCGATCCAGAATCTCCTGCGGGGGTGCGGTCTCCGTCGCCTTGTAGGCGCCGAAAATCTCCAGCGTCACCGTGTCCCGCGCCACGTGGAACCACTTGCCGCAGCCATAGGCGTGCCGCCAGCGCTCGAAGTGCGGGCCCTTCGGGTTCTTGCGGTAAAAGAGGTAGCCGGCGAACTCGCCCTCCTCCGAACCCGGCCCGAAGCGCTTCAGATGCGCCTCCCCGCCGGGGGCGAACTCGGTCTCCTCGCCGGAGACGCCGCAACAGGGGCAGGTGATCAGGAGCATCGGCGGATCCATTTATGGACCGGCGCGGAACGCCCGCGCCGGCCCGATTTCCGCGCCCTGATTGGCACGGCGGCGGCCCCTGCTGCAACGCGGAGGCGACCGCCTGCGGCCCGCTTGCGACGCGCCGGCCTCAGTTCGTCGCAGGCGCGGCGGGGGCCTCCGTCGCCGGGGCCTCCGTCGCTGTCGGGGCTTCAGCGGTCTGTCCGCCGAAATACCACCAGGCGACTGCGCCGCCGACGACGATGATCGCGACGGCGGCGATGATCGAATTCGTGCTCATCTGCGTCTCCCGTTTCGGATCCATGAACCGGACGGAGCGCCCTCTCGCGCATGCAGGCCCGGAAGAGCGCCCGCCCTTCCCCCTCACCGGAGACATGGGGATCGGCGCGCCACGACGCCAGCACGGGGCGAAGCGACGCGCGCTAGCGATCCGAACGCAGAAGCGTGAGCGTGACGCGCCGGTTGCGGGGGTCCGCCGGCGCTTCGGGAAGGGCGAGCGCACGGTCCGCCTCGCCGGTGACGCGCAGGAACCGCTCTTCCGCCACGCCCGTCGCCGCGAGCACGCGGCGGGCGGCGCCGGCGCGGGCGGAGGACAGCGACCAGTTGTCGTTCGTTCCCTCGGCGAAGGGGATCGCGTCCGTATGGCCCGAGATCGCGACCGGATTGGAGACGAGTTCGATCACGCCTCCGATCATCTCGAGGATCGCCTGCATCTTCGGCGTCGGCTGATCGGAGCCCGATTCAAAAAGAGGGCGCCCCTCCTTCGCGAAGATGTCGATGACGAGCCCCTCGTCCGTCACGCGCGTGACGATATGGCTCAGGAGGTCGTCCGCCACCTCGCTCTCGCCCGACTTGGCGAGGAGAAGCGATTCGAGCTCGTCGAGCTGTTCCTCTTCGGCGGTGTCCTGGCCGCCGACCTCGGTCTTCTTGCCCTCGCTGACCTCGACCTCGCCGCCGGCGCCGCCGACATCGGATTTCGGCGCGGCCTTGGTGGAGAAGATCGTGTCGCCCTGGAGCACCCCGTCGCCGCCGCCGGAAACCGGGGAGATCGGGACGGTCGGCGAAAAATAGTCGGCGATGCCCTTCCGCTGGCTCTCGGTCGTCGCGTTCAGGAGCCACATCAGCAGGAAGAACGCCATCATCGCGGTCACGAAGTCGGCATAGGCCACCTTCCAGGCGCCGCCATGATGGCCGTCCCCGCCCGAGACCTTCTTGCGTTTGATGATGATCGGCCGCACCGCGTTGGTCTTGTCCGCCATCCCGTCCTCCGCCTTCGCTCCCGGGCTTATCGCCGGGCGGCGTGAACAAAGGCTTGCGCGCTCGTCCTTAATGGAATGGCAAGGGCGCGAGCCCTAAGACCGGGCGGACGGACGGGGCGTTCGGTCGATGCGGTGGGTGCGATGATTCACGAGACGTTGAAGCGGAAGATCGGCGAGGCGCGCGGCGCGAGGCCGCCGCTGCGCGACCCGAATTTCGTTTCCGATCTCTTCGCCCGGCTGCTCGAGGAGCGGCTGCGCGTCTCCTTCTCCATGCCGGTCGGCGTCGCCGTCGAGGTCGGGAGCGCGGCGAAGCTGTCGGAGGCGCTGAAAACGGCGGGCGCCCCCGCCCTCTACGGCGTGGCAGAGACCCCCGCGGGCCGGCTCGGCGGCGTGCTGACCTTCTCCGCGCCTCTGGTTCATCGCGTCGTTGCGGCGATGACCGGCGCGGCGCAGGGCGCATCTGCCGATCCCGAACGCATGCCGACGGCGATCGACGAGGCGCTGGTGCACGGATTCGCCGATGACGTGATCGATTGCTTCGAGCGGGCGGTGATCTCCGGCCCGCGGCCCGAGGCGGGCGTCGCGCTCTTCTTCCGCCGCTTCGCGCGCCGCGCGAGCTCTCTCGCCGAGGCGCCGGACGCGATGGACACCATCGCCTTCCGGATCGAGATCGGCTTCGCCGAGGAGACGCCGCCCCTCGCGCTCGACCTCATCCTCCCCCTCTCCGCGCTCGATCTCTATCGCGCGGCGGAGAAGGACGCGGCGGCGCGGGCGCCGCTCGGCCGGGTGAACGCCTCCGGGGAGATCTGGGCTTCGGCCATGCTCTCGGCGGCGCGAACGGCGGAGTATCGCTTTGTCGGCGTGCTGGCCGAACTGACCCTGACGGTGGAGGAGGTCGCCGCGCTCGCGCCCGGCTCCGTCCTCCTCCTGCCGGAGGAACGCAAGCTCGAAGTCAGCCTGCGGGTGGACCGGCCGGGCGGCGTCGCCGGCCGCGGGGACCTCGCCCGCGGCGCGCTCGGCGCGGCGGAGGGGCGGCGCGCGGTCAAGATCACCGCCCCGCCAGCCCCGGCCTTCACCGAGAACCTCCTACCCTACACGGCGGAGGACTGAGGGGGCCGCCCCGCCGGCGCCTTGCGGCCCCTGCCGCTTTCCCCTATACGCACGCGCTCTGAGCGGAGCCTCCGGCCGAAACGGGCTGCCGAGCGGCTTCTGAACGCTCTTCATTCGAGAGGAGACCGAAATGCCCAAGATGAAGACCAAGTCGGGCGCGAAAAAGCGCTTCCGGCTCACCGCCTCCGGCCTCGTGCGCGGGCAGCAGGCGGGCAAGCGCCACGGGATGATCAAGCGGACGACGAAGTTCATCCGCAATGCGCGGGGGACGACGATCCTGTCCGAGCCCGACGCGAAGATCGTCAAGAAATTCCTGCCCTACGGCTGACCCGGGAGCGCTGAGACATGTCACGAGTGAAACGCGGCGTCACCGCCCACGCCCGCCACGCCGAGATCCGCAAGCTCGCCAAGGGCTATTACGGCCGGCGCAAGAACGTCATCCGCGTCGCCAAACAGGCGGTGGACAAGGCGCAGGAATACGCGACGCGCGACCGCAAGGTCCGCAAGCGGACGTTCCGCGCGCTCTGGATCCAGCGGATCAACGCGGCCGTGCGCGCCTACGACGCCGACATGACCTATTCCCGGTTCATGAACGGCCTGACCGTCGCGGGGATCGAAGTGGACCGCAAGGTTCTCGCGGACCTCGCGGTGCGGGAGCCGGCGGCGTTCAACGCCGTCGTCGACCAGGCGAAGGCCGCGCTGGCCTGATCCGGTCGCAGCGGACGAACCGAAGGCCCGCGCCGGAAGGCGCGGGCCTTTCGCGTCTCCGGGCCCGTTTGCGCTTTCCCGCGCCATGGCTACGGTCACGCGCAAGCGAATCGGAGGAGACGGCGATGGCCTACACGGATGCGAAACTGCTGATCGGCGGCGAATGGCGGCGGGGCGACGGGCCGGGGGAGGACATCATCAACCCCGCGACCGGCGAGACGCTGGCGCGCTGCGGCCACGCCTCCCCCGCCGAGCTCGACATGGCGCTGGCCGCCGCCGAACAAGGCTTCCGCGTCTGGAGCGCGAAGACGCCGATCCAGCGCCAGCAGGTGATGGAGAAGGCCGCCCGCGCGCTCGAGGCGAAGATCGACGAGGCCGCCGTCAACCTCACGAAGGAGATGGGCAAGCCCGTGGGTGAGGCGAAGATCGAGCTCGGCTTCGCGGTCGATCTCATCCGCTGGTATGGCGAGGAGGGAAAGCGCGCCTATGGTCGGCTCGTCCCCTCCCGCAACCCCGCCGCGCGGCAGATGGTGACTTCGGAGCCGGTCGGCCCCGTCGCGGCCTTCACCGCCTGGAACTTCCCCTCCACCAACGTGATCCGGAAGATCGCCGGAGCGATCGGCGCTGGCTGCTCCATCGTCATCAAGCCCTCGGAGGAGACGCCGGCCACCGCCGTCGCCATCGCGGAGGCGTTCCAGGAGGCGGGGCTGCCGGAGGGCGTGCTGAACGTCGTCTTCGGCGTGCCGGACGAGGTTTCCCGCCATCTCCTCGCCTCGCCGGTCTGCAAGAAAGTCTCCTTCACCGGCTCCATCCCGGTCGGCAAGCATCTCCAGAAGCTGGCGGCGGACACGCTGAAGCGCTGCACGATGGAGCTGGGCGGCCATGCCCCTGTTATCGTCTTCGACGATGCGGACGTGGAGAAGGCGCTGGACGCCGTGGTCGGCTTCAAGTTCCGCAACGCTGGGCAGGTCTGCATCTCGCCGACGCGCTTCTATGTGCAGGAAAAGAGCTATTCCCGCTTCGTCGAAGGCTTCACGGAGCGGGCGGAGAAGGTGAAGGTCGGCAACGGGCTGGATGACGGCGTCTTCATGGGCCCGCTGATCGCGGAGCGGCGGATCGCCGTCATGGAGCAGTTCGTGAACGACGCGAAGGACCACGGCGCGGCGGTGAAGACCGGCGGCGCGCGGATGGCCAACGCCGGCTCCTTCTGGGCGCCGACCGTGCTTGCGGACGTGCCGGACGACGCGATGATCATGCGGGAGGAGCCCTTCGGCCCGCTCGCCCCGATCACGACCTTCAAGGGTGTGGACGACGTGCTGGAGCGCGCGAATTCGCTGCCCTTCGGCCTCGCCTCCTATGTCTTCACCTCCAGCGGCAAGACCGGCAAGACCATGTCGGAGCAGCTGGAGGCCGGCATGGTCGGCGTCAACAACGTCGCCGTCTCCACGGTGGAGACGCCGTTCGGCGGCGTGAACGAGAGCGGCTACGGCTCCGAGGGCGGGATCGAGGGGCTCGAAGCCTATCAGCGCACGAAGTTCGTGACCGAGATCGCGCTCTGAGCGCGGCCTTGCGATGAGCGGCCGGGGCGGCTAACTCCCGCCCCGACCTTCAGGGAGACCGGCATGGACGGGCTGCGCGAAAAATATCTCTCCGAAATCGCCGCCGCGAAGGACGAGGCGGCGCTCGAATCCGTGCGCCTCGCCGCGCTCGGCAAGAAGGGGGAGATCAGCCTCGCCATGCAGGGGCTGCGGGACATGGAGCCCGAGGCGCGGAAGGCGGCGGGCGCCGCGCTGAACGTGGTGCGGGACGAGGTGCAATCCGCCCTCGCCGCCGCGAAATCCGCGCTGGCCGACGCCGCGCTCGCGGAGCGGCTGAAGACCGAATGGCTGGACGTGACGCTCCCGCCCCGGCCCGCCCCCGTCGGCACGATCCATCCTGTCTCTCAAGTCACCGAGGAGGTGACGGCGATCTTCGCGGAGCTCGGCTTCGCCGTCGAGGAAGGCCCGCATATCGAGACGGACTGGCACAATTTCGACGCGCTCAACATCCCCGCCGAGCATCCGACGCGGACGGAGATGGACACGTTCTACATGGCGCGCGCCGAAGGGGACGACCGGCCGCCGCATGTGCTCCGCACCCATACGTCCCCGGTGCAGATCCGGGGGATGCTGAAGCACGGGGCGCCGGCGCGGTTCATCTGTCCCGGGCGCGTCTATCGGGCCGATTACGACATCACGCATACGCCGATGTTCCACCAGCTCGAAGGGCTGGCGATCGACCGGGACGTGTCGATGGCCAACCTGAAATGGTGCCTCGAGGAGTTCTGCCGCGCCTTCTTCGAGGTGGAGGGGGTGGAGCTCCGCTTCCGCGCCTCGCATTTCCCCTTCACCGAGCCCTCGGCGGAAGTGGACATCCGCTGTTCCTGGACCGGCGGGCAGCTCCGCATCGGGGAAGGCGACGGCTGGCTGGAGATCCTCGGCTCCGGCATGATCCACCCGAACGTGCTCCGCGCGGGCGGGATCGACCCGGAGCTCTGGCAGGGCTTCGCCTTCGGCATGGGGATCGACCGGCTGGCGATGCTGAAATACGGCATCCCGGACCTCCGCGCCTTCTTCGACAGCGACCTGCGCTGGCTCCGCCATTACGGCTTCGCCGCGCTCGACGCGCCGACGGCCCATGGCGGGCTCGGGGCCTGAAGCCGCGGCCTGCACACGGGGTGCAGAGGGGTCATCCCTCTGTTTTTAAATGATATTCGAAACTTTGGCCGCGCGTGTGCGCGCGGTCATCCGAAGCGGAACTCCCCCTCCCGCATCTCGATCAGAACGGGCCCGCCGCTGACTGCGCGGAGGGCGGAGACGGCCTCCGCCACGTCGCGCGCCCGAGCGTAGCCGGCGCCGAAGCCCTTCGCGAGCGCCGCGAAATCGACGGGCGAGAGGGCGACGCCCTCCGGCGCGACGCCCGCATCCTCCATCCACCAGCGAATCTCGCCATAGCCGGCATTGTTCCAGAGGAGGAGCGCGACGGGCGCCCGCGCCTCCGCCGCCGCGGCGAGTTCCGCGATGGTGAAGAGCGCGCCGCCATCCCCCGCCAGCGCCACGGCGGGCCGCCCCGGCGCGGCGAGGGCGGCGCCGATGGCGGCGGGGAGGGCGTAGCCGAGCGTCCCGAACCCTGTGGCGGAGGAGGCCCAGAGACCCGTCGCCGGCGGGCGCGCCGCGGCGTGGGCGGCGTAGGCGGGCTCCGTGCTGTCTCCGAAGATCATCGCCTCCGGCATCGCCTTCCAGATCGCTTCGAGGAGCGGGAGATGGCGGGCGATGCGCGGCTCCAGCCCCGCGCCCGGCGCAGGGAGGCGGCGCGGCGCGGCGGGGGCTCGGGCGACGAGCGGCAGGAGCGCCCGCGCGAAGCCCGCCGCCTCCGCATGGACGGCCAGCGCCGCCGGAGGGCCGATGCGAAGCTGCGCGGCGTCGATGTCGACCCGGATCAGCGGGCCGCCGAATTCCGGGTCGGGCTCCCCGTTCCAGGCCCAGTCGGTCGGCCCGAATTCACAGCCGAGGGCGAGCGCGGCGTCGCTCTCCGCGATCAGCCGCCGCGCCCCTTCCGCGAAAAGCTCGCCCCCGGCGTTGAGCGGATGGGCGGGCGGGAGCAGCCCGCGCCCGTTCGCCGTCATCAGGACGAGCGCGCCCAGCGCCTCGGCCAACCGGAGCGCATCCGCCCCGAGGCCGCGCGCCCCGCCGCCGATGACGAGGAGCGGCCGCGCCGCCCTGTTCAGGATCGCGACCGCCTCCACGAGCGCCGCCTCCGGGGCGGCGGGCGGCGCTGCGGGCGCGCGCGGCGGCGGGGCCGCGCCGGCCTCCGCCGCCAGCCGGTCGGTCGGGATCTGGATGTGGACGGGGCGCGGTCGGGCGGAGGCGAAGAGGTCTAACGCCTGGTCCAGCGCGGCGGCGAGCCCCGCCGCATCTTCGACCTGAAGCGAGAGGCCGGACATGCCGGAAAGCGTCGCGAGCTGGTCCTTCATCTCGTGGAGCCCGCCCCGCCCGCGCAGGGCGGCGGGGCCGACGGAGGAGATCACGAGCATCGGGATCGAATCGCCATGGGCCTGCCCCATCGCGGTGGCGATGTTGGTCATGCCCGGCCCGGTGATGATGAAGCAGGCGGCGGGCCGCCCGGTCGCGCGCGCATAGCCGTCCGCCATGAAGCCCGCGCCCTGTTCGTGCCGGGGCGTCACGTGGCGGAGGCCGGAGCCCGCGAGCCCGCGATACATCTCCACCGTGTGAACGCCCGGAATGCCGAAGACGGTGTCGAAGCCGCGCGCGGCGAGCATCGCCGGTATCAGGCCGCCAAGGGTGGTCATCTGCGCGCTGCCTCCTGCAACTTCGTTCCGGCAGGCCGAAGAGTTCGCGCCGCTCGAAACCGGCCCGAGGCGACAAGCATCGCCCGGCCGATCCGCCCCGCGGATCGGCCCGACGCGGCGGCTTGGCGCCCCTCGCCCTCCGGCCTTCGCCTCCGGGCGAACGGCCCCTGCATCTCTCCCCCGGAGAGATGCAGGTCGGGGCCGCGCCCCCGGATTCCGTGCGACGCGCTTTGTGACCGCACTTTCGAAGCTCTCCCCTCCGCTTGACGCACCGTGAGCGGATCGCTAGGCGAACCGCAACCCGGAAAGAGAGGATTTCCCATGTCGAAGCCCAGTCTCCTGATCCTGCCCGGCGACGGGATCGGCCCCGAAGTGATGGCCGAGGTCCGCCGCGTGATCGACTGGCTGGCGCAAGAGAAGGGGATGGAGTTCGACGTCTCCGAGGATCTCGTCGGCGGCGCGGCCTATGACGCGCACGGGACGCCGCTGCATGACGACACGATGGCGAAGGCGCAGGAGGTGGACGCCGTTCTCCTCGGCGCCGTCGGCGGCCCGAAATATGACGTGCTCGACTTCTCGGTGAAGCCCGAACGCGGGCTCCTCCGGCTGCGGAAGGAGATGGACCTCTTTGCCAATCTCCGCCCCGCCCAGTGCTTCGACGCGCTGGCCGAGGCTTCGAGCCTCAAGCCCGAGGTCGTCTCCGGCCTCGACATCATGATCATCCGCGAGCTCACCTCCGGCGTCTATTTCGGGGAGCCGCGCGGAATCTTCACCGAAGGCAACGAGCGGGTGGGGATCAACACCCAGCGCTACACCACGTCCGAGATCCAGCGCGTCGGCCGCTCCGCCTTCGAGCTGGCGCGGAAGCGCTCCAACAAGGTTTGCTCGATGGAGAAGGCCAACGTGATGGAATCGGGCGTCCTCTGGCGCGAGGAGATGCAGAAGGTGCGGGACGCGGAGTATCCCGATGTCGAGCTCACCCACATGTATGCGGACGCCGGCGCGATGCAGCTCGCGCGCTGGCCCAAGCAGTTCGACGTGATCGTGACGGACAATCTCTTCGGCGACCTTCTCTCCGACCTCGCGGCGATGCTCACGGGCTCGCTCGGGATGCTGCCCTCCGCCTCGCTCGGCCTGCCGATGGCGAACGGGCGGCCGAAGGCGCTCTACGAGCCGGTGCACGGCTCGGCGCCGGACATTGCGGGCAAGGGGATCGCCAACCCCATCGCCTGCATCCTCTCCTTCGCCATGGCGCTCCGCTATTCCTTCGACCGCGGGGACCTTGCGGACCTGATCGAGTCCTCGGTCAACGCCGCGCTCGCCGAAGGCTACCGGACGCCGGACCTGATGACGGTCGCGGGCGGAACGAAGGTCGGCACGACGGAGATGACTGACGCGATCCTCGCCAAGATGGCGGCCGCTTGACCTTCCGGATCGAGGAAGGGTTGCCGGAGCCGCTCCGCCCTGCGGCGGCCCGGCTCTATCTCGAAGCCTTCGGCGCGAAGCTCGGCCCGATCCTCGGGCGGGGGGCGCGGGCGGAGCGATTTCTCGAAGGCGTGCTGCGCCCGGGAAACGTCCTTCTCGCCCTTTCGGAGGAGGAGGCGCTCCTCGGTCTCGCAGGGTTCCATGACGAGGGCGGCGGCTTCGTCGGCGGCGGCATGGCCGAGCTTCGCGCGGCCTATGGCGGCTTCGGCGCGCTCTGGCGCGGCGCGGCGCTCGCGCTCTTCGAGCGGGGGCCGGCCGAGGGAGAGTTGCTGATGGACGGGATCGTGGTGGCGCCGGAGGCGCGGGGCGGCGGCGTCGGCGGCGCGCTGATCGAGGCGATGGCGGCGCGGGCGGCGCGGCTCGGCCTTTCAGCGGTGCGGCTCGACGTGGTGGATTCGAACCCCCGCGCCCGCGCGCTCTATGCGCGGCGGGGCTTCGAGCCGGGGGAGGAGACGGGCTCTCCCCTCCTCCGCCCGTTCTTCGGCTTCAGCCGTTCGCTGACGATGCGGCGGCCAGTCTCGCCGCCGCCGCCAGATCGGGCGTGATCCCGTCCAGCGCCAGCGCGCCGGCGCCGCGGGCCCAGAGCGTGTCTCCCCAGCGATGCGCCTCCACTTCGGGCGGAGGCCGGTCGAGCGCGAGAATGTTCGCCGCCAGCGCCTCCCGGATCGCCTCTCGGAAGAGCGGCTCGTGCTTCATCCGCTCGCCGGAGAGGATCACGAGCGGCGGGTCGAAAAGGTTGACGAGATTGGCGAGGCCGAGGCCGAGCATCCGCCCGGCCCGCCGGAAGACGGAGCGCGCGGCCGGCTCCCCCGCCTCGGCCCGCGCGGCGAGCCGGTCCAATGTCGCGGGTGAGCCGTCATCGGGGCCGAGCGCCGCCGCCGCCTCCCGCGCCAGCGCATAGTCGGCGACGTAGGCTTCAAGGCAGCCGCGCTGCCCGCAGCGGCAGAGCGCGCCGTCCGTCTGCACCTTCACATGGCCGAATTCCGCGCCAACCCCGCGCGCCCCGCGGAAGAGCTTGCCGTCCAGCACCGCGCCCATTCCGAGCCCGTGCTCGATGGTGACGACAAGGAAATCCCGCCGTCCGCGCCCGAGCCCGAACCAGAGCTCCGCCAGCGTGGCGAGGTTGGCGTCGTTGTCCACAAACACGGGGCAGGAGAAGCGGGCGCGGAGCGGGGCGAAGAGGTCGATGGGAGCCGGGTCGGAAAGCACCGGGCTCCATAGGCAGCGCCCCGTCTCCCCCTCCACGAAGCCCGGCACGCCGAGGCCGAGCGCGGCGATCTCGCCTTCCCGCAGCCCGGCGGCGTCGAGCGCGGCGGCGAAGGCGGCGTCGAGGCTTCGCAGCATCGAGGCCATCGAGGGCCGCCGCGCGGCGAGCGGGGCCTCCCCCTCCCCGGTGATCCGCCCCTCGAAATCGAGGATGGCGACGGTCACCCGGCTGTCGGAGAGTTTCGCGCCCGCCACATGGAGCGCGTCGGGGCGTAGCCGGAGCATCACGCGCGGCCGGCCGCGGGCGCCGGCGGGGCCGCCCGCGCTTTCCTCGATCAGGCCGGCGGCGATGAGGTCCGCCGTCAGCGCGGTGATCGTGGCCGGGGAAAGGCCCGTCTCCGCCGCCACATCCACCCGCGCCGCCGCGCCCTGCCGGCGGATCTCCGCGAGGACGCGGCGGAGCGAGGCGGCGCTGTCGGGCGCGCTCACGGGTCAGATCGTCCCGCCGTCCACGATGTAGTCCTGCGCGGTGCAGCCCGCGGCGGCGTCCGAGGCGAGGAAGAGCGCCATCGCGGCGACATGGCCGCCGTTCAGTTCGACGGGAATGCATTGCTGCGCCACCACGGCGTCGATGGACGCCTGGTCCGGATACCAGAGCGCGCGCTGCTTCGGCGTGAGGATCGCGCCGGGAAGTATCGAGTTGACGCGGATGCCGTGCCTGCCGAGATCGCGCGCGAAGCTCTTCGTCAGGCCGCGCACGCCCGCCTTGCACATGTTGTAGACGGAGAGCGATTCGACCGTCACCTCCGGCGCGATGGAGCCGAAATTGACGATGACGCCCCTGCCCCGCGGCGCCATCAGCCGCGCCGCCTCGCGCGAGGCGACGTACATGTGGCGAAGGTTGACGTCCACCAGCCGCCGCCAGGTCTCCGCGTCCATGTCGGAGATCGGGCCGCGACGGTCATTCGCCGCATTGTTCACGAGGATGTCGAGCCCGCCTTGCGCCTCCGCCCGCCCGATGGCGGCGACGAGCGCGGCATCGTCCGTTACGTCCGCCTCGACGAAGGTCGCCCGCGCCCCGAGCGAGGCGGCGAGCGCGGCGCCCGCGGAAGCGTCGATGTCGCAGAAGACGACATGGCAGCCCTGCCCGTGAAAGGCGGAGACGAGATCAGCGCCGATCCCGGTCGCGCCGCCGGAGATGAAGACGGTCCTGCCGTCGAGATCGTCATATCTGGCCGCCATGCGCCCCCCTTGTCTCGCCATATAATTCGGAACGCGATGAAATGTCACCGCCCGATCCGGGACGCCCCGGCGCAGCATTGCTGCATTGCAGCATTTCTGTGCAGATGAGACTACCGAACGCGAGGGCGCAGGTCAAAATAAATTTGACATCCGAATTAATTTAGGCGAGAAGCGGGGCGTCGAGGGGCGAATCCGCCCGCGGTCAAGATCAACAGCGATCCAGGGAGGATCACATGAAAGCCCGTTCCCTTCTCCTCGCCGCAGGCTTCGCCGCGCTCTCCGTCGCGGGAGCGTCCGCGCAGGTCGTCGGCGTCAGCTGGTCCAACTTCCAGGAGGAGCGCTGGAAGACGGACGAGGCCGCGATCAAGGCCGCGCTGGAGGCGGCGGGCGCGACCTATATCTCGGCGGACGCGCAATCCTCCTCCGCCAAGCAGCTTTCCGACATCGAGAGCCTGATCGCCCAGGGGGCGGAAGCTCTCATCATCCTCGCGCAGGACGCGCAGGCCATCGGCCCCGCGGTCGAGGCGGCGGCGGACGAGGGTATTCCGGTCGTCGGCTATGACCGGCTGATCGAGGACGCGCGCGCCTTCTACCTGACCTTCGACAACATGGAGGTCGGCCGGATGCAGGCCCGCGCCGTCTTCGCCGCGGCGCCGAAGGGCAATTACGTGATGATCAAGGGCTCGCCGACCGACCCGAACGCGGATTTCCTTCGCGCCGGCCAGCAGGAGATCATCGACGCCGCCGTGAAGGCGGGGGACATCACGATCGTCGGCGAGGCCTATACGGACGGCTGGCTCCCCGCCAACGCGCAGCGGAACATGGAGCAGATCCTCACCGCGAACGACAACAAGGTCGACGCCGTCGTCGCCTCGAACGATGGCACGGCGGGGGGCGTCGTCGCCGCGCTGCAGGCGCAGGGCATGGCCGGCATCCCCGTCTCCGGGCAGGACGGCGACCACGCCGCGCTGAACCGGGTGGCCCTCGGCACGCAGACCGTCTCCGTCTGGAAGGATGCGCGGGAACTCGGCAAGGCCGCGGCGGAGATCGCCGTCGCCATGGCGAAGGGAACCGCGATGGCGGACGTGCCGGGCGCCGGCAAGTGGACCTCCCCCGCAGGCACTGAACTGACCGCAATCTTCCTCGCGCCGAACCCGATCACGAAAGACAATCTCCCGGTCGTGGTGGACGCCGGCTGGATCACGAAGGACGCGCTCTGCCAGGGCGTGACGAACGGCCCCGCCCCCTGCAACTGAATTTCACGCGGCCCCGGCCTTGAGCCGGGGCCCCGACGTTCAGCGCGCAGCGGATCGAGGCCCCGGATCAGGTCCGGGGCCGGGAACGACGAACCCCGGAGCCCCACATGACCGACGCGACCGCCGACGCGCCGAAACGGCGCAGCCTGACCGAGACGCTGGAGCTCGACACCCGCCTTCTCGGCATGGTCGGCGCCTTCCTCGTCCTCTGCCTCGCCTTCGACATCGTGACGGACGGGCGCTTCCTCACCCCCCGGAACATCTTCAACCTGACGATCCAGACCGTTTCCGTCGCCATCATGGCGACCGGCATGGTCTTCATCATCGTCTGCCGGCATATCGACCTCTCGGTCGGCTCGATCCTCGCCGTCTCCTCCGCCACGATGGCGATGATCCAGGTCGAATGGCTGCCGCAGCTGCTCGGGCTCGGGCATCCGCTCCTCTGGGTCGCGGCCTGCCTCGCCGGGCTCCTCGTCGGCGCCGCGGTCGGCGCGCTGCATGGCTGGCTCGTCGGCTTCCTCGCGATCCCGGCCTTCATCGTGACGCTCGGCGGGCTTCTGATCTGGCGCAACGCCGGCTGGTATCTGACGGACGGGCAGACGATCGGCCCGCTCGACCCGACCTTCCAGATCTTCGGCGGCGCGAACGGGACGCTGGGCGTCTTCTGGTCCTGGGTCGTCGGCGCCCTCGCCGCGCTCGCCGCCGCGGCGGCGATCTGGGCCGCGCGGGCCCGGAAGGCGAAGCACGGCTTCGCGGTGAAGCCGCTCTGGGCGGAGGCCGCGCTCACGCTCCTCGCCGCCGGCGCGATCCTCGCCTTCGTCGCCACGCTCAACGCCTATGACGTGCCCACCGGCCGGCTGGAGTGCCTCTTCGAGGCGCGGGGCGAGGTGATGCCGGAAGGGTATTCCGAGGGCTACGGCCTCCCCGTCTCCGTCCTCATCCTCATCGCCGTCGCCGTGGCGATGACGGTGATCGCGCGGCGCACCCGCTTCGGCCGCTACGTCTTCGCGACGGGGGGCAACCCGGACGCGGCGGAGCTTTCCGGCGTCGACACGAAGATGCTGACGGTGAAGATCTTCGCGCTGATGGGCGCGCTCTGCGCCCTCTCCGCCATCGTCGCCTCCTCCCGCCTCACCAACCATTCGAACGATATCGGCACGCTGGACGAGCTGCGCGTCATCGCCGCCGCGGTGATCGGCGGCACCGCGCTTTCGGGCGGGATCGGGACGATTCACGGCGCGATCCTCGGAGCGCTCATCATGCAGTCCCTGCAATCGGGCATGGCGATGGTGGGGGTGGATTCGCCCTTGCAGAACATCGTCGTCGGCGCGGTGCTCGTCGCCGCCGTCTTCATCGACATCGTCTATCGCCGCCGGACGGGAGCGCGCTCATGACCCCTCTCGTCGAAATGCGGGACATCTCCATCGCCTTTGGCGGCGTGAAGGCGGTGGACCATGTGAGCGTCGATCTTCACGCGGGGGAGGTCGTCGGCCTCCTCGGCCATAACGGCGCCGGGAAATCGACGCTCATCAAGTGCCTCTCCGGCGCCTACCGCGCCGATTCCGGCTCGATCCTGATCGAGGGGAAGGAGGTGCAGATCGAGAATCCGCGGGACGCGAGGGCGCACAACATCGAGACGATCTACCAGACCCTCGCGCTGGCGGACAATCTCGACGCCGCCTCCAACCTCTTCCTCGGGCGGGAGCTGACGACGCCGCTCGGCTTCGTGGACGACGACCGGATGGAGGCGGAGACGCGGCGGATCATGGCGCGGCTCAACCCCAATTTCGCGAAGTTCAAGGAGCCGGTGAAGGCGCTCTCCGGCGGGCAGCGCCAGTCCGTCGCCATCGCCCGCGCGGTCTATTTCAACGCCCGCATCCTGATCATGGACGAGCCGACCGCCGCGCTCGGCCCGCAGGAGACGAAGATGGTGGCCGAGCTGATCCAGGAGCTGAAGCGGCAGGGGCTCGGCATCTTCCTCATCAGCCATGACATCCATGACGTCATGGCGCTCTGCGACCGGGTCTCGGTGATGAAGAACGGCCGGCTCGTCGGGACGGAGCGGGTGGCGGACGTGACGGACGATGAAATCCTCGCCATGATCATCCTCGGCAAGAATCCGGAGCGCGCATGAAGGCGGAATTGCTGGTCGACTCGAAATGCACGCTCGGCGAGGGCGTGCAGTGGAACGCGGATCATGCGCGGCTCTGGTGGACGGACATTCACGGAAAGGCGCTCTGGTCCTGCGACGAAGCGGGCGGCGGGGTGGAGACGATCCCCTGCCCCGAGCGCCTCGGCTCCTTCGCCTTCGACGCGGAGAACCGGCTGCTCGCCGCCTTCGAGAGCGGCCTCTTTCGCTGGGACATCGAGGGCGGGCGGCTCGACCGGCTGACCGCGTTCGAGCCGGACCACCCCACCAGCCGCCTCAATGACGGCCGCTGCGACCGGCAGGGGCGGTTCATCACCGGCGGGATCGACGAGGACGGATTGAAGCCCACCTCCTCCCTCATCCGCTACGCCGACGGCCGACAGGAGACGCTGGAGACGGGCATCTCCGTCACCAACTCGATCTGCTTCTCGCCGGACGGGCGCTGGATGTATTTCGCGGACACGCCGACCCAGATGATCCGCCGCTACCCTTACGACCCGGAGACGGGCGCGATGGGGGCGCCGGAGGATTTCCACCCCTGCGAGGGCAAGCGAAACTTCCCCGACGGCGCCTGCGTGGACGCCTCAGGCGCGCTCTGGAGCGCGCGGTTCTGGGGCGGGATCGTGCAGGAGGTGACGCCGGACGGGCGCGCGGGCCGGCGGATCGAAGTCGGGGCGCCGCAGGTCACCTGCTGCTGCTTCGGCGGGAAGGGGCTCGACCGGCTCTACATCACCACCGCCCGGGAGCATTTCACGCCGGAACAGGCGGCGGCGCATCCGCTTTCCGGAGGGCTGTTCGTGGCGGAACCGGGGGCGAAGGGGCTGCCGGAGACGCGGTTCGCGGGGCGGCTTTTCGGTTGACGCCGCGCTGCCCTACCGCCCCGTTATCATCCGCGTCAACACGTTGTCCCGATTGACGAAATGATGCCTCAGCCCGGCCGCCGCATGGCCGAGCACGATGAGGCCAAGCGCGATCCCGCACCAGAAATGTGCGGCGCGGAACAGGTCCTCCAGCGGCTTCGAGCCGGGGACGAACGGGTCCGGCATCTCGAAAAGGCCGAAGACCATGTTCCTGATGCCGTAAAGCTCCTGAAGCTCCGAGGCCGAGGCCATCAGCCAGCCGGTGATCGGCATGGCGAACATCAGGACATAGAGCGCCAGGTGCCCGGCATGGGCGAAAGTCCGCTCCAGCCCGCCCATATGCGCGGGCAGCGGCGGCGCCGGGTTCATAAACCGCCAGATCACGCGCAGGAGCGCCAGCGCGAAGACGAGGAAGCCCCAGCTCTTGTGAAGCTGCACGAGGCCAAACTGTTCGAAAACGTCGGGCACGAAGTTGGACATCCAGACGCCGAGGCCGAACATGAAGAGGATCAACCCCGCCATCGCCCAGTGCAGCAGGCGCGCAGGGAGGCCCCAGCCGGCCCTCGTGTTCCGCAATCCCATCATCCGTCCTCCGGCGTCGCGACCAGGTCGAACTCGACGCCCACTTCATCCCCGACCTCGACGAAAAGCGCCGTGAAGCCGACGCCGATCCCGTAGAGGCTGCGGGGAAAGGACGCCGCGCCCTGTGCGCCCGCCGCCTCACCCGCAAGATTGACCGAAAGATCGCCCGAGACGCTGTGCTCGACGCCGCGCATCGTAAGCCGCCCCTCGGCGCGATAGCGCCCGTCGCCCAGCGGCTCCATCCGGTCCAGCTCATAGCGCGCCGTCGGGTGCGCGGCGACGTCGAACCAGTCCGAGGTCTTCACGATGAAGGTGCCGAAGGGCTCGCCGACGTCCACACTGTCCATGTCGATCTCCAGCGTCAGCCGCGCGCTCGACGCGTCGTCCGGGTCGAAGCGGGCGGCGCCGGAAAAGCGGCCGATCTCGCCCCGCCTCTCTTCGCCGTTGATGAGATAGACGATTCCGATGCGCGAGGCTTCGGCGTCGATCTCCCAGCGGAGCGGCTCCGCCCCGGCCGGGGCGGAGAGCGCGGCGAGGCCGAGGAGGATCGCCGCGCCCCGCATCGTCACTTGGCCGGGCTGATCTCAAGGTCGAGCCGGATCGGGATCACCGTCCCGATCGCCGGCGCGCCGTAGGAGACGCCGTATTCCGTCCGGTCCAGTTCGCCCTCGACGACGAAGCCGGCGATGGTCTGCTCCGGGTTGAAGGGCGATGGCCCGATCCGGCGGAGCGTCGCGGTGAAGGTCTCCTCCCGCGTCACGTCCTTGATCGTCACATCGCCGGTCACTTCCGCCGTGTCGTCGCCCGTGAGGCGCACGGCCTTGGAGACGAAACGGATTTCCGGGTAAGTCCCGACATCGAGGAAGTCGGCGCCCTTGATGTGATTGTCGCGCGCCTCCCAGAACGTGTCGATGCTGGCGGCGTCGATCGTAAAGGAGACGGAGGCCGCTTCCATGTTCTCCGGGTCGAAGTCGATCACGGCGTCGAAGTCGCGGAAGATCCCGCGGGTGAGCGAGAAGCCGAGATGGTCCACGCTGAAGGAAACCGTGGCGTGGCTCTTGTCGATGGCCCAGGGCTGGGCGAAGGCGGGTGCGGCGAAAAGCGCCGCGGCGAGGGCGGCCGGGGCGGCGAAGGCGAGGCGCATCAAGGTCTCCTGTCGTCTCGTTGGAACGTGACGGAGAAATAGGGCTTTCCTCTGACGCCACAATGAAGGCGCGCGATAACAGATTGTATCCGGTTCACGAACGCGCGAGGCGCTCAGGGCTTGACCGGATTCATCTGGATGTCGATCCGGATCGGCACCTCCACGCCGATCGCCGGCGCGCCGTAGGAGACGCCGTATTCCGTCCGGTCGATCACGCCCTCCGCCGAGAAGCCCGCGATCGTGTCCGCGGCGTTGAAGGGCGAGGGGCCGAGGCGGATCAGCTTCGCGGTGAAAACCTCCTCATTCGTCACGCCCCGCATCGTCAGGTCGCCGGTGATCTCCGCCGTCTTCTCGTCGAGCAGGCGGACCTTGGTGGAGCGGAACGCGATGGTCGGGAAATTCGCGACGTCGAGGAAATCCTTGCTCTTCACATGCCGGTCCCGCGACTTCGAATTGGTGTCGAGGCTGTCGGCGACGAGGGTGAAGTAGACGGAGGCCGTCTCCACGTTTTCCGGGTCGAAGTCGATCTCCGCGTCGAACTCGCGGAACTGCCCGTGCGTGACGGAGAAGCCGATATTGCTGATCGTGAAGGTGACGTGGACATGGTCCTTGTCCAGCTTCCACGGGGCCGCCGCGGCTCCGGCGGCGAAGAGGAGGGACAGCGCGAAGGCGGCGGCTCGTGCGATCATGGCTCTGGCTCCGATCCTGCTTTGCGCCATCCCGCACGATTCAACCGCGCCGCGCAAGGGCGGAGGCGCGCTCAGCGCGTCGGCATCGGCCTTTCGCCCCGGTAGTCGTAGAAGCCGCGCTGCGTCTTCCGCCCGAGCCAGCCCGTCTCGACATATTTGGTGAGGAGCGGACAGGGCCGATATTTCGTGTCCGCCAGCCCCTCGTGCAGCACGTTCATGATCGCGAGGCAGATGTCGAGCCCGATGAAATCCGCGAGCGCGAGCGGCCCCATCGGATGGTTGGCGCCGAGCTTCAGCGAGGTGTCGATGCTTTCCACCGTGCCGACGCCCTCGTAGAGCGTGTAGATCGCCTCGTTGATCATCGGCATGAGGATACGGTTGACGATGAAGGCCGGGAAATCCTCGGCGCTCGCATGGGTCTTGCCAAGCTTGTCCACCACCAGCTTCAGCGTCTCGTAGGTCTCCTCGTCCGTCGCGATGCCGCGGATCAGCTCCACGAGTTGCATCAGCGGCACCGGGTTCATGAAGTGGAACCCCATGAACCGCTCCGGCCGGTCGGTGACGGAGGCGAGGCGGGTGATGGAGATGGAGGAGGTGTTCGTCGTCAGGATCGTGTCGGGCGCGAGATGCGGCACCAGCGCCTTGAAGATCTCGCGTTTCACCGCTTCGTTCTCGGTCGCCGCCTCGATCACGAGGTCGGTCGCGGCGATCTCCGGCAGGGCGCCGGCCGGCGCGATGCGGGCCATGGCGGCGGCGCGATCCGCTTCGGAGACCTGGCCCTTGACGACCTGCTTGCCGATATTCTCCCCGATCCGGTCGATGGCCGCGCGCACCCGCTCCCCGTCGATGTCGTTGAGCTTCACCTCGTAGCCCGCCAGCGCGAAGACATGGGCGATCCCCGCCCCCATCTGCCCCGCGCCGATCACGCCGACCGTCTGTATCGCCATCCGCATCCCCTCGGCGGCTCTGTCGCCCGCCTGTCTTATATTGCGCTGCGAAAGCCTAGGCGCGGGCGGGGCCCTAGGCAAGAGGCGGCGGACAGGGTGGTGCGGATTGCAGGACGCCCGTTTGCGACCTTGCGACGGGCGGACGAACCGGCGAGGCTCGCGCGGAGAAGAGGAGCGGAAAGGGCGCGCCATGACAACACGAATCCACGGCAAGGCCGCCGGGCGCTGCAGCGCCGTCGCCCATGGCGGCCTCGTCTACGCCGTCGCGACCGACCCGGATTCGGGCGTGACCATCCAGGAGCAGACGCGGGGCGCCCTCGCCGCGCTGGAGCGGCATCTGAAGGCGGCCGGCAGCGGCAAGGAGGGCCTCCTGCAGGCGACGGTCTACCTGACCGACATGCGGAACAAGAAGGCGATGGACGCGATCTGGGTCGAATGGATCGGCCCGCGGGAGAACTGGCCGCAGCGCGCCTGCGTGGGAGCCGATCTCGAACCCACCGACCTGATCGAGGTGGTGGTGACGGCGAAGGCGCTCTGAACCCCGCTTCACCTTCCCCCGCCAAGACTTTACATAGCGGCGATCCGGACACCGCCTCTCCAGGGGGAAGAGCAGCATGACGACCGCCGTTTCCGAAAGCGCCGGCTGGCGCGCCCGGCTCGAGGCGCGGCTCGAAAGCGCGCCCGTGCGCAACTTCATCCTCGCCGTGATCCTGGTAAACGCGGCGACGCTGGGGCTGGAGACCTCGCCGACGGCGATGGAGCGCGCCGGGCCGATCCTCCTCGCCATAGACAGCATCTGCCTCGCGATCTTCGTGGTCGAGATCGGGCTGAAGCTCGCGGCGACGGGCGGGCGGTTCTTCCGCAGCGGCTGGAACGTCTTCGACCTGCTGATCGTCGCCATCGCGCTCCTGCCCTCCACCGGCGGGCTTTCGGTGCTGCGGGCGATGCGGGTGCTTCGTGTGTTGCGCGTGCTCTCGATCTCGCCCTCGCTCCGCCGCGTGGTTCAGGGGCTGGTGGACGCCCTGCCCGGCATGGGCTCGGTGTTCCTCCTCATGGCCATCGTCTTCTACATCGGCGCGGTGATGGCGACGAAGCTCTTCGGCGGCGCCTTTCCCGAATGGTTCGGGACGCTCGGCCGCAGCGGCTACACGCTCTTCCAGGTGATGACGCTGGAAAGCTGGTCCATGGGCATCGTCCGCCCGGTGATGGAGACCTATCCCTTCGCATGGGCCTTCTTCGTGCCCTTCATCATGGTCACGACCTTCGCCGTGGTGAACCTGCTGGTCGGCCTCGTCGTCAACTCCATGCAGAGCGCGCATTCGGAGGAGGCGGACGCGGCGACAGGGGACTACCGCAATGAAGTGCTGGAGCGGCTGCGCCAGATCGAGGCCAGGCTGGCGGAGCGGGAGCGGCGGGGCGAGTGAGGCCCCGCCGCTCCGGCGGCCCGGAAACCGACCGGGTTCAGGCCGCCTTGCGGATCGGAACGGGCGGCGCGGAGGCGGGGGCCTGCTCGGCCTCGCCCTCCTCGAACTTTCCGATCGTCTGCTTCAGCGCCGCCGCCTGGCCGGAAAGCTCCCCGGCCTTGAGTCGCGCCTGCTCGGATGCCTCCGCGCTCTGCTGGATTACGGCCTGAAGCTCGCGGATCGCCGTGTTGATCTGCTCCGCGCCGATATTCTGCTCGCGCACCGCAGCCGAGATCTCCTGAACCAGATCAGCCGTCTTCCTTATGCCCGGAACCAGCTCGTCCAGCATCGCGCCGGCGCGGCCCGCGGCCTCGACGGTCCGGGAGGAGAGCTGCGAGATTTCCGTTGCGGAGACCCGGCTGCGCTCCGCCAGCTTGCGGACCTCGGAGGCGACGACTGCGAAGCCCCGACCATGCGCACCGGCGCGCGCGGCCTCAACCGCCGCATTGAGCGCGAGAAGGTCGGTCTGCCGCGCGATCTCCTGAATCACGCCGATCTTCTGCGCGATGTCCTGCATCGCCGAGACGGCGCCGGAGACGACTTCGCCCGTCGTCTTCGCCTTGTCGGCGGCGAGGGACGCGATCTTCTCCGTCTGCGCGGCGTTGTCCGCGGATTGCCGCATCGTCGCCGTCATCTGCTCCATCGCGGCGCCGGCCTGGGTGACGGAGGAAGCCTGCGTCTCGGCGCCCGCGCTGATCCGCTCCGATGACGCCTGCAACTCGCTTGAAGCGGAGTCGACCGATACCGCGCTCTCCAGCGCCTCGGCCAGCACTTCCTGAAGGGATGCCTTGAGCTCCTCGGTCCTTCGCATGTTGTCGCGGAATACGGCGAGCGCCGCTGCCAGCCGTGCGACTTCGGCGAGATCATCCGCGCGCCGGTCGATCTTTGCGTCGAGATCGCCGCCGGAGAGCGCCTCGAGCGCCTCGGTCGTCGCCTCGAGCCGCGCGATCAGCCGTCGGCGAAGCTGGGACCAGACGACGAAAATGGTCGCGAGCAGCAGAAGAAACAGGGCGAGGTTGACCCCGAGCGCTGTCAGGGCGGCCGACTTTCTTTCCGCCCAGTAGCGAACGAGTTCGGCCCCGGCCAGCTTGGACAGCGCCGTCATGTGGTCGAGCGCGGCGTTGGAGCGCTCGAAGAAAGCCGGAAAGTCGAGCGGGTATTCGGGCGCGCCGTCCGTCGCGGCGCGCGAGCGCTCCATCTTTTCCCTGGTCAGGGCCACATAGTCCTCGAAATACAGGCGCTCGCCGACCTCGATGGGGCCAACAATGGCCTCGGGGGGCGCGCTGGCCGTCGCGATGTTCATCAGCGCCTCCCAGGCGGCGAGGGCGCGCTTCTCGTCCGAGTCGATCAGGGCGAGATAGGATTCGGGGATTCGCGCGCCCGTAAGCGCCGCGATGGCGTAGTAGGTTCGCGCGCGACCGCCGAACTCCCGCACCTCCCACGCCCGGTCCTGAATACCGGCGAGGGCGAGCGACTTGTCGGAGCTGACCTCATTGGCGGGCGACAGCAGCAGGCCGTCATCCTTCATGCGGGAGATTTCTTCCTTGAGTTCGAAGGGAAGCGCCGCAGCCCTCGCGGCGTTGCGGTCCGGCTTTGGCAGGGCCAGGAGCGCGTCGATTTCCTCGCGGAGCCCGGCCACGGCCTCCAGCGATGTGGAGGAGGCGGCGAGAAAGTCGTCCCGGCCGGGGACGCCGGCCATTCCCCGCGCGCGGGTGACGGCCTCGTCGAAATATCCCCGCGCCTCTTCCCGCTGCCGCTCGATCAGCGCCCGGAACTCCGCCGGAATGGCCGTATCGAGCGAAAGGGCGACCTGCGTGACGCTGCGCTCCAGCGAGAGGGCGATCGCTCCGGCGGCCCATGCGGAATTCGCCTCGCTGGCCTCCGCCATGCGAGAGACCGCGCGATAGTCCTGCCAGGCGCCCCCTACCGACAACGCGAACTTCGCGCCGGCGAAAACCCCGATGACGAGGAACGCCATCAGCACAAGTCGGGAAATCTTCATGTCACACCCTCACCAGAATACCCGTCGAACGAGCCGCCTCGCCCGGGCCTGTCGACTCGAAGCTGCCTATTTTTTTGGCTCGAAGCTCTTAAGGGCGGATTAAATACTGTCTCTCCAGCTCATCGACTTGTGTCCCATTTTTCTGACAGATCGCCATTTCGGCCCGGCCGCCTGATGCGAAGATAACCGAAAGACTGCTCAGACCCTATGGGGTATCATGATAGGTTCATTTATCATATCAATAAGTTGAAACCCGTGCACACTGTGTGCACGCGCCCGTCATCGCTGCGCCGAAAACCGCTCCAGTGTCGTCCGGTCGATCTCGAAGCCGAGCCCCGGCCCCTCCGGCACGGCGACCTCGCCGGCCTCCGCGACGATGGGCTCGCGGAGCACGGCCATGCGGAACGGGTTCGGCGTCCGGTCGAATTCCAGCAGCGGCGGGCGCGGCTCGTGCCGGGGCGGGCTCGGCGGCAGCGTGGCGAGCATCTGGAGCGCCGCGGCGACCGCCACGCCCGTCCCCCAGACATGCGGCACGACGCGGACGCCCGCCGTCTCCGCCATCGCGACGATCTTCCGCATCTCGGTGATCCCGCCGCAGCCGCAGACATCCGGCTGAAGGATGTCCACCGCCCCCGCCTCCAGCGCGGCGGCGAAAGCGGCGCGGCCGTGCCAGGTCTCGCCCCCGGCCACGGGCACGGGCTGCCGCGCCCTGACCTCGGCGTAGGCGCGAAGGTGCTCCGGCGTCACCGGCTCCTCGAACCAGCCGATGTCGAGATCGGCGACGGCGCGCCCGAGCGCCACGGCCTCCACGGCGTCATAGCCGTGATTGGCGTCCACCATCAGCGCGATCTCCGGCCCGACGGCCTCCCGCAGCGCCCGGATCGCCCTGGCGTCCTCCGCCGCGCCGTAGCCGATCTTGATCTTCGCCGCGCGGAAGCCTTCGGAGACATAGCCCGTCACCTCGCGCACGGTCGGCTCGATCCTGTCCCGCCCCACGGGGCGGAAGCCGCCGGTCGCGTAGGCCGGAACCCTCATCCGGTGCGCCCCGCCGAGGAGCCGCCAGACCGGCGCGCCGAGATCTTTCCCCACGGCGTCCCAGAGCGCGATGTCGATCCCAGAAAGCGCCGTCAGCGTCAGCCCGCGCTGCCCCTGGTCGCGGAACTCGTTGTAGAGGTCGAGCCAGATCGGCTCGATGTCCCGCGCGTCGCGCCCGATCATCCGCCCGGCCATCGCCTCCACGATCGCGGCGTTCGGCAGCGCCGGGCCAAGGCATTCGCCCCAGCCCGTCACGCCCGCGGCGCATTCGACTTCGACAAGGCAGGCCCACCGCTCCCGAAAGGTCGAGAAGGAGGACTGGAAGCGCTCCGCCTCCGGCAATTCGTGGCGCAGGACATGGGTGCGGATTGCGGCGATCTTCATCGGGGCTTCCTCCGGGCTTTTCGCGATAAGAGCGCGGCGGCGGGCCCGAGGGAAGGGCTGGACCTTCGGGCGGGTTCGTCGGAGGTTTGGCAGAAACGGGAGGGAAAGCCATGAAGCTCCGCCGCCTGCTCGTCACCGGCGCCGCCGGCCATGTCGGCCGCATCGCCCGCGCCCGGCTCGGCCATCTCGCCGAAACGCTCCGCCTCTCCGACATCACGGAGATGGCGCCGGCGGGCGCAGGGGAGGAAGTCATCCGGTGCGATCTGGCCGACCGGGAGGCGACCATGCGGCTCCTCGAAGGCTGCGACGGCGTCATCCATCTCGGCGGCCAGCCGGTGGAGGCGGCGTTCGACGACATCCTCCAGGCCAATCTCCTCGGCCTCTACAATCTCTACGAGGCGGCGCGGAAGGCGGGGACGAAGCGCATCCTCTTCGCCAGCTCCAACCACGTCATCGGCTTTCACGAGCGGACGACCCGGCTCGACGCTTCCGCGCCGCTCCGCCCGGATTCGCTTTACGGCGTCTCAAAATGCTTCGGCGAGGCGGTGGCGCGGCTCTACTGGGACAAGTTCGGGGTGGAGAGCGCGCTGGTGCGGATCGGCTCCGTTCTCGATGCGCCGAAGGACCACCGGATGCTCGCCACATGGCTCAGCCCGGCCGATTTCGCCCGCCTCGCGGAGGCCGTGTTCCGCGCGCCGCGGCTCGGCTGCGCCATCGTCTACGGCGCCTCCGCGAACGACGAAAGCTGGTGGGACAATTCCGCCGCCGCCTTCCTCGGCTGGCGTCCGCAGGACAATTCGGAGCAGTTCCGAGCCATGCTGGACGCGGCGGGCCCGCCCCCGCCGCCGGACGATCCCTACAACCGCTGGCAGGGCGGCGGCTTCGCGACGGCGGGGCACTTCGAAGACTGAGGCGCTCAGAGCCCGAGTTCGGACAGGCCCGGATGATCGTCCGGCCGCCGACCGAGCGGCCAGCGGAAGAGCCTGTCCTCCTCCCGTATCGGGACGTCGTTGATGCTCGCATGGCGCGCGCGCATCAGCCCCGCCTCGTCGAACTCCCAGTTCTCGTTGCCGTGGGAGCGAGTCCATCGCCCCGCCTCGTCCCGGCTCTCATAGACGTAGCGGACGGCGATGCGGTTACCTGCGAAGGCCCAGAGTTCCTTGATGAGTCGATAGTCCAGCTCCTTCGCCCATTTCCGCGTGAGAAAGGCCTCGATCTCCGCCCTGCCCTGCAGGAACTCGTTCCGGTTCCGCCAGCGGCTGTTTTCCGTATAGGCGAGCGCGACCTTCGCCGGGTCGCGCCCATTCCAGCCGTCCTCGGCGAGGCGGACCTTCAGGCGGGCGGAGGCTTCGTCGAACGGGGGAAGCGGCGGACGGCTCATTGCGCGGCCCCCGCCTTCAGCGCGGCGTTCTCCGCCTCGAGCCGGGCGATCCGCGCCTGCATCTCGCCGAGGACGGGCTGAAGCTCCTCCGCCGTGAAGCGTTGCGGGATGTGCTGCGGGCAGTTCCAGTCGAACCCCGCGATGTCGATCAGCACCGCGCGTTCCGGCTTGCCCTTGCCGCCCGCGTGCAGGCGGGCGACGAGCGCAGGGTCCTCCACCCGGTCCACGATCCGCGCGCGCCCGAAAAGCTTCAGCCGCGCGCGGTTCGGATAATCCATGAAGAAGAGTGAAACGCGCCCGTCCGCCGTGAGGTTGCCGAGGCTCAGGAACTGCCGGTTGCCGCGATAGTCCGCGTAGCCGACCGTCCGCTCATCGAGCGCGCGGACAAAGCCGCGCGGCCCGCCGCGGAACTGGACATAGGGCCAGCCCGTCTCGCTCACGCTCGCCTGATAGAACCCGTCCCGCGCGGCGATGAAGGCGGCCTCGTCCGGCCCCAGCCTGTCCCGCGGGTCAGCTTCGGGGGCGAGGTGCGCGGCGTAGGCCCCGCGGGAGCCTTCGCGCTCCTGCGCCGCGAGGACGGAAGGGGTGAAGCCGATCTCGTAGAAGGTGCGGGCCATCGGGGCTCTCCTCAAACTGCACCGATCGGTGCGGATACTTGATAAGTGGACAGATCGGTGCGATTTGCAAGGGGCGGAACGGGAGAAACCGATGAGGCCTTCGAAACGGGACGAGATTGTGGAGCGGGCGCTCGCCGTCTTCGCCGAGGAAGGCTACGGGCGGGCGGGCATGGACGCGCTGGCGGAGCGGATCGGCGTTTCGAAATCGTCGATCTACAACCACTTCGAGAGCAAGGATGCGCTGATCCTCGCCGCGCTCGGCCTTCAGGAAGCGCGGATCGACGCCCTCGTCTCCGCCCGCGTCGCCGCGGCGGACGGGCCGCGTAGCGCTCTCCTCGCGGTCTTCGACGCGCTCGGCCTCTGGTTCGCCTCTCCCGGCTTTCGCGGATGCCTCTTCCAGCGCGCGGCGGCGGAGTTCCAGGCAGCGGAAAGCCCGGTTCGCGCCGCGGCCCTAGCCCGGAAGCGCGCCTTCGCCGGGCGCCTGCAGGACCTGGCGGAGGAAGCGGGCGCGCCGGGGGCCGGCCCCGCGCTCCACGCGCTGGCCGAAGGCGCGATCCTGCGCGCCGCCTTCGGCTTGACGAGGGACGCGGCGGCGGAAGCAAGACGCGCGGCGGAAACCCTTATTGCGGTGGAAGCGCCCGCCCGACGATCTCCCGAAGCGCCTCCTCCCGCGCGAGGCCATTGAGCGTCATGAGCGCGGTTGGCCGCCCCGAGATCATCAGTTCGGAGAGGCCATGGACCATCGCCCAGGCGGAGACGAGATCGAGCCGCGCCATTTCGTCTTCCGAGGGGGCCGCGCCGCGGAGCGCCTCCACATTCGCGCCGAGAAGCGCGAAGACCCGCCCCCCGGCGGCGCAGAGCGCCGGATCCGTCCAGTCGAGCCGGGCCGAGGCGAACATCAGGCGGAAGAGCGCCGGATGCGCCACGGCGAAATCGATGTAGCCGAGGCCGGAGGCGATGAAGCGCCCTCGCGGCGCGGTCTCCCGCGCCATCCGCGCCTCCTGCGCCGCAAGGAAGCGCCCGAACCCTTCCGCGGCGAGCGCGGTCAGGAGCCCGGCCGTATCCCTGAAATGATGCGCCGGCGCGGCGTGACTTACGCCCGCGCGCTTCGCCACGCCGCGAAGCGAGAACGCTTCGACGCCCTTCTCCGCGAGTTCCGCCTCCGCCTCCCGGAGAAGGGCGGCGCGCAGGTCGCCGTGGTGATATCGCGCGTCACCGACCATGACTCTCCATACTCTTCCGTCTTTTCGGTGTCAAAATTCGCCTTGACAGGGTGAGAAGCCGACCCATCTTTACAGTGTAAACTAGGCTGGAAGCCCGCCATGAACCTTGCCGCAGCCGCCACGCCTCCCGCCTCCGCAGGCTTTTTCGCCGAGTGGCGCAGACGGGAGCCGGTCTTCTTCGCGGCGGCGCTCGCCCACGCCGCGCTGATACCGGTCGCGCTCGGCCTCATGGCCGTCGACGGGCGGAATTACCTGGACCTCGACATCTGGGTGAAGCCGCTCAAGTTCCTCGTCTCGCTGGCGGTCTGGTTCGGCTTCCTCGCCTGGGCGGCGGGCTGGCTGCCGAGAGGCGCGACGGCGAGCCGGTGGTGGCGGCCCTTCACCCTCGTCATGGTCTTCAACGCGGCGCTGGAGATGATCTGGATCGGCGGCGCTGCGGCGGCCGGCGTCGGCTCGCACTTCAATTCCTCTTCCCCGCTCTGGGCCTTCGGATTCACCATGGCGGCCTTCTCCGCGGTGATCCTGCTGGGCTCGTCGCTGGTATACGGCGCGGCGCTCGCCCGCGGCGGCGCGCCGGGGATGGACCCTGTCTTCCGCCTCTCGGCCGCGCTCGGTTTTCTCGTATCCGTCCCGCTCACGCTGGTCGCTGCGTTCACGCTCGGCGGAAACGGCGGGCATTTCGTGGGCGGACCTGCGACGGATGCGAACGGCCTCTGGCTGATGGGGTGGGCGCGGGGCGGAGGCGACCTTCGCGTCGCGCATTTCTTCGCCCTCCACGCCATGCACGCGCTGCCGCTCATCGGCTGGTTCGCCGCGCGAACCTTGCCGGCGGGCGCGGCGCGACCCGCGATCTGGGCCGTGGCGGGCGCCTGGATCTGGCTGACCGGGTTCACCTACTTCCAGGCGCTTGAAGGACGACCGTTCCTCCCCTTCCTCTGACGCCCGTCCTGCGCCATGCTGAGGGCGCGAAACGGGAGGCGGCTATGACGGACTGGTCAAAGGGCGCGGCATGGATGGGCGGGGAGATCATCCCCATCGCGGAGGCGAAGATCCATGTTATGGACTGGGGCCTTACGCGCTCCGACATCACCTATGACGTCGTGCCTGTGAAGGACGGCGCCTTCTTCCGCCTGCCCGACTATCTCGACCGGTTCGAAGCGTCCATGGCCTCGATGCGCCTCGCCCCCGGCGTGACGCGCGAGGCGCTTCGCGCGGCGCTCCACGAGATGGTCGCGAAGACGGGTCTTCGCGACGCTTATTGCTCGATGACGGCCGCGCGCGGCGTCCCCCTCATCCACGGGAGCAGAGACCCGCGGAATTGCGGCAACCACCTCTACGCTTGGGTCGTTCCCTACGTCCATGTGGTGAAACCCGATGTCCTCGACAGGGGCGCGAAACTCTGGATCGCGAAATCCGTGCGCCGCATTCCGGAAGACAGCGTGAATCCCCGGGCCAAGAACTACCATTGGGGCGACATGACCGCGGCGCTGTTCGAAGCGCTCGACGAGGGATACGACACCGTCGCGCTCCTCGACCACCAGGGCAACGTGACGGAGGGGCCGGGTTTCAACGTCTTCTGCGTCTCCGGCGGGCGGGTGATCACATCGGATCACGGCGTCCTACATGGCGTGACGCGAAAGACGGTGCTGGACATGTGCGCCGAGATCGGCCTTCCGACGGAGATGCGCCCGCTTCCGCTCGAGGAGATGATGGGGTCGGATGAAGTGTTCCTTTCCACCTCGGGCGGCGGCGTCGCGCCGATGGTGGAGGTGGCCGGCCGGATCTTCGGCAACGGCCGCCCGGGCCCCGTCTCGGAACGACTCCACGAACTCTATTGGGAGTGGACGAAGCGCGCGGAGAATCGAGAGGACATCGCCTATGCGGCGTAGGCGCCTTGTATGGTCAGGGTGACGATGGAGCGGGTGAAGGGAATCGAACCCTCGTCTGGAGCTTGGGAAGCTTGCAGGAAATATGCAGGTAGATGTTTCGAAATATGGACTTAGCCGGAATTCTCCGGGCATTCTGTAGGGAATGTGCAGTTTTAGCAGGGGGTTGGAGCGGGTGAAGGGAATCGAACCCTCGTCTGGAGCTTGGGAAGCTCTCGCTCTACCATTGAGCTACACCCGCGGTAGCATGGTGGATAAGCGGGAGGTGGATTAGCGTCAAGGGGGATGCGCAACGCTGAAGGCGAGGAAATGGACACTTTCGACCGCACGAAATGATCAATTAATTGAGCAACAAGATTGATTTTAAATTTCGCATTTAATATGATCTGACATACTATTTGTCATGAAACAATCAAACGGAAAGCATCCCCTGATCCATCATTCGCTCAAGAATGCTCATGGCATGCTTGGACTGGAGTTCGCTCGGCAACTGCCGCGGCATTGAAGCGCAGACCCGAAGTATCTGCTGATCCTTGGGCGTTAACTTTCGTCCTGCGAGGCCGCGGTCCAATAATTCCCGCCAGAATTCAGCGCCTCGATTCACAACTTCCGACTGAGCAGAAATTCCTTCCACCTCCCGCTTCTTCTTCCTTTGGTCTGGCCTGCCCCGATAGGGTGGTCCGGTTTCAGTCTTAGTGCATGACGGGTCTGGGCGCTACGGCTTGGGTGGCCGGCGTAGCGGTTCCAGGTGGCG
>JAUIDE010000152.1 GCA_030429105.1 Alphaproteobacteria bacterium
TCAAGCGCTCGAAGCGGCAGGTTACTTCTCGGGCTGCGGTCAAAGGCGCCCGGCAGATCAGACACGCGGCTGATCTGCCCGCGGTCGTCGCCCCCCGGCGACCGCGAGTCCGCGCTCGCCGCGACGACCACGGCCTGATCTTCGACCGACGCGGCGGCTTGGCGCCCCTCGCCCTCCGGCTTGCGCCTCCGGGCGACGGCCTCGGCATCTCTCCCCCGGAGAGATGCTGGTCGAGGCCGGGGTCAAACTGTCAGCGCGCGGCAAATGCGTCTCCCGTCATGGGCCCTTCGCCCCTGGGCGCCAGGCTTCATGGCGGATAATCTTCGTCCATGAGCAAGGCGGTCTTCACGCACAAGGAATCTTCACGCTACGACGACGACCCGGCGCTGCGCTATCATTTCCCCCGCACCTATCTCCGCGCCGTCGAGCGCGCCGTGGGCGACTGGATCGTCTACTACGAGCCGCGACGCACCGAGGGCGAGCGTGCAGGCGGGCGCCAGGCTTATTTCGCCGTCGCGCGCGTGACAGGCATCGACCGTGACCCGGCTGATGAGGACCTGTTCTACGCGCGCATGGCCGACTATCTGCCGCTGCCCTCTCCGCCGCGCTTCGAAACCGAAGGCGGCTATTATGAAAGCGCCCTGAAGAAGCCGGACGGCTCCACCAATCGCGGCGCCGCTGGGCGCGCGGTGCGGCTCATCCCCGACCATGAATTCGACCTGATCCTTGCGGACGGCTTCGCGGGAGTCCGGGAGGATCTCGGCGCCGCCGACTGGGCGGCCGAGTTCGACTCTCTCCCCGAGGACGAAGCCGGAAGGCTCCACGATCCGATGCAGCCCTTCATCCGGCCGATGGTCGAACGGCTGACCGCGCGACCCTTCCGCGACGCCGCCTTCGCGAGGGATGTGAAGGCGGCCTACGCCAACACCTGCGCGATGACCGGGCTCCGCATCCTCAACGGCGGCGGGAGGCCGGAAGTGCAGGCCGCGCATATTCGCGCGGTGGAGGACGGGGGGACCGACAGCATCCGCAACGGGCTCGCGCTGTCTGGCACGATGCACTGGATGTTCGACCGCGGGCTTCTTTCCGTCGATGACGACCTGACGATCCTTGTCGCTGAAAGCAGCCTGCCCGAGGCGGCCGCGCGGCTGATCCGGCCGGAACGGAAACTGCTTGCGCCGGCCGCCCCGCACCTGCGCCCTCACCCCGCTTATCTGTCCTTCCACCGGGAGACGCGCTTCAAGGGATGATCGCCCCCGCGAACCGCGCCGCCGCCCGCCCGGCCCGGAGGCCCGTCGCGAGGCAGGCGGTGAGGAGGTAGCCGCCCGTCGGCGCCTCCCAGTCCAGCATCTCGCCGGCGGCGAAGACGCCCGGGAGGGCGCGGAGCATCAGATCCTCGTCCAGCGCCGCAAGCGCTATCCCGCCGGCGGTGGAGATCGCCTCGTCCATCGGGCGGGGGCCGCGATGGGGGAGGGGGAGCGCCTTCGCCAGCCGGGCGAGAGCGGAGGGCTCGCGGGGCAGGGGGCGGGCGCATTCGGCGAGGAGGGCGCGCTTCACGGGCGGGAGGGCGAGCGCGCGGCGCAGCGCCTCGGAGACGGAGGCGCCGGGCTTCACGCGGGAGAGGCGGCGCGCGGCCTCCGCCTCCGTCAGGTCGGGCAGGAGATCGAGCGTCAGCGCCGCGCCCTCCCGCAGCGGACGTGAGAGGGCGTAGAGCCCGCCGCCCTCGATCCCCCGCGCGGAGATCGCGACCTCCCCGCGGGAGGTGCGGCCCCCCGCATGGAGCGCCACCGCCTTCAGCGCCGCGCCGAGGAAGGGCGCCATGTGGGCGGACCATTCGACCGAAAGCCCCATGTTCGCGGGGCGGAAGGGCGTTACGTCCACGCCCATCGCGGCGAGGAGCGGCGCCCAGGCCCCGTCCGACCCGAGCCGCGCCCAGCTTGCGCCGCCGAGGGCGAGGACTGTGACAGACGGGTTGAGCCGCGCCTCGCCCTCCGGCGTCTCGAAGGAAAGCGCCTCCCCCTCCCACCCCGTCCAGCGCCAGCGGCGGCGGAGCGTGACGCCGCGCGCCTCCAGCCGCGCGAGCCAGGCGCGGAGGAGGGGCGAGGCCTTCATGGCGACCGGGAAGACGCGCCCCGTCGGCCCGGTAAAGACGGGCTGGCCCAGCCCCTCCGCCCAGCGCATCGCCGCCTCCGGCCCGAATTCGGCGAGCATGGGGCGGAGCCAGCCTTCCGCCTCCTCATAGGCGGCGAGGAAGGCCTCCGGCGCCTCCGCCTTGGTGAGGTTGAGGCCGGATTTCCCGGCCATCAGGAACTTCCGCGCCGGGGAGGGCTTCGCCTCCGACACGATCACGGAAAGCCCCGCCTCCGCCATCGCCTCCGCCGCCATCAGCCCGGCGGGGCCGGAGCCGATGACGAGCGCCTCGGCGCTCACACCGGCCGCCGCCGCCGCGCCGCGGCGACGAGCGCCGCGCGGGGGACGGGCGTGACCTGCCGGGAGAGGGCGAGCGCCTGCGCCGAAGGGCTCGCCAGCGGGTCGAACGCCGCGTCCGCCACGTCGAGCCCGCCGGTGTAGAGCCCGAAGGCGGGGAGGATCGCCCGCGCCTCGTCGATCAGGAAGGCGGGGAGGGCGCGGCCCGCGATCCGCGCCTTGGGGTGGTAATGGCCGGAAACCTCCCCGCCCTCGCCGGGCCCGAGCCTCAGCGCCGCCTCATGCCGGAAGACGAGCCCCGCCTCCCGGTGCTGCGCCACCTGCGCGCCGCCAAGCTCGGGCGGGGCCGGGTCATGGTTCCCCGCGATCCAGATCCAGCGCCGCCCCGCCATCGGCCCGGCGAGCGCCGTGCGATGGGCGGGGGAAAGCGCCTCCGCCGCCCGGTCGTCGTCGAAACTGTCCCCGAGGCAGATCACGGTCGCGGGCCGGAAGGCGGAGACGAGATCGCCGAGCCGCGCCAGCGTCTCCTCCGTCTCGTAAGGCGGCGTCAGCCGCCCCTCCCGCCGCGCGATCCGCTCCGCCTTGCCGAGGTGAAGGTCGGAGACGGCGAGGAGCCGCAGCCCCGGCGCCCAGAGCGCGCGGGCGGGCAGCGCGCGGAGCGGCTGGCCGGCGAGGGTGAAGGCGTAGGACATGGAAGGAGAGAAGCCGGGCCGGGGCGGGAAGGCAAGGGGCGTGTGCGCTCACAGTGAGCAGGGGGGTTATTTAGTTGGGATTGTAGGGTAATCGGAAATAGGGCGTCGCGGGCGCGTGCGTGCGTCCCACCCCTAGCGCCGGTCCCGGCCTCGAGCCGGGACCCCGACGAGTGAAGCGCCCTCGCTCCGGTTGCGCCCCACCCCGCGAGGCCCCGGCTCAGGGCCGGGGCTGCGGGATGCGGAAAGGGTTTGGCGGGCGCGGCGGGGCGTGGTTGGATCGGGGAGAGGCGGGAGAGGGCGGGCGGGGTGGATCGGAGCAAGCTTGAAGAGTGGTTAGAGGACAAGCCGCTGAGCTGGGGGGTGGCGATTGCGGCGCGGGCGGCCTTGCGGGCGGCGCCGTTTGATGCGGAACCGGGAACTTCGCTGGACCATAGATACCGAGCGAGACAGCTGGTTCTATTTCGTGCCCTAAGTGCGGCGTGGGCAGTTGCTGCGTTTCCTAGGCGTCATCAGGCGCTGCTAGCTTCAGTTCGTGCTGCCGGAGGGAACGCAGCTGGCATGATTGATTTAAACCAGTTTTCGTTGGGCGCGGCGGTAGATGCTTGCAATGCTGCTGGACATCGAAACAATTCAAAAAATTCAGCGGCGATTTCGGTTGAGGTTTCTTGCTTTGCGATTTCTGGGCCGAGAGAACTTAATCCCAATTTGGAAATAGAGGGAGACAAGAATTTCCTCGTCCCATCGGTCGGCGACGCTCACGAAGAGGCGTCCCGGCTTGCGCATTCAAAGCTTTGGCGACGCCAGACTGGAACGATCGGCAAACGATGGAACGAATTGAAAGCCGAACTCCTCCGCACCGTCGCCAAGGAGGAGGCGCGGGGGATGGGGCCGCATCTCGACGGGGCGGAGCGGCGGCGGCTGAAGGAGCTGGAGGCGGAGGATTGGGGCGTCTGGACCGAGTGGTATGACCGCCGCCTCCGGGGCGACCCGCCGAACGAGGCGCTGGAGATCGAGCGGGTGACCAGCCCGGCGATCCCGTGGGACGAGGGACCGAGGGCGGTCAACAAGGCGCTGCGGGAGATCGAGGAGAAGCACGCGCGGAAGCCGCCTTGCGCCGAGTTGGTGAGGCCGCAGGCGCTTAGGCTTGCGGCGATGCCCGCCCTTGCCGAGACGACTGCGGAAGGATTGGCGCGACAGATCGAGGACTGGATTTCCGCTTGCATGCGGGAGTCCGAGGCGAATGCGCTTCCGGATGAGCTGCTCGCGCTGGAGGCTTTGCCGGCGATCCTGCGCCGGTTGAGCAAGGCGGTCCATTCCGAAGGCGGGACGGAGGCGCTGGAGGCGACCATCGCGGCGATAGCCGTCGAGATCGCGCGGCTGAAGGCCGACCTCGCGCTGGCGAAGAATGCGTCGCGCGAGAGCGTCTTCTGGACGTCGTTCAGGAAGAAGGCGGGCGAGAGCCTTGGGGACTGGAAGATGTGGGGCGCGCTGGCGAGCGGGGGTTACCTCTTGCTCGGCCCCCAGATCGGTAGCGGCGCGCTTTCCGACCTTATCGCGATGATCCGGCCTTCGGCGCCTTAATCTCTTTACTGAAGTTCCCGGCAAGATCGCCCGGCTTGGGCGCAACGCCTCCCAAACGCGCCTGGCCGATCTGACCCGCGTCAGATCGGCCCGCGCCCGCCGCCCCCTCGGCGGGCGCGTCACCGCGCCCACCGCGGCGTGCACGGCCCGATCTTCGACCGACGCGGCGGCTTGGCGCCTCTCGGCCTCCGCAGGGGCTCCGGCCCAACGGCCTCGGCATCTCTCCACCGGAGAGATGCTTTTCGAGGCCGTGGCGCTTTGCTCCGGCGGGTTCGTGTTTCGTCGCCCGTGGATTGGCGCCCGGCCGATCCGCCCCGCGGATCGGCCCGCGGCCGCCCGCCCACAGGCGGCCGCGAAACACGTCCGCCCGAGCGGCCGCCGGCCGATACAGACCGACGCGGCGGCTTGGCGCCTCTCGGCCTCCGCAGGGGCTTCGGCCGAACGGCCCCTGCGGGTCTCCACCGGAGACCCGCTGACCGGGGCCGTGGCGCTTCGCCTTTCCGTCTCGCTTGCCGGCCTCCCCCGCCCTCGCTTGCGCCCGCCGCCGCGCGCCGGGCATAGTCCGGCCTCTCGCCTGAGTCCCCGCCGCACCGGAGCCTGCCCCATGACGAGCGACGACCTCCTGATCGACGCCGCGGCGCTGACGCGCTTCGCCGCCGGCTTCCTCCGCGCGATGGGCTCGCCGGAGGAGATCGCCGCCGAGGTCGCCGCGCATCTGGTGGAGAGCGACCTTTGCGGCGTCCACAGCCACGGAACCGTCCGCCTGCCGCAATATCTCGGCCATGCGCGGGCCGGCTGGTTCGAGCCTTCGGCGGGGCCCGTGCTCACCGTGGCGGAGGGCGGCGGGGCGCTGGTGGACGGGCGGAACGGCTTCGGGATGCCGGCCTGCCGGATGGCGGCGGCGGAGGCGGCGGCGCTGGCGCTCCGGCACGGGGCGGGGGCCTGCGGCGTCTCCAATGTCTACCATACCGGGCGGATGGGCGCCTTCGCGGACCAGGCGGCCGCGACGGGCTGCCTCGGGATCGTGACGGGCGGCGCCGGGCGCTCGATGTGGCGGCAGGTCGCCCCCTATGGCGGCGCGAAGGGGGCGCTGCCGACGAACCCCTGGTCCGTCTCCGTCCCGGCCGGGGAGGGCGGGCCGGTCGGTTTCGACTTCGCGACCTCGGCGGCGGCGGCGGGGAAGGTGCTGGCGGCGAAATCGGCCGGGCGGATGCTGCCCGAAGGGCTCATCATGGACGCAGAGGGCCGCCCGGCGACGGACCCGGCGGCCTACGAGGCGGGCGGCG